>JBFMDQ010000007.1:0-2202 GCA_040753955.1 Nitrospirota bacterium | reverse complement strand
TTATTCAGGAATGAAGGAAATAGACTCGCAGTTAGATAGACTACCTCCCCAGAACATAGAGGCAGAACAATCTATCTTAGGCGCTATACTTATTGATAACGAGGCATTACCCAAAGCGCTGGAGGTCATCGACCCTGAGGATTTCTATAAACAATCCCACAGGAAGATATTTAATGCGATGATAGAACTTTTTGATAAGAATGAACCCATAGACCTTATAACCCTGACAGATTATCTGAAAAGGCGTGATGGATTAGATGCTGTCGGGGGGGTCTCTTATCTATCCTCTTTGGTGAATATGGTTCCAACCGCAGCAAATATAAAATATCATTCAAAGATAGTCAGAGAGAAAGGCCTTCTGAGGACTCTTCTGAGGTCAGCAACAGAGATTGCCAGCAAGGTATACGAAGACAGTCTTGAGGCCGAAGAGCTTGTGGACTATGCGGAGAAGTCCGTCTTTGATATCTCGGACAAGAGAGTTAAGACATCCTTTGTTACCTTAAAGGAGGTCATCAAGGGCAGTTTCGAGATGATCGAACATCTCTATGATAAGAAAGAGACAATAACAGGTATCCCTTCAAGCTTCAGAGACCTTGACGAACTGACAACGGGTTTCCAGAGGGGGGAGCTTATAGTCGTTGGTGGAAGGCCTTCGATGGGCAAGACGGCATTTGCCCTTAATATTGCCCAGCATGTTGGGGTTGAATTGAGAGAGCCTGTTGCCATATTCAGTCTTGAGATGGCAAAAGAACAACTTGCATTCAGGATGCTCTGTTCCGAGGCGATGGTGAACTCAAGCAGTATCAGAAAAGGGTTTATAAAAAAAGAGGACTGGCATAAATTAACAAGTGCAGCAAGTAACCTTACAGGGGCACCGATCTTTATAGATGATTCATCAGGCATTACCGTTCTTGAGCTACGGGCAAAGGCAAGAAGGTTAAAAATGGAGCATGGACTCGGCCTCGTGATAGTGGACTATCTTCAGTTGATGAGGGGAAAGGGAAGTTTCGAAAGGCGGGAACAGGAGATATCCGAGATATCTCGTTCTCTCAAGGCCCTGGCGAAGGAACTAAATGTACCCGTTATCGCAGTTAGCCAGCTTAACAGAAGTGTAGAGCAGCGTAGGCCTCCGAAGCCTATTTTAGCAGATCTTAGAGAATCAGGTGCGATCGAGCAGGATGCCGATGTTATACTTTTTCTTTACAGGGATGAGATTTACAACAAGGATAACCCAGCAAATAAAGGACAGGCGGAGGTCATTATAGCAAAGCAGAGAAACGGTCCAACTGGTATAGTTAAGCTTACGTTTATTTCGAACTGCACAAAGTTTCTGAACCGGACTGACAGAGAATATAAGGATATAGAGGAGGCATTTTGAGTCGGAATCGACTCGTACCGAGAAGGTCTCCGGCTGTTGCAGGCCAATTTTATCATGTTACTGCATCTAAGTTAACTCAACAGGTTGAGAAATATGTAGACAGAAGCGCAAAGAAGGAAAAGGTAATTGGTATAGTTTCTCCCCATGCAGGTTTAGTATACTCAGGCCCTGTTGCAGGGGCTGTTTATTCTATTATAGATTTTCCAGAGACATTTGTACTGATAGGGCCAAATCATACAGGCCTTGGTGCACAGATGTCCTTGATGGAATCAGGTGAATGGGAGATACCAACAGGGGTTTTCCAGATAGATGAAAAAATCTCCTCCGGCATTGCTCTAAACGTACCCATTGTGACTAAAGACGCCCAGGCACATATGTTTGAACATTCACTGGAGGTTCAGCTTCCCTTTATTGCGTATTTCTCAAAGGAAACAAAGATTGTACCCATCGTTATTCTTTCAGCCTCTATCGAAGAATGCAGAATGCTCGGGGAGGGCGTAGCAAAAGCAGTGAAGGATACAGGCTATTCTGTCGTTGTTGTGGCAAGCTCGGATATGAGCCATTATGTGCCTGACGATGTTGCAAGGCAGAAAGACGGAAAGGCAATAGATAAGATACTATCCCTTGACCCTGAGGGCCTGTATGAGATAGTGATGAAGGAAAAGATATCCATGTGTGGTTATCTCCCTACCACAATGATGCTATTTGCTGCAAAGGCACTCGGTGCCCATTCTGCAAGACTTGTAAAATATTCCACATCTGCAGATATAAGTGGAGATTACGAACGTGTTGTTGGTTATGCAGGCATTGTGCTGAGATAAAAC
>JBFMDQ010000006.1:4936-59605 GCA_040753955.1 Nitrospirota bacterium | reverse complement strand
CCTCTATAATAAGCATTGCAAGGGCAGCCCCTGTGCCTTCGCCCAGTCTCAAATCAAGGTCAAGGATAGGTCTTAATCCAATTTTATCAAGCATTAACCTATGGCCTATCTCAGCAGAGTTATGTGCTGCGAACATGTAATCTTTTATCTTTGGCTCAAGACAGTAAGCTATCAGGGCACCTGCAGTGGATATAAAACCATCCACAACAACAGGAATTCTCTGTGCTGCTGCACCTATAATCAATCCAGCAATACCTCCAATCTCAGCACCTCCAACTTTTGAAAGAACATCAATAGGATCTGAAGGGTCAGGTTTATTTATGGAGATTGCATCCTCAATCACTTTAATCTTGTTTCTTAATGCAACATCGCCTATACCTGTTCCTCTCCCTGTTACTTCTACTACAGATTTTTCAGTCAGAACTGCTGCTATTGCAGACGATGGGGTTGTGTTTGCAATACCCATATCTCCTGTCCCAAATATTTTATAGCCTTTATGTGCGTACTCTACTGCAAGCTCAATCCCGACCTCGATGCATCTTTCGGCCTCCTGCCTTGTCATGGCAGGTCCTCTTCTAATATTCTTTGTTCCCGTGATGACCTTTTTTGAAATAAAAGCTGTAAGGGGACTGTAAGGGGACAGTCCCCAGTCATAATCAACCCCTATATCAACAACGACAACCTCGGCGCCTGCATGGCGTGCAAGTACGTTTATCCCGGCTCCTCCGCTAATGAAATTAAAGACCATCTGTCTTGTAACTACTTTAGGAAATGCAGAAACACCTTCATCTGCAACACCGTGGTCTCCTGCAAATGTGAAAATAACTTTTTTATCGAGTATAGGCATTAGATTCTCTGTAATTGCCACAAGCCTTCTCGCAAACTCCTCCATTCTTCCAAGACTCCCCTGTGGTTTTGTGAGATTGTTGAGACGTTTCTGCGCCATCTCGTAGAGTGTCTCATCAACAGAACGTATATTGTTTAAAACGTTTCGAATCTCATTCATATTTCACCTCTTGTTTTTATCTGGTTAATATTTTTAGGATTTTCAGGGTCATCTTCCCATCTGAAGGGGTTTTCTATAATGTATTGTCTGATACGGTTCAATTCGTCCTCGTTGCGGATGATATGTTCATAATAGTTGCGTTGCCATACAGGAACGCCCGAGGTGTTGCGGATTATGTTTATTTGTTTGGTAGACACGGTTTTAAATGCCCCGATTAATTTACCTAATGGCTTATGTTTGATTACATCTGTAGGGGCGGTTCGCGAACCGCCCCTACAATCGCCATTTTTAATTACAATTCCATGCAGATGATTTTAGGCATTACAACCCATTCATCAATCTCTACACATGTATATTGACAAGATAACCATTTCCAACATTCCATTGCAATTTGTCCGTATTCATTCAACTGCATCGTACAACTGAAATATCCCCGAATAAACATTCCCTGTTATATGTACATATTGTCACAAAATATGCTCCTATGCTTGAATAATCCCATCCTTTCAGCCTGATTGTTTTGCGACAGTGTTTCTCCTTGTCAAACATCATCTATTTAACCCTGATTGGTATTCCTGCAACTACCATATAAAACTCATTCGCTACCTCTGCGATTTTTTGATTTAAAAGTCCTGCCATATCCCTGAACCTTCTTGCAAGTTTATTGTCGGGAACAATTCCCATGCCTACCTCATTAGAGACGATATACATCTGCGACAAGTGACTGGTGACAAGTGACAAATCGATTAATGCTCCGATCAGATCCTCAATCTCTTTCTCGATGTTCAAATTGCTGTGCATTAAATTTGATAGCCACAATGTAAGGCAATCAATGATTATTATGCTGTATTCTCCCACGATTTTTTTAATAATATCTGCAATCTTCAATGGTTCTTCATAAATATCCCAATCTTTTCCTCTGTGGCTTTTGTGATTCTCGATTCTCTCTTTCATCTCCCCATCTTGTAGGGGCGTATCGCCATACGCCCCTACTGCTGTCGCAATAAATGCCTTCTTGCCCGAAATCTTTGATGCCTCTTTAAGGGCAAAGGTACTCTTTCCACTTCTTGCACCACCAGTGATGAAAATTATTTTTTGCATTTGTTAATATTCAATTCCCTTTCTTCTCCGCACACCTTTATCAAAGGGATGTTTTATCTTTTTTATTTCACTAACTAAGTCTGCCTTCTCTATTATCTTTTCCGAGGCGCCACGGCCTGTTAATATCAATTCTAAGTCTTCTGGCTTGGAATCCAATATTCCTAAGACATCTTCCTCTTTCAAAAATCCATCACGCAAAGAAATGATTATCTCATCCAATATAAGGATATTGTATTTCTTCTCTTGATAGATTTTCTTAATAAACTCTATGCCCTCAAGACATTCTTTTCGAATATCAGCCGGATCTATTTCTTTGTGAAAATGTGGATGTTTTTTAGCGAATCCGAAGATGTCTACGCCGATTTTCTCTAAAACCCTGTGCTCCCCGTATTCCCATTTTTCAGGGTCTTTATGAAAATAGACATAGCAGACCTTGAGATCATGCCCTCTTGCCCTTACAGCAAGACCAACTGCGGCGGTTGTTTTACCTTTACCATTTCCAGTATAAATCTGAATAAAACCTTTTCTTCTCATAGTCTTTTACTCCTGCCTTTATCTTCTTCAGAAACTAAAAATATGTAAGGTTTAGAGGAAATGGGATTATCTCCCACTACCACAACTGTTTTATAAACCTCTTCAATAATCTGATAAGTCAATACCTCTTTGGGCGAACCCACCTTATGTATAAAGCCATTATTGAGGAGAATCAATCTGTCGCAATATTCACTGGCTAAATTAAGATCATGCAAAACTACAATCACAGTAAGTCCGAACTCCTTATTCAATCTCCTTATGAGGTCTAAGATTCTTATCTGATGGGTTATATCCAGATGGGCTGTGGGCTCATCCAGAAGGAGCAGTTCTGGCTGTTGAGATAATGCTCGGGCAACGGAGACGAGCTGCCTTTCTCCACCACTTATCTGATTTATCGATTTATCTTTAAGCCTGAGGGTATCGGTTAAAGCCATGCATCTTCTTGAAATCTCAAGGTCTTCCTTGGTCTCTAAAAATTGGAGCCTTCTGTAATGAGGGATTCTGCCTAAAAGGACAAACTCTTCTACACTCATAGAGTTTGTTGGTGGATTCTGGGTGACTACGGCTATCTTCCTGGACAAATCCTTAAGGGGGATCTGCCATATATCTTTCCCCTCAAAGATAATTTCTCCCTTTTTAGGTCTGAGCAGACGGGTTATTGCCCGGAGCAAGGTTGTTTTCCCTGAGCCATTAGGGCCAATTATCCCAATAAGTTCCTTGTGTTTTACTTCAAAATTTATATCCTGAAGGAGAAATCCCGAATCATACCCACAGGTTAAGTCTCTTATTTTTTCAAGCACTATCTTCCTCCCAAAAGGACCTGCCTTTTTGTCATGGCGTAGACAAAAAGGCTTCCTCCTAAAATGCCTGTGATTACACCCACGGGTAACTCTAAGGGAGAAATAATCGTTCTGGCTAAGGTATCACAAAGAATAAGAAATGCTCCCCCAGTCAAAAAAGAGGCAATTAAAAGTATCCGATGGTCTGCTCCTACAAACATACGCACAAAATGAGGAACAACCAACCCTACAAATCCAATTATACCAACTACAGACACACTACAGCCAGTGAGTAAAGAGGCAATTATAAAAAGCAGCCGCTTGGTCCTTTCTATATTTATACCTAAATGCAGTGCCTCCTCCTCCCCCAGGGAGAAAGCATTAAGGTCAAAACAAAAAAGATAAGAGATAAGTAATCCCAGAATGGCTACCAGAAGGGCTAATTTTATAAGAAGCCAATTTGGCTCTTCTAAAGAGCCCATAATCCAGAAGACGATGCCATGGAGGTCTTCCGTTCGAGATACAGCCATAATGAGCATGATTAAGGATGAAGAGATAAAACTTATCATTACCCCAGTAAGAAGAAGCCCCTGTATCTTTAAAATACCTTTTCTTATACTCAAAGAATAAACAAGCAATATAACTAAAATCGCTCCCCAAAAACCGCAAAGAGGCAAAGTTAAAATACTCGTTCTGTATAATCTTAAAATAATATTCAAACATACACCTAAGGCTGCTCCTCCTGAAATACCTAAAGTGTATGGCTCAACCAGGGGATTACGAAACATTCCTTGAAGAATTACCCCGGCTAAACTTAAAGCTCCGCCAATAGCTAAACCTAGAATGATTCGGGGAAGACGGATATCAAAGAGGATGCTATATTCTGTGCTACCCCTACCTTCGAGGATTAAAGAAAAAATTCTTTTAAAAGGTATACCGGCTGAACCAATACACAGAGAAAGGGCACTTATCCCTAAAAGAATCCCTCCCAAAACTGATATCCAAATTAGCCAATAGATTAATTTATTTCTCATATGTGTGGATGTAAAATATTAACCATTTTTTCCAAGGTCTCAACAAAACTTAAAGGAGTAGGGCTACAGATCTTATTAGAATCAATGATATAAATTCTATTATTTTTAACTGCACTTATACTCTTATATTTCTTCCAGATCTTCTCCTCTTCTTTACCAACAATACCCATAGTAGTAATAATGATTATATGTGGATTTTGTTTAAGCGCCTCTTCACGGCTATAAAGACCATTTCCCCCAGAAGGGCCAACATTTATACCCCCAGCAATTTCAATAAAATCATTGACAAAGGAATCTTTGGGCGCTACCCATAAAGGTTTAGCCCCTACCTGAATGAGCACCTTAGGCTTTGGCAATTCCTTAACCTTTTGTTTAACGGAGGATACAGCCTTTTTTGCTCGGTAAACAATTTCCTCTGCTTCTTTTTCTTTGCTCACAATCTTGCCTAATTCTAAAAACTGCTCGCAAATCTCACGGAAACTATTTGCTGAAGGAAAAGTAATCACTTTTATCCCCAAATCTTTCAACTTTTCTTTTGCCTTTGGATTTGTTAAAGACGTTGCCAGGACTAAATCAGGCTTGAGATTAAAAACCTTTTCTATGTTTATTTCTACTACTGTGCCAATCTTTTCTTTCTTCTTGGCTTCAGGTGGGCTGATGCAGTATACAGTGTTAGCGATTAATTTATCCTCTACTCCTAAGAGATATAAACCTTTAGTTATAGAAGGACCCAAAGAGATTATTCTCTGCGGGTAATTTTCATCTGCATAGGTTACCGCGCTGTAACATAAGAGTGTAGACACAACTATACACCAATAAAGTAATTTTGATTTTTGATATTTGATTTTTGATTTTTTCACTAATATATCCTTTCTACTTTGTATTTAATTTTTACTCCACGATGAAGGATAGAGACATTTTTTAAATATTTTTCTGCAACTGCTTTTGCTTTCTCCATCTCTTCTTCGGTGGGCCTTCTGAATCTATCTTCTCTTATAGGAATATAGGCATCTATACGATAGGGAATAGAAGGGTCAACGCTGGCAATAAATTGAGCTATCTTTCCTATCTCATTTAGATCAATATAATCGGGAATAAAGACACTTTCTGCCCTCAAAATGTAAGTAGAGTAATGTCTTCTAAAATTTTTAAGTACTTTTATAGGATTACTCTTTCCAGTAAAATCTTTAAAAAGAGAAGGAGTGACTGCCTTAATACTTACACAGACTTCATCGATTGCTTTATCTTCTATAAACTCATAGCCATTGGTAAGAAAGATGTTATGAGTAGAAAATCTTTCTTTTAAGATTCTTGCCAGA
Organism: Nitrospirota bacterium; assembly: GCA_040753955.1. Taxonomy (GTDB): domain Bacteria; phylum Nitrospirota; class Thermodesulfovibrionia; order Thermodesulfovibrionales; family SM23-35; genus JASEEX01. The sequence continues at coordinate 53,832 of JBFMDQ010000006.1, read as the reverse complement.
GGTAGAAAATCTCTATCTTGTGTTGCCTCCCAACCCAAAAAGATTACTCTTTTAGAAGAAAGGGGCTCTAAGTAAGATATAACCTCTTCTTCGGATAATGTTTTATTTTTAGTTTCTCTCGGCATTTCTTCTAAATGGCAATCCTCAGGATGATATTTACTAATGCACCCATGGCAGGAAAAATTACAGCCACCATCCAGATAAAGACAAATCTCTTTTAGCTCAGGCGTATAAGTTATGTGGTATACTCCCATTTTACCTCTCTAAACAATAATCATATGTTAGATTATTTAAGCCATCTTCTCTAAAACAGTATTTTTCTTTTCCCTCAGAGATTAGTTTAAAGGCGTATCTGATTATATCTTTGTAGAACTCACAAAATATGGATGCTTGATACATATTACCTAATGAATAAAGTTCTGCTGGGCAGGGTGCGCCACAGATGTTTCTAAAAATACAGGTATTACATTTATCTACCTCTTCTACAATTCTGGCTCTGATCTTTTCAAAAGGTTCAGACTGCATTGCCTGTCTGATACCAGTTTTAAAAATATTTCCACCCGAAAATCCTTCTAAGCCAATAAATTCGCCACAGGGAATCATCTCTCCGGAAGCAGTAATCGTCAAAAAACAGCGTCCACCTCCGCAGGGAGAGATATCGCACATCAGGCGCCGTGCAGTAGGTGCAACTATACCTAAGATGGTGTTAGCAAAATTTCCAATGATAATCCTCTTGTTTGAAGTTTTTGATAACTCTATAGCTATATCAACTGCCTGAATAAAATATCTGGTTAGCTCTTCCTTATCAGGTTTTAAAGTGCGGCTGGATTTTTGTGTGAGTCTAACTGGATTAAATAATACACAGGGCACTTTCTTGGTATGTAGAAATCTCACCATGTCCGGAAGTTGAGGTGTATTAAATTTAGTAAGCGTAGTAATTACATTCAATCCCTTATACCCATCAAACCAATCAAGAGCCCTAATTGCTTTATCAAAATTACCATTTGATTTACCCGAAGCCCTTAAAAGATTATTTATTTCTGGGCTACACGAATCTAAAGATATACCTACCCCTACGCTATATTGCTTTAAAAATTCTACATCTTCCTTTTTAAGTAAAATAGCATTGGTCTGAAGTCCAAAATGAAATTGCTCACTAAATTTTTTTATTGCCTCAAATATAATATCTTTAACCAAAAGTGGCTCGCTAGCGTGGAATACAATAACGGCTCTTCTTTTAATACTCTTAAAATATGCTGCAATCTTTTTTAGGATAAAGAAAAGTTCTTCTTTATTCATAGAGTGGCCATTTTTTCTTATTTTTTTAGGAATATAACAATAGGGACAGTTAGCATTACATCTATCAGTGGGATCAATATAGATAGCACTTAATCCCTGACTAAATCTAAAATCCTTAAGTTCAGTATCTAATCTATCTTTAACCTTCTTATAGAGAGAAAGTATATTATCAGGAATATGCCGATTAGAGTCACGATGATTATTAGTTATCGCCCAGAAGACATTATCTGGATCAATAATTGCAGTTTGACGGGCATCAATCTCATAACAAACTAAACCTTTTTTCTCTATTCTACTGTTAACCATATTTATTATCCTTTCAAAATATATAAATCACCTAACCATGAGCCAAGGAATTTTCTATTCCTTGGCTCATGGTATTAAATTACAATAATGTCTTATCTCGAGGTGCGTCCCCATACATTACAAAATGAGATAAACCATTTGCAGTCTTGGCACATTTTAAACGATAAGAAGTGGTTTTGGATTTTGATGGCTTTCTTTTATTTTGCTTTCTTACTTTTTCTTTTGACAGGGCTTTCTCCATCTATCTTCACCTCCTTTCTAAATGGCGAAAATTTAAAAACGTATAGGAATAATCTCTAAGAACCAATGGTTGTTTTTTAGTATCTTCCTGCCCGTTTTAAACTTTACCCCATTAGAGAATGCGTCGCCCCGTTGCATCCCATTGCAACTATTGCTGCGGGGTTGCAATTTGATAGGGGGCTCGTCCACAAAGTCTGGGGTTCTAACGGGGTTTACTGGGTTTTTAAAAATAGGTCCATCATAAACAAAGGTATGGTATTCACCTTTCTCACCGCAAAGATCGATATTCTCCAGAACTTTCAAATCTTCTATGAACTCCTTATTTATTTCTCGGCCTAGCCACTCTTCGCTTAAAAAGTCAGCATTAGTAGCAATAACTATAGCCTTAAAACCTACTTGAATAAACTCCTTTAACAATTCTTCTCTTTTTTCTTTCCATAATGGCAAAATCGGCCTTATGCCTATTTCTCTGCAGACCCTTTCCACCCAATCTCTGTGCTCCCGAAGGTCAATATCTCCAAATACACCTGCTTCAATACCATCTTTTTCTAAATCTGAAACAGCCCTTTTAAATTCTTCTTCATAAGTTTTCCATGATGTCTTTCTCTGGACAATAGGAATCCCTATCGCTTCTGCTTGTGCTCTCAATAAATCAGAGCCAACTCCATGGGAGCGAGAATATTTACCGTCTTCTGAAATCATATTTAGAAGATACGCAACTTTAACATCCTGATTTTGCATTACCTTATAGCAGGAAAGAGACGTTTCTTTACCGCCACTCCAGGAAACAAATGCTTTCATCTTATTCACTCCTCCAGTCCGAAACATACCCGCAAATTTTACAGTGAAAAGCGGTACGCTTCATTCCTGCTCCGCATCCCGGGCATTCCCTCTGTGTACCCTTGGATTTGGGAATTTCTCCTATTTCTTTTCTATAAATCTCGTAATAATAGAGGTGCTCCTTATCCAAAAAGTTTATGGGATAGAGCTTTTTCTTTTCTTCAAATTCGTCATCTGAGATTTTTGAACTGATGATCTCTCTTAATTTAGTCATCCCCGAACCATACTCAAGAGGCCTTTTATCTTGCCAGATAATCTCAGGTGGCAATACATCCTCAAATGTCTTGCGCAATATCCACTTACCCAAGACTTTACCATTATATTTTCTTATTTTTAAATCCATGGGTATCTGTAAGGCAAAATCTATAATTTCTCTATCAATAAATGGTTGAATTATCTCGATCCTAAAAAACTTGCCAATATTGTTAGAGCTAAAACTCATATTTCTTGAGATTCTTTGAATATAACTTTCTAAATCCTCTACATCTTTCATAAACGAATATCCGCCAAATAACTCATCGCTTCCATCACCTGTGGCCACTTCATCTACGCCTAAATTTTTAGCTAACTCAAGACCAAAGTAGACCACCAGATCATTGGGTATAGCTGGATCAAAAGATTTCAGCATCTTTATTACTTCTGGAATTTTTTCTATTGCCTCATCAACTTTTACTCTCCTAAAGATGTGTTTTATATTAAGAAACTTTGCCAGTGATTTTGAATAATGGATGTCTTCTCCTTCAGATTCTAAGCTTACTGTGATAGCTACGATTTCAGAATTTAAACTTGCCAAAATAGAGGTATCTAAACCACCTGAAAAAAGTAAACCTTTATAAAGACTTCTTCTTACTGTATCAGAGAGAATATTTTTTAGATTTTTAATAATCTCGTTCATATTACTTCTCTTAATGCCTTAATAAGGCTTAAATTCTCTTTATGCGAACGCACTGCTATACGGATAAACCTGTTATTTAAATTTCTGAAATTGCTGCAATTCCTTATCAGGATTCCTTTCTGGATAAGCCTGCCGGTTAAAGTTGAAGAGTCAAGCTGACTATCAATAACCTTTACAAGTAAGAAATTTGCCACAGAGGGATACGGTTTCAGTCCATTGGGAGTGGCCAATTCATTAAAGAGAAATTCTCTCTCCTCACTAATTAACTTGCGTGACTTTTCTATGTAATCCTTATCATTTAAAAGAATCTTTGCTAAATATTGAGCGATGCTATTTACAGTCCAAGGAGGTTGAACCTGTTTTAATCTTTTTATTAAATCCTTATGGGCAATCAGATACCCAATCCTTAAACCAGGTAAGGCAAAGAATTTGGTGAAGCTCCTGAGCACTATGAATCTTTTATCACTTACCGCCTCAGGGATAAAGGTGTGTCTTGTCTCATCAGGTAAGAAATCCATAAATGCCTCATCAATAACAATAAGACTGCTTCTTAGATCAAACCTCCTGTCCTTTATAAGCATGTTTCCCGTAGGGTTATTTGGATTACAGATAAAGGATATGCCGAAATTGGAATCCACTGTCTTCAATCTAAAAGAATCATCTTCAGCGAGTTTTGAAAATATTATCTTACAACCAATAATACCCAATGCCCTTTCATATTCCGAAAAGGTCGGCGCAGGAATGAGCGCTCGTTTCGGCCTAAAGGTATGAGCTATCAAATAAATGAGCTCAGTTGAGCCATTTCCAATGAGTATATTCTCTTCATCTATTCCCCAGTGGCCAGCAATCTGTCTGATTAAATCCTCTGCCTCAGGGTCAGGATAATGAAGAATCAATTCATAACATTTGATAAATTCCCTCCTGATATCTTCAGTTAGACCCAGAGGATTAATATTTGCGCTAAAATCAATCACCTCTTTTTTGTATCTCCTTTTGATTTCGTATATATTTCCACCGTGAACCCCGTTAGAAAGTTTGGAAGGGGCTTCTAACCCCTCCCAAATTATTTCATGTATTTTCTCAAACTCCACCCTTTCGGACGGAGCCTCTTTTCTAACGGGGTGTAGAAAATCTATATCAACCATTTAAATACCACACCGATAATGAGCATTAAAACTGAAGTTACAAAACTGATCTTCAGTGACTCATTTATAAAAAAGGCATTAACCTTTCTTCTGTCTTCACCAATATATTGTTTCTCTATGAACTTACCTTGATAAAAGGCCCCTCCACCCAGTCTTATCCCCAATGCACCAGCCATTGCTGCCTCTGAAATACCGCTATTTGGAGAAGAATGCCTTCTGCCATCTTTAAGCATTGTTTTATAAGCATTTCTGAACCCTTTACCTAAAATAAAAGAAGAAATTGAAATCAAAAATCCCGATATACGCGCAGGAATGTAGTTAGCCATATCATCCAATTTTGCAGAAAACCAGCCAAAATCTGAATACTTCTCGCTTTTATATCCGACCATTGAATCGAGGGTATTTGTTGCCTTATAAGCTACTGCCAGAACTGGTCCGCCTAAAGTCAAATAGAATAAAGGCGCAACAATGCCATCATTGGTGCTTTCTGCAATACTTTCGATTGTTGCCCTTACTACCTTATCCTCACTCAGATTCTGGGTATCCCTTCCTACAATCCTGGATAATTCCTTTCTTGCCTTAAAGATATCACCCCTTTCAAGTTCTTTATATATCGCCCTTGCCTTAATCTGCAAATCTCTGATAGAAATAGAGGTGTAACCCATATATATCCAGGCCAGGTGATGTAAGAAGGGATTCAATCTTTCGGATAGCTCTAAAAGAAGATATGCAGAGTAGGCGCTTATCCCTATTACCAGAAAGGACGTTAAGATTCCTTTTATCCGCTTTATCCAGGATTCACCTTTTTTATTCAATCCCTTATCCAGTAGATTTATTAACTTCCCCATCCATCTTACGGGATGGGGAAACCATTCAGGGTCACCAAAGATCAAGTCAGAAAGATATGCAGAGATTAACAGGGGCACAGCTAAAACACCCACTTTATTCCTGCCACAGCAGTCCTTCTCGGCATTGGATAATACTGAACATACTCGTATGCCCTGTCAAAGAGGTTCTCTATTGATGCCGTAATTTCAAGATTTTTAATAGGTCTGTATGATCCCTTAAGATTCACGACTGTAAAATCTGCCTTTTCTACAACTGGATATGGATATGTTGACCAATCCTGAACATTTTCATCCCCTGTGTAATTGGCAATTAGCCTGACATCCCATTTATCCTGCCCAACTTTTATACCAAAGGCGCCTGTCCATTTCGGGGTATAAAGTAAGGTCTTTCCGTATTTCTTTATCTCAAGTTCACCCTTGCTTGAATATCTCGTATGATAGGTGATGTTTGCAAATGGCTCTATTGAAATATTAAACCCTGATGCCAGACCTATATCATAAGAGATATTAGCCTCAACTCCCTGAAGTGTTGCTCCATCAACATTTTTGAAGGTCATAGCAGCGAGTGCTCCATCATAATAACTCAGAATTTTGTCCTTAAATTCTGTATGGAAGAATGTAAGCTCACTCATGAACAACCCTTTTGTGTAATTAATCCCTATATCATAAGATATACTCTTTTCGGGCTTTAGATCTGGATTTCCCATGTAGTGAGTTCCCCAAGATGAGACATAATCCGTTGCAAGCTCATCAGGTGCTGGTGCTCTAAAAGCTGTGCCCACATTACCTTTGAGATTTAGGTTATCTGTAAGTTTGTATACTAATCCGCCCCTTACAGTTACATGGTCAATGTCTTCCTTTCTCGGTTTAAGGCTTGTGATGCCTGGTGTTTCAAGTATTTCATTTTCGAAATAGTCATAGCGAACTCCAGCACTTAAAAGGAGTCTTTTGTTAAAAAGGCTCAGCCTGCCTTCAGTAAATGCCCCATAGCTGTCATATCTTGAATTCGGATTGTAAGGTGCACCTATGCTGCTTGAGCTATCAACCTCTATTCGATCCCAATGTCCACCAATAATGATTCTGTGGTCACCTATCGAGAATGCCTTCTGAAGGCTTGCTCCCTGTGTATCTGTTTTTTTCGAATCTATACTTCCTGGTGTATCCCATTGGCCAGCGGTTGGACCCTCATGCCATTCGTCTTTGTCCTTGATGAGATAATATTTTGCCTCGAATGTTTCTGTTTTGTATCCGATATCAAAGCTATCCCTTCCCTTATCTGAATAATCATCAGGGTCTGGAGAATATCTTGGACCAGGAGAGCCTATCTTCCATCCCTTCCAGTGCTGAAATCCTAATGATATATGGTGTTTATCAAAAAACCTGTAGCCAAGGCGGGCTGATACTGTCTCATCATTGTATCCAGTGTTTTCAATCTTACCGCAATCTTTTGCACTATAATCATCTGATGCAGAACGGCTGGCTTTAAGATAAAAATCAAAGGGCCCTTTCTTTCCATTCAATTCTGCTTGAGTCTTCCGGTATTCCCATGAGCCAATCTCACCACCAATGGAGCCACGGATACCCTCTTTACCTTCCTTTGTGATTATATTTATTACACCACCCATGGCAGATGAACCATAAAGGACTGATGCAGGACCTTTGACTATCTCTATCCTTTCAACATCCTCAACAGGTATCTTTGCAAGATTGACAGTGCCTGCACGATGGCCATTGATGAGGACAAGGACCCTGCTTTTCAGGTCATTGAAAAGATCCGTCCTGAATCCTCTCAATCCAATGCTGCTGGTAAGCGCACCTGGATATTTATGAATATGACCAATTGATACCTCTGAAATTAAATCACCAGCATTTTTTGCAGTTGAATTTTTAATGTCTTCTTGGGTAATTATCTGCACAGAGGCAGGGACATCCTTTTTTGGTTCTTCGATCCGTGTAGCTGTTACAACAATTTCCTCAATCTTTATCTCCTCAGCCAAAACAGAAGGGGAAAATAAGATTAAGATTAAGAAGTAAAAAGCGAAATGGTTTAAAGATGTAATAGCTAAAGATATTTGAAGTTTTTTTGACTGTTTCATCATTTCCTCCCTCGAGAAATTTTGTTTTGTGGACTTACTGTCTGGATAGGTCTTCCGGCTCAGGGCTTCAGCGCTGAAAAATCTAACGATTTTTCAGCGATTCCTACTCATCTACCTTCCCACTATGGTATTACCCATAACAGTGGTCTTTGCGGCCTCCAAAAATTCTAAGACTTTTTGGAGTAAACTTTCGTTCCCTTCACGGCTGCGGGGCAACGGAGGATTTCCACCTCTCTTCCCTGACATCCAGCCAATCTTGGAAAACTAAATCTTAAATCAGTTAATATCACCTCCTCACTGCTTTTAAAACTGATAACCTAAACATTTTTACCTAAAGTTAAATGAAAGTCAAGAATTCTTTTCTAAAAATTTTTCTAATGATCCTCTGCTTATTGCCCCTTCCCGAAGAATCTTTATCTCCTTCCCTGTAACATCCACAATCGTTGAGGGGAGGCCGCCGGGGGTAGGGCCTCCATCAATAACGAGGTCTATCTTATCTCCAAAATAACCTATGACGGTCTCCGCATCTTTTGCAGGTGGCATACCTGATAGGTTGGCACTTGTTGCAGTAATAGGGAAATTGGCCGTTTTTGCGAGGTAAAGGGCAAAAGACTCCCCTGGTATTCTGATTGCAACCCTGCCAGCGCCAGTGGTGATGTATCTCGATATATTTTCTTTTGCAGGAAGGATTAAGGTAAGGGGGCCCGGCCAGAACCTGTCCATAAGTAAAGTAGCCTTACGATCTGCAGCTTTTGTAACAAGAGGAAGCAATCCCTTGTTACCTATAATCAGAGGCGTCGCCTTGTCTTTTGGCCTTTGTTTTATATCATAAAGTTTTTTCAGTGAATCTTCCATATCAAATTTTACCCCGAGGCCATAAAATGTCTCCGTTGGATATGCGACAATGCCACCCCTTTCGAGTATCTCAACCGCTTGGACTAAAACCCGCTCCTTACTTGCTTTAGAGATTAGCATCCGAAGCATAATAAAATACTAACACAGACGTCATTATTTACGAAATCTTGCATTTTACCACTTGACAAATGGTCTCATTATAATGCACAGTTATTGGGTCATCTTTTAAAGGCTCCTTAAGAGTTCTTAAAAGGGCAAAAAAATAAAAGGAGGAAGAATGAGTACGAGGCTTTATGTAGGAAACATCTCCTTCAAGGCATCGGAGGATGACGTGAGGGATCTGTTTTCTCAAGCAGGTGAGGTTGTTTCTGTCAAGCTGATCAAGGATGCAGCTACAGGCAGAATGAGGGGGTTTGGCTTTGTGGAGATGTCCTCAGAGGAAGATGCACAGAGGGCCATCTCCACGTTGAATGGTAAAACCTTCATGGACAGAAGCATTGTTGTTAATGAGGCAAAACCACAGGAAAGGCGCGAGAGAGTCTACCCAAGGGAAAAAGGTGGTTTTGGCAGGGGGAGAAAAAGATAGGCTTTCCTTAAAGTTTATCCAGCCAGAAAGATCAGGATTTCTTTAGAAGCATCGAGCCAGTTGAAAGGCAAAGTTCTTTAGAAACTACATCACATTTGGATTGGAAAAGGAAGAATATTTTCTTTTCAGCACCCGTGAGTGTCTCAAAGTTGCCCTGTCCTTTGCTTATTACGAGTTGAGCTTCTTTGAATGTCTCCTGAAATGTGGAGGATGTCCACTCAAGGACTGTGCCCACAGCGTCCGAGCCATTGTCGATTACTTCACATACCTCTGTGAGGCCTGATTCCACAGCATCCTCCACAGTAGAATCATTGATTACGGGTGAACCCTTTACGACTGCCGTTACTTTTTTACCAATGGAGACAAGGGTTTCTATAAGAAGCCTATCGAATACGATCTCCCCTGCATTGTCTGCCAAGTAAAGGATTTTATCTGTAATGGAGACAGCATCTCTGAATGCGCTGTAGTTATCTACAGCCAATGGGTTGTTAAGTGCCTTGCGGATAGCACCCTCGATATCTACTGAGGTAAATATTCCGAAGTCTATTACATTCCCTGCAATTGCAAGCCTTGTGGCTGTCCATAAGGGGTCAGGACTTTTTTCAATGACGGTCTTCAAAGAGGGATATAGCCCAAGTGCGACCTGGTTATATTCAGATTTTATCTCCTTGAATGGATCCCTGCCGAGCAACTGTCTTATCTTTCTGTGGATAAATGTGGTCGTATAGGCAGGTGGTTTTGAGATATCAGCCCTCTGAATCTCTGGGAGGATGCTCTTTAAAATCCTTTTCTGTAGTAATTCGTCTTTTGTCCCGAGCCTGAGAGAAATAATGGACTGTCTCAGGAAGCAGGGAAAGCAATCGAGGTGTACCCTCATCGTTAAATCATAAGAATCTGCTTTGAGGTTAAGTAAGTCATTCCTCGAAAGCAGGAATCCATAGATTCCACATCCCTGGCCTCGCTCCCCGGCCTCGCTCCACGAAGCGGGGCAGGCTGCAAAGCAGGGCAGGCAAGTGCGGAATGACAAATTGGATATTTCGCTTTTTTATGTATTTCATTCTTTATAATCTTTTAGTGCTCTTGCCTTTTTCTCGACTTCTTCTGCCATCTTCTTTTTATACTCCTTCAGCTTTTTCGCAACTTCTGAATCTTTCCTGCCAATAATCCGTGCGGAAAGGATTGCAGCATTTTTTGCACCTGCCTTGCCTATTGCCATTGCCGCAACCGGTACACCGGGAGGCATCTGGACAGTAGAGAGGAGAGAGTCAAGACCATTAAGCGGCGATGAGTCTATCGGCACGCCTATCACAGGTAGGATTGTGTGTGATGCGAGTATGCCTGCTAAGTGGGCTGCCATTCCTGCGCCTGCGATAATCACCTCGATACCCTTCTCCTCAGCCTCTGATGCGAGTCGTATTGTGCGTTCTGGAGTTCTGTGTGCTGAGGCAACAGTGATTGTATAGGAGATCCCAAGTTCTTTGAGAATCTCACCTGCCTTTTCCATAACAGGGATGTCTGAGTCACTTCCTATTACTATCAAAACCTGTGGTTTCATGTTTCTCCTTTTGTCTATGAAAGGATTCAAGGATTCGAGGGTTAAAGGGTTCGAGATAAAAAATTAATCACTTGAATCCTAGAACTCTTGACTCCTCGAAACCCTATTTTGGTGTTTGGTTATTGAATTTCACCAATATCCTTTCTATAATGCATCTCCTCAAAATATATCTCTTCTACTGCTCTGTATGCCTTTGCCCTGGCATCTCTTATCTCAGCTCCGATGGCTGATACACTGATGACCCTTCCGTCTGAGGTAACAATGTCATTATTATTATATGCCGTACCTGCATGGAATACGACGACATCCTTCATTTTTTTTACTTTTTCAAGCCCCGTTATAACAGCACCCTTCTGGTATTTGCCAGGGTAGCCATTTGAAGAGACTACAACGCATACTGACGACTCCTGCCTCCACTCTATTACATTCTGTATATCAGATAGCCTTTCGTCTGTAATCGCTAATGCGATTTCCATTAAATCTGTTCTTAGCCTTGGGAGAACTGTCTGTATTTCTGGGTCTCCGAAAGTGCAATTTAGTTCAAGGACATAAGGTTTACCTTTGTTTATCAGTATGTCTGCAGAGAGGATGCCCCTATATTTTATGCCCTCTGAATTGAATGCCTTCAGTACAAGCCGCATTATCTTTCCCATGATAACAGTCTCGAGTTCCTTCGTAAAAATAGGCACCGGGCTGTAAGCACCCATGCCTTCTGTGTTTGGACCCATATCACCATCAAATATTTGCTTGTGGTTCTTCGAAACTGCAAGGGGAGCAATGGTTTTTCCATCAGTGAATATCATAAAGGATACCTCTTCACCTTTAAGGCACTCTTCAATGATAACCCGCTTACCTGCATCACCAAAAACTCTGTCCTTCATAATCAGCCTTAGGGCATCTATCGCCTCTTCCACGGTAAGGGCTACAAACGTGCCATTGCCCTCTGCAGGTCTGTCTGCCTTTATTACTACGGGGGTGCCTTTTAACCTTACATAGTCCTCTGCATGGAGATAAGAAGTAAAGACTCTGTACTCGGCTGTCGGGATCCGGTAAAGCCTCATAAGGTCTTTTGCAAAGACCCTGCTTGACCCAAGCTGTGCAGCAGCACTGTTTGGACCGAGTATCCTGCAGCCTTCTTTCTCGGATGAATCGACAATGCCTCTTGAGAGAGGTTCCTCAGCACCCACAATCGTCAGGTCTATCCACTCGTATTTCACAAAATCAATGAGAGCATCAAAGTCATGGGGACTCACATCTATGCACTCAGCAATCTCAGCTATGCCTGCATTTCCAGGACAGCAGTAAATCCTGTTAACATGTCGACTCTGAGATAGCTTCCAGACGATTGCATGTTCCTTACCACCTCCACCTATAACGAGTACCTTCATCTTAAGCCCCTTCAAGACAATATTGCTTCCTCGTCTTACAGTTATGGCGCTCGTTTCGGTTACGTTTAACGGTAAGGTTAAAGCCGTAAGACGTAACCGACAGACGAAACGGGTTTCGTAACCTTAACCGATTTACGTTTCTCAACACGCCGAGATACGCTCAATCTGTTGCCTTCTCAAGGTAATCCGCAATTAAACCATCATATCTCGAAGTATGTCTGAAGACCTTTTTTGCGAGTTCTAATCTTGTCCTGTAACTCAGGCACCCACTCAGGCCTTTCATCTCCTCGATGATCTCCTTATAGTCTGAGGGATCAACTACGGGAGTAACATCCTGAAAGTTCTTCGAGGCTGAACGAAGCATTGCAGGGCCACCTATATCAATGTTCTCTACGGCCTCAGCAAAGGTAACCCCCGGTCTTGAGATCGTCTCTTCAAAAGGATAGAGATTCACGACCACCATATCTATTGTACCAATCCCGTACCTTTTTATCTCTTCCATGTCCTTCAGATTATCCCTTCTTGAGAGTAAGCCACCGTGAATCCTAGGATGAAGGGTCTTCACCCTTCCATCGAGCATCTCAGGGAAACCGGTGTATTCTGATACATCTTTTACAGGAATGCCTGCATCTCTTAAAGCCTTTGCTGTTCCTCCTGTTGAGAGTATCTCGATACCCATTGAGTCGAGGGTCCTTGCGAACTCTACAACGCCTTCCTTATTTGAAACACTTATGAGTGCCCTCTTAATATTTGGCATAAATCCCCCTCCTTAAAATAACCAATCCCCAAATTACAAATTCCAAATAAATTCTAATAACCAAACACCAATAATCAAACTAAGAGTATTTATCAGCAATCGAAGAAAATATCTTCTTCAACTCAAGTGCCTCTGATAAAAGTTTGTTAATTTCTTGCTCGTATTCTGTATTTGCCTCCCTTAACAGTTCAAGCCAATAATGTGATTCTTTAGCTTCTTTGCGAGTAATCTTGATGCGGTGGTTGAAATCTTTTTTGCTTACAGAGTCATTTGCCTCTCGATAATTTGCACCAACCGAACCACTTGCACGGATCAATTGAGCAATAAGTTCTTTATTTATCACATTTTGAGGCAATTGTTTGCAAAGTCTTATCACATTTTTAGCAAATTCTAAGGTTCTTTCTTCGAGGTCAAAACCTTGTTTGGTTATTGGTGATTTAATCATTTGGGTATTATTTGGTTATTGTGATTTGGTTATTGGTTATTATTTTATATATCCTTTTTCCATCATACTTGTATATTTTTCATCTCCTATTATCACGTGGTCGAGAACCCTTATACCGACTAACTCGCCCGCGCTGACAAGCCGCTCTGTTATCAATATGTCTTCGCGGCTCGGGCTCGGATCGCCGCTCGGGTGATTATGGACAAATATAACAGATGCAGCCGATTCTTTTATCGCATCCCTGAATGCCTCACGGGGATGTATCAATGAATTAGTGAGAGTCCCTTCAGAGATCTTACAATCTTTAAATATCCTGTTTTTCGCATCAAGCATAGCACAACAGAAGACCTCTTTTTTCAGATTCTTAAATCGCCGATAGTAGTAGGAATATACGTCATGACCTGAGGAGAAGACAGGACCTTTTACGCTGGGTTCCTCAATCAGCCTTCTTCCGAGTTCAAAGGCCGCCTTTAGCTGAGCAACCTTTGCCTTTCCCATGCCCTTAAAAGGCGCAAATTCCCCGGGGGATGCACTTTCGATCTTCTTAATGTCGCCAAAGGAGTTCAATATCTCTATCGCAAGGTCAATGGCGCTCTTACTTCCTCCTGTCCGGAGTATTATTGCGAGAAGTTGTGCCTCTGATAGACTATGAGCACCGCATCTCAAGAGCCTTTCTCTGGGCCTCTCGCCTTCAGGCCAGTTTTTAATACTCTTATACCCCATATGTCAAATTCCCGATAACCAAATTGCAATAATCAAACAAAACCCAATTGGGATGGAAGGATTTTAGCATCTGTAAGAGTAAATGGTAAACCCCGTTAGAAATAATTTTTTCTGATGGATCCGCTATGCATTTTTCACCACCCATAAGAGTCCGAAGGTCTTACGGATCAAGCTTCCTTTCTAACGGGGTAAAGGGGTTAATTGACGCTGTTTGCGCACTGTGATAACATGATGCAGGATACTATTTTTAGTTTACTTTTGTCTCTGAATATTGTATACTATCTGCCAGATTGGCATAAGGCTTGCCTAATTTCTTTGAAACGGAAGGAGGTGACAGAAAGAGAAATACTAAATCCTAAATCCGAAATTCTAAATAATCTTCAAACCTTAGGATTTGGATCATTTGGGATTTAGATATTATTTAGAACTTAGAATTTTACAGATGAAAGGAGGAAAATATGTCTAAGACAATTCAAAAGATAAAGACAAGGAATGGAAGAGGCTTTACCCTCATTGAACTCCTCATCGTTGTGGCAATCATCGGGATTCTGGCAGCTATAGCCATACCAGCATATTTAACCTATACAGTAAAGGCAAAGGTATCAGGCGTTGCAAATGATATCGGGACGATAAAGGATGCCCTGGTTATATATCGTAATGAGAATGGTGCCTTTCCTGCTGCAATGGCTGATATAGCTGCTATAAATACTACTCTTGGTATTGGCCTTGTTGGGCAGTATACTACAACGTATGCAGTAGCCGCTACCGGAGAAATCACAGCAACACTCGATGGTATAGATTCTGCTGTTAATACCGAAACAATAATAGCAACACCAACTATAAGTGGTGACGCAGTAAGCTGGGCATATACTGGTACATGTCCTGCTAAATATGTACCTCTACCAGGGTATACAGTCACTGCTACGTAGAAAGGGAAAACAAGTTAAACGGGATTAATAATCGCAGATTGGAGCCCACTCTGCGATTATTAATTTAAAAGGATAATTGTGCAGACACAGAAAAACAGCCCGGAAAGAGGAATTACCCTTATTGAGCTCCTGGTTGTGGTTACTATCATAGGTATACTGGCTGCAATAGCCTCTGTAACTTATACAGGCTATATGAAAAGGGCAGACAGGGCAGAGGCGACCTCTAATCTTCAGGCACTGAGGCTTCTTGAGGAGCAATTTTTCGCGGAGAATAACAGTTACGCCCCATCAAAGGATGGGGTCGAAAATATACAGACCGTTCTTCCAGGTTTTAAGCCCGGGGCTGATTCTCAACTGAAATACAACTATAAGATAGAGAAGGATATAAAGTTCGACGGGACTTCTCAGACCCCATGCTTCAGGGCTACAGCAACACCAAGGACAGGAACCAGGGTGGAAGGTGAAGCACCCTTTGCCATAGACTGCAATAACAATAAGAACTTCTGAAAAACTCTAATATATTGTTCTTATTTGTTGAAAAGAAGGAAAAGTCTCTTCATTGTTTGTCAAGCCGAGACGTCCTTAGGGTAGAACTCCGTCAAAGTTCTTTTTTTGTCATTTCCATCCCGCACCTTGATGCGGGATGGAAATGACATAAGAACACCTAAGGTGCAATTTTACGGAGTATGACATTGCCCCGGTCCTTATGGGTTGTGGCTTGCCTTGGATCAGGCTAAAAAGTGTTAAAATATTAAATGCCCGAAAGGAGACTCATTATCGAGGGTGCCAGACAGAATAACCTCAAAAACATTAACCTCAGCCTGCCCCACAACAAGGTTATAGCAATAACAGGGGTATCTGGCTCGGGAAAATCCTCCCTGGCCTTTGATACCATTTTTGCTGAGGGTCAGTGGAGATTCATAGAATCCCTTTCAACTTATGCAAGGCTCTTTCTTGAAAAACTCGACAGACCTGATGTTGACGGTATTCATAACATAAGGCCGGCAATAGCCCTTGAACAGAGAAACCCTATAAGAGGGTCACGTTCTACTGTCGGAACACTAACGGAGCTTTATGACCTCTTCAGGCTCCTGTACTCGAAGATCTCAACGCCTTTCTGTCCTAACTGCGGCAGAGAAATAAAAATCTGGGACCCTTCAAAGATTGTTTCGGAGCTTGTAGAGAAATACTACGATGAAAAGGCGATCATAATTTTCGAGACAAAGGAAACAATAGAGGAACTGAAAAAACGGGGTTTTTATAGGGTATGGCTCGATGGTGAGGTAGTAGAGATCTCGGAATTCAAAGATGAGGAAAATCCCCCCACCCCCCTAATTCCCCCCTTAGCAAGGGGGGATAAAGAGGGGTTAAAGGGGGGTAAGAAGGGATTACTGGATATCGTTGTTGACAGAATTCTGATAAAGGATGAACCGAGGCTCTCAGACTCGATAGAAATGGCATGGAGAGAAGGACAGGGTAGGATGAAGGCTGTCATCTATCCCAAAACTACGCTTATTTTCACTTCAGAGAATGCCTGTGATGAATGCAATATCGAGTTACCGAAGCCATACCCCCTCCTCTTCTCCTTTAACCACCCTGTGGGTGCATGTCCTGCCTGCAAGGGATTTGGCAATGTTCTCAGATATGATGATGACCTTATCATTCCTGATAAAAGCCTTTCTATGTCAAGGGGTGCTATTGACCCATGGAACAAGCCTGCATACAGATGGTGGAAGGAACAACTTACTAAGAGTGCTCATAAAGAGGGCATTGATATCAATAAGCCGTACTATGAGTTTTCTGAAAAAGAGAAGGCATTGCTATTTAAAGGAGGCAGTAGTTTTTACGGAATAGATGACTTCTTTGAGGAGATGGAAAGCAGAAGGTACAAGCTCCATATAAGGGTCTTCCTGAGCCGATATAGGAGACCCGTCACCTGTTCCCAATGCAATGGCAAGAGGTTAAGGAAAGAATCCCTTGCATATAAACTCTCAGGCCTTGATATAGCTGAACTTTGCATGATGCCGGTATCAGATACAATTAAGTTTTTTGAGTCCGCCTCAGGCGGACTGGACATCTCCCCCTTTCAGAGAGACATGGCAAAAGAGATTCTAAGGCTGATTACCATAAAACTCGGCTTCCTCCAGCAAGTAGGTCTTAATTACCTCAGCCTGAGCCGTGATGGAAGGACACTCTCCGGTGGTGAGTATCAGAGGGTAAACCTTTCAAACCAGCTCGGATCGTTTCTTACAGGCACACTCTATGTACTTGATGAACCGACTGTGGGGCTCCACGCGAGGGACACGGAGATAATAGCGAAAATTATGTCGGAGCTTTCAAGACTCGGCAATACTATTCTTGTTGTCGAGCATGATAGAGGAATTATAAAGTCTGCTGACTGGATAATTGAATTAGGACCAGGAGGTGGCCACCGAGGGGGAGAGGTCGTCTTTTCAGGGCCGAAGGATGAGTTCCTGAAGACGGATATACTCACCGCACGCTATATAAAAGGGATTGATAAAATAGATTCACTCTCAAAAAGGAGGAACGGTACAGGAAGAAAACTTGTGCTTTACGGTGCTGTAGGCAATAATCTGAAAAATGTTGATCTTCAAATCCCTCTCGAGACAATGACAACAGTAACCGGGGTCTCCGGCTCGGGTAAAAGCAGCCTTATCGTAGAAACCCTCTACAGGGCATTGGCCAGAGAATTTAAGACCGAACAGGTTTTCCCATTACCGTATAAGAGGATTGAGGGTACTCCGTACCTTAAGGGTGTCAAGCTCATAGACCAGACACCAATAGGCCGAAGCCCTCGTTCAAATCCAGTGACCTATTTAAAGACCTTTGATGTGATAAGAAGACTCTTTTCTGAGCAGGCAGAGGCAAAGGCCTACGGGTATGGACCCGGGTTCTTCTCTTTCAACATACCGGGTGGCAGGTGCGATGCATGCAAGGGTACGGGATACCAGAGGCTCCAGATGTACTTCTTTGAGGACCTCTACATAAAATGTGAGCAGTGCGGGGGAAAGAGATACAGGCCAGAAGCCCTGCGAGTTACTTACCGGGGTAAGAATATTGATGAGGTTCTGAGCATGACAGTGGATGAAGCCGCCGAGCTGTTTCATGATATCCCTCATATAAAAAATAAGTTGTTACTCATGAAGGACATCGGGCTTGGCTACCTCAGGCTTGGTCAGCCTGCAACAACACTTTCAGGCGGAGAGGCACAGAGGCTGAAGATATGCGCAGAGATGGAGAGCGCAAGAGGGACTACGTCCCCCTTGCGAAAACCCCTTAAAACAAAGGGCATTCTTTATATCCTCGATGAACCGACAGTGGGCTTACATTTCAGGGATGTAAAGGCATTGCTTGATGTGCTCCACAGATTGGTTGATTCAGGTAATACCGTTCTTATTATAGAACATAACCTCGATGTGATAAAGACATCAGACTGGATAGTGGATTTAGGTCCTGAAGGTGGAGATAAAGGTGGAAGGATTATTTTTGAGGGTACACCGGAAGAGATCATCAAGGCAAGAGAATCATATACCGGAAGGTACCTGAAGGAAATAGAGACTGTCTCAGAACCTTAATTAGACGTTATATGCTTTCTTACATAACAAAGAGACTCTTCTTGATGGTCCCTCTTCTCTTTGGGATTACCCTTATAACTTTCACTGTAATTCACCTTGCACCCGGCAGCCCTGTTGAAGTTCAGACAGAGATGTCTCTTAAGGCATCTGCCCAGGCGAGGGAGAACCTTAAAAAGCTCTATGGCCTTGATAAACCACTGCATATCCAATATTTTGACTGGCTGAGGAGGTTTGTAAAATTAGATTTCGGTAGATCCTTTGTAGATGGCAGAAAGGTCATCGATAAGATTATCGAGAGGATTCCCATAACCTTAACAATAAATATCCTCTCCTTGATACTCATATTCAGTGTTGCACTTCCCATCGGTATTATTTCTGCAACAAGGCAGTATTCACTATTTGACAAGCTCTCCACAGTTTTTGTCTTTATTGGTTTCTCCACCCCCGCCTTCTGGCTTGCCCTGCTGCTCATGATACTATTTGGCGTTAATATGGGCCTCCTTCCGATATCAGGCATACAGAGTATAGATGTATCAGAGATGGGTCCCTTCGGGAGGTTGTGGGATTGGATCAAACACCTCATCCTGCCTGTTGGGGTTTCTGCATTCGGAGGGGTTGCAGGATTGAGCCGCTATAGCCGCTCGAGCATGCTCGAGGTCATAAGACAGGACTATATCAGGACAGCAATGGCAAAGGGCTTAACCGAACCAGAGGTCGTCTTCAAACATGCCTTCAGGAATGCCCTCATGCCAATAGTTACAATCCTCGGTCTCTCTGTTCCCGGACTTATAGGCGGAGGTGTCATATTTGAGACCATCTTTGCCATTCCTGGCATGGGACAGCTCTTTTATTCATCCACTATGGCGAGAGACTACCCCACAATAATGGGCATTCTTGTGATGGGAGCAGTCCTTACCTTGTTCGGAAATCTGATTGCCGATATATCATATGCCTTTGTTGACCCGAGGGTGCGGGTGAGTAAGAAATAGATGAGACTTTTAAGTGTTGTAGGAAAGAGATTTTCAAAAAACAGATTATCTGTTATAGGTGCAGTAACTGTACTTTTACTGTTAATTATCTCTATACTTGCACCTTTTATAGCACCTTATGATCCCACAGCGACGGATGTCCGCCATACACTTTCACCCCCGAGCAAGAAACATCCCCTTGGTACGGATGAACTCGGAAGGGATCTGCTTTCGAGAATAATATGGGGAAGCAGGGTATCCTTGAAGGTTGGTTTTGTCGCAGTCGGTATTGCAATAATGACAGGAGTTATTATAGGTTCGATTTCTGGATTTTATGGAGGAGTGATCGATGCAGTACTCATGAGATTTGTTGATATAATGCTTGCATTCCCAACCTTTTTTCTTATCCTTGCCGTCATATCAATCCTTGAACAGAACATATTTACAATAATGGTTGTGATAGGCCTTACAAATTGGATGGATGTTGCAAGGCTCGTGAGGGCAGAATTTCTCTCACTGAAGGAGAAGGATTTTGTCAGTGCTGCAAGGGCCGTTGGCGTGAGTGACGTAAGGCTCATATTCAGACACATTCTTCCGAACGCCCTTTCACCCGTTTTTGTTGCTGCAACATTTGGCGTGGCTGGAGCGATACTCATTGAGTCGGGTCTCTCATTCCTCGGTCTCGGTGTGCAGCCTCCGGAGCCGAGCTGGGGCAATATCTTGACAACGGGGAAGGATAATATCGAGGTTGCGTGGTGGCTTTCTCTCTATCCAGGGCTTGCAATACTGGTAACGGTATTAAGCTATAACCTTGTTGGTGAAGGGCTTAGAGATGCCCTTGACCCAAGACTCTGGGAGGCGGAAAGGCATTAACGCAAATCTATTCTGTTCAGGCAGGACATAACATTTGAGCGGTTTCTTTTGCCGATAGTCCTTAAGCTTATGTTAAGTAATAAAGAGGCAAAAGCCTCGGAGTTCCGACTTTGTCGGAACGAGAATGAGCGAAAATGTTATGTCCTGCCTGTCTTATATAAATCCATCATCTCATCCTTTGTGATAACAGATTCGACCTTATAACCTGAGGCCTCTATGGCCTCCTTGCCTCCTTCCTGCCTATCGATAAGGGCAATCACCTTTACTATTTCGAGACCTGCACCTAACGCCCTTGTGATAGCCTCGATGGTTGATTTGCCCGTTGTTATAACGTCTTCAACAATTATTACCCTATCACCTCTTTTTACATTCCCCTCAATCCACTGTTCGCCGGGGCGGATGCCATAGGACTTAGGAGTTTTGCGGATCACGAAGGCCTCTATAGGGTTTCCCTTCTCATAGGATGTATAGGCCACAGCATATGCTATCGGGTCAGCACCGAGCGTAAGCCCCCCAATCCCCTTTATGTTCAGGTCTTTTATGAGATCGAAAATAAGATTTCCTATAATGTACATTCCTTCAGGGTGAAGGGCCACGGCTTTACAGTTGAAATAGTAGTTACTCATCCTCCCTGATACAAGCTTGAACACAGGCTCCTCACTGTATTTAAATGCCTTCTTAAGGATGAGTTCTATTAATCTCTTTTTCAGAACAGATGACATGAGACTAACCTTTCCGCTGACTCTCGATCCTGAACTTGTTTCAGGACTGGTACGATTTTATCACAAGGTTCGAACCTCCTTGGACATCTCGGATGAAAGGGGCATCCAGGAGGTATTTCTATCGGACTCGGCACCTCACCCTGTATGGTGCGTAATGCGTGGTGCGTAATGCGTGGTGCGTAATGCGTGGTGCCTGACGTTGGAATAACAGGGGCTGAAGAGAGAAGCACCCCTGTGTAAGGATGAAAAGGCTCCCCGAATAGATCCTCTGTCTTTGCATACTCCACAATCTTTCCGAGGTACATAACTCCAATAGTATCACTAAAGTAGTGTACAACTCTGAGGTCATGGCTTATGAAGAGAAAGGATATCTTATATTCCCTTTTTAATTCCTGAAGGAGGTTTAATATCTGGGCCTGTATCGAGACATCAAGGGCTGAAAGAGGTTCGTCTGCAACGATTACCTTTGGCGATACGACAAGGGTCCTCGCTATACATACCCTCTGCCTCTGCCCTCCGCTTAATTCATGGGGATAACGATACAGTATGTCAGAACCGAGACCCACCTTGTTGAGTAGCTCAACCACTCTGTCCTTCAACCTATTTTTCTCAACAATTCTGTGAATCTTGAGAGGCTCTGAGATAGTATCCATTATGCTCTTCCTGGGGTTCAGTGATGCAAAAGGATCCTGAAATATGATCTGAACTGATTTCCGAAATGCCTTCAAAGCGCCTCCGTTAAACCCAAAAATATTCATCCCCTGAAAAAGGACATCACCAGAAGTAGGTGGTATGAGCCTCAATACAAGCCTTGCAACAGTTGACTTACCGCACCCACTCTCACCAACGAGGGCAAAGATCCTGTCCTCATCGAGAGAAAAATCTACACCATCTACAGCTCTTACAAGCAAGGGTTTAGTCATTAACCCCTTTTTGACTGCAAAATACTTCCTTAGAGAACTCACCTTCAGTAGTGCCATGTGAGTTCCTCTGCCCTGATGCATCTAACTAAATGTAGTGATAAACTGATTCCCCCACTCCCTTCTTTAACCCCTCTGTATCCCCCCTTACTAAGGGGGGAATTAAAGGTGGGTGTAATTGGTTTTAACTCAGGTTCTCGCTCCATACACTCAGGTATTACAAACCTGCACCTGTCTGAAAACTTGCATCCTGGTGGAAGTTTATACGGTTCTGGCACAAAGCCTGGGATGGGCTTTAACGGCGTGCCTTTCTCTTTAGGTAAAGACTCCAATAGTCCGACGGTATAGGGGTGTCTCGGGTTATTAAACAGCTCATACACATCCATGAGCTCCATTAATCTTCCGGCATACATGATGGCAACCCTCTGAGCATTCTCTGCAATGATACCAAGGTCGTGGGTGATGAGAAGAACTGCCATCTTCATATTTTCCCTCAGCCTCTGGATGAGTTCGAGTATCTGGGCCTGTATAGTGACATCGAGGGCTGTAGTAGGTTCATCCGCAATAAGCAGGGATGGTTTGCAGGCTATTGCCATAGCTATCATAACCCTCTGCCTCATTCCTCCTGACAACTGGTGCGGATACTCCTTTATCCTTATCTCAGGAGATGGGATTTTGACTGCCCTAAAGAGTTCTATAGTGTTAGTCATCGCCTCCGTCTTTGAGAGGCCCATGTGAGTTGTAAGAACCTCTGCCACCTGATAACCTGCGGTAAGCACCGGGTTCAGTGATGTTGTCGGCTCCTGGAATACCATCGAGAGTTCCTTTCCCCTCAGCCTCCTCATTGATTCTTTATCGAGGCTTAAGAGATTACCGCCCTTAAATATAATCTCGCCTTCTGCAAAGGCATTCTGTGGAAGGATCCCCATAATAGATAGGGCAGTCAGGGTCTTTCCGCATCCGCTCTCTCCAACAAGGCCAAAGACTTCAGCCTCCTCAATCTCGAAACTGAGACTGCTGACAACCTTAATGGGACCTCTAACAGATTTGAAAAAGATATCAAGACCCTTCAGCTTAAGAAGGGGTACAAGATCTTTCATGGACTTCAGCACATCATCCATCTCCAGCCTCAGGTCAAAATGGAGCACCTCACTCAGTTATATACTAAAATTATATTGACTACTTTACGATAATGCAAATGTATAATATACAAGTGATTTACGCTTTTCTGAGACATCCTTTTTAGATAAGTTTTCTCTATAAGTCAGCTATTTGCATTTGAAAGATATTGATGAAATGAACAATGGGACAGGGAGGACGAGATAGCCAATATTTAGCGAAAATGAAAAAAGTTAAGATAAAAGAGCTAATAAGTGGCCTTCAGGATTTCTATCTCCTTTCCCTTCGCGGACTTGTAAGTATTACAAGAAAACCATTTTATCTTAAGGATACGATCGAGCAAATGGACTACGCAGGAGCTGGTACCTTCTTAATAATCTTCCTCGTTTCCCTTTTTGTAGGAATGGCACTTTCTCTCCAGTTATCTGCCGAACTCTCAAGGCTCGGTCTCAAGATGTATACAGGGATGATTGTAGGCATTTCAGTTATCAGGGAGTTGGGTCCTGTAGTGGCTGCGCTGGTCTTTGCAGGGAGGGTTGGCGCAGGAATGGCATCAGAGCTGGGTTCCATGGTCCTCGGGCATCAGGTAGACACCCTGAGGGTCTTCGGAGTGGATCCCATAAAAAAGCTTGTTACCCCGAGGATACTGAGCTCCCTATTGATGCTTCCCGCCCTTACAATTATAGGTGATGCCGTTTCTCTTTTTGGAGGATACTACATAGCAGTCTTTGTGAGCCATCAAAGTAGCACCTTTTACTGGAGTTCGATTCGAGAGGTCCTGACCTTCGAGAATGTTTTTGCAGGCGCTGTTAAGCCATTTATCTTTGGCTATTTGATAGCATGTATATGTTGTTATACAGGGCTCTCTACAAAAGGGGGGGCAATAGGGCTAAGGCGCTCAACTACAAGGGCTGTTGTAACGTCAATTATAATGATAATAGTTTCTGATTTTATACTCACAAGGATATTACTTTACGCCTTAGGATTTTCAGTATGATTTTATTTGATAAAGTCTGCTTTTCTTACGGAACACGACAGATTCTTAAAGATCTAAGTTTCTCCATAGAATTTAATGAGAAGGTGGCAATCCTCGGAGGAAGTGGAGAAGGCAAGACCACCATTCTTAAACTGATAGTGGGTCTTATAAAACCTGATTCAGGGAAAATAACTATTGAAGGCGAGGATATAACAAATAAAACAGAAGACGAACTCAGGGGAGTAAGGATGAAATTCAGCATCGTTTTCCAGGAAGGAGCCCTCTTTGACTCCCTGAATGTAAAAGAGAATGTGGCATTCTGTCTGAGGGAGTATGTGAGGATGTCAGAAGATGAGATAGACAAGAGAGTGAGGGAATTACTCCGGATTGTTGGGGTAGAAGAGGCGATAGAACTCATGCCTGAAGAACTGAGTGGTGGCATGCACAGAAGGGTTGCTATCGCCAGGTCAATAGCTGTCAGCGAGCCAAAGATGTTTCTATATGATGAACCTACATCAGGACTTGACCCTATAAATGCAGATAATATTTGCAAATTGATTCAGGAGTTGTCCACCCCCCCCTTCTCCCCCCTTAACAAGGGGGGGATAAAAGGAGGTAGAAGGGGCTTTATCATCGTAACCCATAAGGTCTTTGATGCAATGAAGGTGGCGGATAGATTTATGTTTTTAAAAAATGGCATGATAATATTCGATGGTAATAAGGGGGAACTTATAAACACGACTATTCCTGAAATTCAATTATTTATGGTGGAATTAAACTTAAAACCTTTGTAGGAGGCCGGGATGTTTAACATAAAAAAACAGCTTCTGTGGTCAAAACTCAAGGTTGGTCTCGTTATAACCCTTGCCCTTTTGACCCTTTTTATTGCCGTATTCTTTGCAGGAAGCATCGAGAGGATATTATCTCCAGAAGCAGACTTAAAGGCACAGATTCAAAATGTTAAAGGATTGAGGAGGGGTGCGCCAGTATGGGTCTCAGGGATAGAGGTAGGCTCCGTAAAGAGCATAGACCTTCACACAGTATATGGAACGATAGTTACTCTATCCATTGACAGGAATGCCCTGGGATTTCTTAAAAAAGATGCTGAGGCGAGCGTCCTAACAATGGGTCTCCTCGGAGACAAATATATTGAACTCAGTAATGGAACTCAAGGGGCAGAGCCAATCAAACCAGGAGATATGATAAAGGGGGCGACACAATTTGAGTTAAAGGACGTAATGGAGGCAAGCACCTCCTCTATCGAAAAGATAGCAGGGTTCATAAGTAAACTGGAAAACCTTGTTACGAAGATTGAAAAGGGGGAAGGGGCGATTGCCAAATTCCTCACAGACCCTTCGATTTACGAAAATTTAAGAGAAACCACAAAAACATTATCTCTCATATTGAAAGATATAGAAAATAGAAGGGGCACCTTTAAGATGCTTGTGGAAGACCCTTCCCTCTACAATAGGATCCTGGCTGCTACATCATCCATAGAAGAGTTCAGCAAGGTACTGAACGAGAGAGGGGGAACACTAAGAAGACTCGCCGAAGACCCCGAATTATATGAAAACCTTAATAAGGCATCACAACAACTTTCCTCAATCTTAGAGAAGATAGAGACAGGCGAAGGTATAGCTGGTGACTTGATTGCAGACAGAAAATTTGCCAGTGATCTGAGGGATACCATAGTGGAAATCAGGAAATTGACAAAGGACATCAGAGAAAACCCAAGAAAATACTTCAAATTCAGCCTCTTCTGAATCTACTAAAGACCCCAGGGGGAAGGGACAGGCCTTTTAAAACCCTTCTCGGAGGCCAAGATGTCGAGATGAGTGGTCATGATGTCCTCTAACTCCAGGTCCGGCCCATAACCAAGCTTGCGTGTATCCACGGTCTTCATGTATTGCATACACTTATCACAGACATCCACTCTGTAAACCTCTTGTCCCTCGACATAAAAATAGTGGAGCGTCCCATGATCTCTGTTTTCGCAGAAGGGACATTTCAGGCGTTCACCTGGCCACTCAAAGCCGCAGAAGGAGCAGAGGAAGTACCTCTGGCCCTCCCCCCTCAGCTCAGACATCTGGGGGAAGGAGCCACAAATTGGACAATAGCCCTTAAACCACATCTTAAGGTCAACCAGGTCTTTCAATTTATCGACATTAGCCTCAATGGAGGGCTTGATGCTCATGTGAATCAGAAATTTCAAGATCGCCTTATCTATCTCTAACTTTCCCGCTATTTTATCCAGGTATGCTTCATCATAATGCCTCTCCAACAAATCCTCTATATCTAAAGCCCTATTTCTAATGGTCTCTTCCATTGCCTGGATATCCTCCTTCATCTTATTTGTTGCATTTTTCCCAATCTGACATATGGATTCAAATAGCCTGACTGAAGAGGAGATATCCAGAGTAAAGTCTTCCTTGCTGATGAGGGGAAACCCCTCTTTGATCTGTAATGTTCTCAAATCCTCTCTTATCTCAATGGGAGCAACATTCAGGGTGGGCTTGATGCTTTCCTGTTTTTCTAAAACCCTTTCATAAAAATTTAGAATCTCCTTATAAGCGGGGCTCTTTTTCTTAAACAGGGCAATATGTTCTTTGATTTTCTCTAATGAGTCACTCATAAATACACTTGACCCCAACTAACCTCCCCTTAACAAGGGGAGGAAAAGGAGGGGTTAAAAAAGGCTTGTTTCGAGGGCTCCTCGAAACAAGCCATATCTTATAGGTGTTTATCGATTATTTACCCCACGAAGCGAGAGAAATTCACCAGGGGCTGAACCAACTTCTTTATGGCCGCAATCCTTGTGATCCCTATGGCATCTTCCACTAACGCAAATTTATGGTACTTCTGCGGATCATCAACCACCAGGAAGATGACACGAAGATAGTCGGCACCGAGAAGCTGGGCCTTGGGATAAACGGCCTTGAGCTCACTGAGTCTCTTCTTGGCCATATCAAGAATCTTGTCTCGATCCCCAAAGTTCAAGGCACCCGTAGGACAAGACTTGACACAAGCTGGCAGCAGCCCTTCTTTAATCCGGTCAATGCACATGGTGCACTTGGCCATTCCGCCTGTCTTTTCATCCCATCGAGGGATATCAAATGGACAGGATTTCCTTATTTCCTCTGCATCTTTTGCTTTTATCTTCACATTTGGATCATAAAGCACCGCACCAGTTACCCCGTCCCTGGTGATGGCCTTCACTCCTTTAGACTCGGCCGTATACATACATGGTGGTTCAAGGCAGTGCCTGCACTGGTCGGCGAAGAAATACCACATAGGTTTCTTATCTACCTCTACCTCGCTAAACCTCACTAATTTGTAGGTAGAGAAGGAAAGATCTTCCGGGTTCTGGTAACTTCCACGCTGGAAGGTTTTAGTTCCCGGATTCCTATTCCACTGCTTGCAGGCCACCTGACATCCTCTACAAGCAGTGCAGTTAGTCGTATCTATGAAAAATGATTTATCTGCCATTTATATCACCTCCCCTTCCTTTTTGGCAGCTTCTCCACATTGACCATGAAGGCCTTATATTCTGGAATTAAGGTGTTGGCATCGCCAATAGTTGGGGTAAGCAGGTTAGCACTCTCCCCTCCATCTTTTGGTATCAGCCAGCCATAACACCAGGGAAGTGCAATCTGATGGATCATCCGGCCATTGACCTTAAGGGGCTGGAGTCTCTTTGTCACCATGGCCACAGCCTCAACCTTACCCCTTATAGAGGACACAATGACCATATCACCATTTTTGATACCTTTTTCTTTTGCTAGCTCCTCGCTTATCTCCACAAAAATCTGTGGTTGTGCCTCCACAAGCCAGGACAGGTATCTGGTCATAAGGCCTGTCTGCCAGTGTTCAGTGAGCCTAATGGTAGTAGCCACATACGGGAATTTCGGATCAGAAGTGGCAAATTTATGTTCCTTGAAAAGGGGAGTAGCAGGATTAAGCATCTGAGGCGAAAGAGGGTTCTTCTTGAGGGGAGATTCCAATGGCTCATAGTGTTCAGGGAAAGGCCCATCAGCAAGACCAGGTCCGAAGATTGAGGCTACCCCATCTGGCTTCATAATGAAGGGCAATTTTCCTCCTTCAAGTCCCATTGGTGGTGGTGGTCCATCAGGAACATCTCCTACCCATTTCTTAGCTACCGCATCCCATTTGATGACAGCACGTTTGGGATCCCATGGGTTGCCGTTAAGATCTACTGATGCCCTGTTATATAGGATCCTCCGGTTAACCGGCCACGAAAAGCCACATTTCGGGAATAGGTATATTCCTGTTGGATCAGCTTTGTCTCTTCTGGCCATCATGTTACCGTCTTCGTTGTAGGCACCTGAGTAGATCCAGTTGCCACAAGAGGTTGTCCCGTCGTCCTTCAGCTTAGTAAAATTGACCACCAATTTCCCAGTAGTGAGGTCATAGCCGTTTATCTCCTTGGCTACCAGATGAGGACAAACCTTTCCATCCTTGGCATAATCCCACTTGAGTTTCAGGATTGGTTCAGGAAATTTACCACCCTCTTTTTCGTAAAGGGCCTTAACCTTCATATAGAGTTCGTGGACAATCTGACCATCAGCCTTAGATTCACCAATGGGGTCAATGGCCTTAAAACGCCACTGGAGCATACGGCCACTGTCTGTAACGCTTCCTTCCTTCTCGATATACATAGCGGCTGGAAGCAGGAAGACCTCTGTCTTTACCTTTTTGGGATTCATGCCCGGGCCATTCCAGAAGGAGCTCGTCTCATTCTCAAAGATATCAATATCAACCATCCAGTCAAGTTTTGAAAGGGCCTTCCTTACATGATTTGCATTTGGGACACTGCAGGTCGGGTTCATTCCAAGACAGATAAACCCTGAGAACTTCCCTTTTGCCATCTCATCGAACATGAATAGAAATGAGGCATTCTGACCATCATCTAATTTTGGAAGCCACTGGTAACAAAACTCGTTATCTTTTGTTGCATTTGCCCCATACATAGACTTAAGGAAACTCACCACATATTTGGGCCTGTGCTGCCACCAGTTTACACTCATGGGCTCCGCTGTCTTTGGTGTGTATTTCTCCTTGTATTTCTCCAGACTTACATCAGAACCCCTTGGTGCCGGGTTATATGCGGGAATAATATGGAATAGCAGGGCCTGGTCTGTACTACCCTGAACATTATGTTCTCCCCTCAGGGCATTCACACCACCTCCAGCCATGCCTACATTACCAAGGAGTAATTGAATTATAGAGCCTGCCCGGATGTACTGAGTACCCACAGTATGCTGCGTCCACCCCATGGAATAGAGTATGGTGCCTACCTTATCAGGCTTTCCGGTAGCAGCAAATGCCTCATAAACCTTAACCAAGTCTTCCTTTGGAGTTCCTGTAATGGATGAGACAGTATCCAAATCATAGCGGGCATAGTGTTTCTTCATGAGCTGATAGACACAGCGCTCATGCTGAAGGGTTGGATCCTTCTTTGGAATGCCTTTTTCATCCTTTTCAATAGCCCATAATTTCTTGTCATAAGCCCTCTTTTCCGGGTCATAACCTGAGAAAAGCCCATCCTTGAAATCATATTTCGTGCCTACTATAAAGGCCGCATTTGTGTAATTAACCACATATTCCTTCTGGATAAGGTTATTATCGATTATGTACTTTATCATCCCACCAAGAAACGCAATGTCTGAGCCTGCCCTTAGTGGAGCATAAATATCAGCTTTGGTTGAGGTACGAGTATACCTTGGATCAACATGAATGATTTTTGCTCCCTTATCCTTTGCCCTGAGGACCCACTTCATGGCTATTGGGTGGTTTTCAGCAGCATTACTACCCATAATTAATGCACAATCCGTAGTCCCAATATCTCTCCAGTTATTGGTCATCGCCCCACGTCCATACGACTCTGCCAGAGCCGCTACAGTGGAGCTGTGTCAGAGGCGGGCCTCATGCTCGATGTAGACAAGTCCTAAGGAGCGAAGAAATTTCTGATAAAGCCAGCACTCCTCATTGTTAATGTGGGTACTTCCTATGGCAGCCATGCCATCGCACCTGTTGACCACCTCGCCCTTAGCATTTTTCTCCGTAAAGCTTTTGTCCCTGCTCTTCTTAATCCTTTTGGCAATCTCATTAAGGGCCCAGTCCCAGGACTTCACCTCCCATTTTGAGCTATTTGGCGCACGATACATAACCTTTGTGAGTCTTTTCGGATTGGTCACCAGCTCGTAAGCCCCTGCACCTTTTGCACAGAGAGAGCCTTCACTTGTAGGCTGATCAGGGTCGCCTTCGATATTGATAACCTTTCCTCCACTTGTGTGCACGATCTGGCCGCAGCCTACTGAACAATAGCAACAAACAGAGGTCGTTTCTTTGGCGCCCTTGATCCGGAGCTCAGCGGTATAGGCCTGCACCGGGGTAAGGTCAAAACCCAACTGGCTCAGGGTCGCCCCTGCCACTGCCACACCCGAGATCTTCATAAAATCCCTTCTCGTAACGTTCATACTATCCCTCCTTTATTTAAATAACTTTTAGGTTAACACGAAAGCCCACTTTGGCAGGAAAAAAACTCGTTAGATTGTTTCGATGTATGGGAAAATTCATGGCACCAATACTCTGCGTTTCATATATACTATACTCACGTACCAATGTCAAGCGAAAAAAAATGAAGGAGGGGAAAAATTATGCAGGAGATGTTAAGGGTAGAAGACTTATGGCTATCTCTGGGTGAGAAGCAGGTCTTGAAAGGTGTCAACTTTTCTATGAATTATGGTGAAATACATGTGTTATTCGGTCCAAATGGTGCTGGTAAAACATCCCTTATCATGACCATGATGGGTTTTCCAAGGTATAAAGTGGAGCGGGGAAGAATATATTTCAAGGGGGAGGATATAACTAATAAAGATATCTATGAAAGGGCGCGGCTTGGTATGGGTATCTCCTTTCAAAGACCCCCTACGGTCAGGGGTGTTACTTTACGGAGGTTTACTGAAATAATCTCAGATGGGGCAGACAAAGAAGAGATTATTAATATTGCAGAAAAACTCAACCTTTTAGACCATTTAGACAGAGGGCTTAATGAAGGCTTTTCTGGCGGTGAGATGAAGCGCTCAGAGCTTTTCCAGCTTATGGTACAAAGACCGAATTTAGTCTTCATAGACGAGCCAGAATCCGGGGTTGACCTTGAGAACATCGCCCTTGTGGGGGAGGCTATAAATACGCTTTTAGGGAAAGATAAGGTAAAGGATCCAAAGAGAAGTGCCATAATAATAACTCATACCGGTTATATACTCGATTACGTGAATGCTGATAAGGGTTATATCATTTTTGATGGAAGGTTACTCTGCGGAGGGAATCCGAGGGATATCCTCTCGGAAGTAAAGAGAAATGGCTACAGGAGATGTGCTATATGTCGATAAGCAAGACATACCTCTCAGATGTACATGAAAGGGCAGAGGGGGCAAAGGAAAAGAAGGCAACCCTTGGCCCTGATATAGACCTATCTCGCTACAGCCAGCGCATCGAAAGGGAAAGAATAGAGAGCCTTGGGAGCCTATCTCTCCAGGCAAAAGAAGCTGCTGTTATGGCAGGGATTGATGTGAAGGAGGAGGTAAGGTCAGGATCATATCTTCAGGTTGATCACTCTGTAGTCTATGAAAGATTAAATAAGGCTTATGAGGGCAGGCTTGAAATAATGAGCACTACTGAGGCCTTAAGAAGATATGACTGGCTGGAAGATTATTACTGGAGGGCAGTTCCTGTAGATCAGGACAAGTACACAGCTCAGGCAGAACTGAACATGACTCACGGATACTTTATAAGGGTCCTTCCTCATCAAAAAATCGATTATCCTGTTCAGGCATGTCTTTTGGTTGCAGAAAACTATATAAGTCAAAATGTTCACAATATAATAATCATAGAAGAAGGTGCAGAACTTCAGGTGATAACCGGATGTACCTTAGCCAAAAGAGATGCTGAAGGAGTACATCTTGGAATTTCTGAGTTCTTTATTAGGAAGGGCGGGAAACTTTTTTTTACAATGATCCATAACTGGGCTGACAACTTCCATGTAAGGCCAAGGACGGTTGCAATCATCGAAGAGGACGGTATGCTCTTCAGCACCTATGTTCTTTTAAAGCCTGTAAAGTCCATTCAGATGTTTCCTGCCGCCTATCTTAAAGGAGACAGGTCTTCTGCAAAGTTCAATACTATCCTTTATGGGCTTAAGGATTCTTACATCGACCTCGGTTCAAGGATAATCCTCGAGGGAGAAGATACGAGGGGAGAATCCATAGCAAGGGCTATAGCTGCCGATGAGAGTGTGATTTATTCAAGGGGAGACTTGATAGCTAAAACTAAGGATTATTGCATAGCACATCTTGACTGTCGTGGTATCTTGTTTTCCAAGAAAGGAAGGATTTATGCTATACCTCAGTTGGTATCTGATGGTGCATCGAAGGCCGAACTTTCTCACGAGGCCTCCATAGGTCCTATTGCCGAGGAACAGGTTGAATATTTAATGTCGAGAGGTATCTCTAAAGATGACGCTATCTCTGTGATAACATCAGGATTTTTGAGCCTTGATATACCCTATCTTCCAGAGGTCATTGACAGGAATATAAAGGAGGTAATAAAGGCTGCGGCTAAGGAGTCGATGTAGAGATTTTTCCCTTGACAACTCTTCCTGCCTTGCTGTATTTTCTATCCTTAAGCAAAATAAATTTGAAGGGAGGTAGAGAATTGTATGCTTTAGGCACCCATCTATTAATAGAATTGCGGGATTGCAACCCCGAGATTCTGAAAAGCCTTGAGAAGGTAAAAAAAGTACTGATCTCTGCAGCAAAAGAAGCCGAGGCAACTATAATAGACCTTTCCTTCCACGAATTTAATCCTTTCGGTATCAGCGGCGTAGTAGTTATAGCAGAATCCCATCTCACGATACATACATGGCCTGAGTACAGTTATGCTGCTGTGGATATCTTTACCTGCGGCGATGTTATAAGGCCAGAGGTAGCAGCCTCATATCTCATCAAGCAACTCGAGTGCAAAAACCCTTCTATTGTCGAAATGAAGAGGGGGATTCTCTCTCACAAAAACGAAAAACTACCACACAAGGTTCTTTCAATCTCTAACAATCCCTTCATCTCTATCTGTAAGGACTGCAACACCTGGTAGTTCTTTTCCTTCGAGAAGCTGAAGTGCCGCCCCTCCACCTGTGGAGATAAATGATATTGCATCAGATACACCCGCCCTGTGCACAGCAAAGTCAGTATCGCCACCACCGACGATAGTGAGGGCATATGCGTCTGCAACTGCGCGAGCAATAGCAAATGTGCCTCTTGAAAACGCATCTATTTCGAATACACCCATCGGCCCATTCCAGAGGATAGTCTTTGCGTCCTGAATCGCCTCAGAAAAGAGTTTGACAGTAGCAGGCCCTATATCGAGTGCCCTCCATCCTTTTGGTATCTCGAGGGTTGGCACTATCTTTGTTTCTGTGCCAGGCTCAATGCCTTGGGCAATCACACAGTCTACGGGTAAATAAAACTTTACTCCCATTCCCTTTAGCTTTTCCCTTATCCTCTGCGCTGTCTCGAGCATATCCTCTTCAACAAGGGAATTCCCTATCTCATCGCCTATAGCCTTTACAAATGTATAAGCCATAGCACCACCAACTAAAACCTTATCGACCTTGTTAATAAGATTTTCAAGCACGCCTATCTTTCCAGAAACCTTTGCCCCACCTAAAATGACAACAAAAGGCCTTGCCGGATTGTATATCATCCCTTTAAGGTATTCTATCTCTTTCTTCAACAGAAATCCGGCTGCTGAGGGAAGAAATTTTGGTACGCCTACAATAGATGCGTGTACCCTGTGCGTAGCACCAAAGGCATCATTGACGTAGACGTCTGCAAGACTCGCTAAGGCACGTGCAAAATCCTCATTGTTTTCTTCCTCTTCTATATGAAACCTGGGGTTTTCGAGGAGGAGTACATCACCCTCATTCATCTTTGAGACAAGACCTTCTACTTGGCTACCAATACAATCAGGCGCAAAGATGACCTCTTTATTGAGGAGTCTCTGTAACCGCTTTGCTACAGGCGCAAGACTGAGCCTTGGGTCTTTCTTTCCTTTTGGTCTTCCGAGGTGGGAAGAGAGTATAACTTTTGCCCCTTCATCAATGGCATAATTTATGGTGGGAAGGGTGGAGCGGATCCTCCTGTCATCAGTAATCATCAGGTTGTCATCGAGGGGTACATTAAAATCAGCCCGGATAAAGACCCTCTTTCCTTTAAGGTCAAGGTCTTCTATCGTAAGCTTGTTAAATATATCCTTAATCGGAACGGACTCTATTACGTTCCTTTTTGCCATTGTCAGACCCTCCTGATGATGTAGAGTACGAGGTCCCTGAGACGTGAGCTATAGCCCCACTCGTTGTCATACCATGCAAGAACCTTTGCCATTCTTCCCTCAATAACCATTGTTAACGTTGCATCTACGATAGCAGAATGTGCATTCCCATTGAGATCAATTGAGACAAGAGGATCCTCTGAGTACTGAAGGATTCCCTTCAGGGTTCCTTCAGCTGCCCTTTTCAATGCAGCATTTATATCCTCTGCTGTGACATCCCTTGCTAATTCGGCAACAAGGTCTACAAGAGAAACATTCGGGGTAGGGACTCTTATAGCCATGCCATTAAGCTTGCCCTTCAGCTCTGGAAGCACAAGCCCAACAGCCTTTGCTGCACCCGTTGTCGTAGGAATCATATTCAGGGCAGCTGCCCTCGCCCTCCTCAGGTCCTTATGGGGAAGGTCAAGTATCCTCTGGTCATTTGTATAAGAGTGTATTGTTGTCATGAGCCCTCTTATTATTTCGAATTCATTGTGAATTACCTTTGCAACAGGTGCAAGACAGTTTGTTGTACATGAGGCATTCGAAACAATCTTATGGTTTTCTGGGTCTAATATTTCTTCATTCACACCCATGCATACTGTTATGTCTGGCTCCTTAGCAGGTGCTGAGATAATTACCCACCTTGCACCCGCATCTAAATGCCTTGAGACAGATGGTCTGTCTGTAAACCTTCCTGTTGATTCGATGACAATATCCACACCGAGGTCCTTCCACGGCAGTTTTTCAGGTTCTGTGACAGCAAGGATTTTGATCTCTTTCCCATCAACCGTGATATTTCCATCACCTGCCTTTACATCAACATCGAAAATGCCATGCACAGAGTCATATTTAAGAAGATGGGCAAGGGTCTTTGCATCGGTAAGATCATTAATCGCAATGACTGTAAATTCATTATATCCCTTACTTGCCCTTAAAAAGGCCCTCCCTATTCTTCCAAAGCCATTAATTGCAACACGCATTGCCATAAAAACCTCCTTCTTAACCCCTTCTTAATCCTCCCCTTAGCAAGGGGAGGATAGGCGGGGTCAACTATCTAAAAAGCTATTTATAACAATCCCCGTTAAGAGCTTTGGATAAAAATAAGTTGACTTTGGTGGCATTCTTACAGAGGAAAGGGCTGCTCTTTCAACATCCTCGACCTTTGTAGGATTAAGGAAAAGGGCTGCACAAAACTCTCCGCTTCTCACTTTATCAAGGACCTTGTTTATGTCCATTTCATAACCTATGTCTACCACTTTGAGTATCTTTTTGAGTATCAGGTCATGCAGGATGATCACATCTATCTCTCTAAGGGCAGGATGGACCTCGGATAAGTTACCTCCCTTATATTTAAGGAGATACCACATTTCATTCCTATTCTGAAAAAAACCAAAGACACACCTTCCACCTGACATCCTTTTTGCAATATCAAAATCCGCTTTTACAGGCTCGATCTCGAAATACTCAGAGAACCTTATCCTTATGTTTATATCCTCTGGAATCTCTTTCACAAGTCTATGGGTCGGAAGTATTGTTATGCCCTCATCTAACATATTTGCAAGAAACATAAGTACATAATCCCATGGATTCAGATTTGAGATTTGAGATTTGAGAGTTGAGAGTTGAGAGTTCATCTCCTTCTGAAACTCAAGGGCTGTTTCATATCTGTGGTGCCCATCGGCAATGAAAATATCTTTATCTCCAAGCTCTTTCTTTATAATCCCTATATCCTTTCTTCCATCAATCTGCCAGAGCCTGTGAATAGCTCCCACAGGGTCTACTGCCTCAATGTATGGTCTTGTCCTGGTGATTCTTGAAAGGAGGGTTGATACCTTCTTATTTGAACTTTTATACAGTGAGAATATAGGGCTTGTATTTGCCTTGCATGTCCTGAGAAGGTTCAGTCTGTCCTGTTTTGGTTTAGAATGGGTGCACTCATGGGGATGGATCTTACCTTTACCTAACTCCTCGAGTTTTACAAGCCCCAGGAATCCGTTAAGCCTTTTTTCTTCCCCATCTATGCTGTAAGACATTTCGTAAGCATAGAAAGATGGTCTTTCGCTCTCGGCAAGTACACCGTTACTTATCCATTCCTTCAAGTATTCCCTTGCCCTCGTATACTTATTTTCTTTCTGATTGTCTCCTGGCTGCTCCTTACCAAAATCTATCCTTACGATATTATAAGGGCTCTTTCTATATAACTCTTCTTGGTATTCAGGCGTTATGATATCGTATGGAGGAGCCAGAACATCCTTTATAGACACCTTGGATACATTGTAAAGGATTCCCCTGAAAGGGATTATTTCAGCCATTTTAAAAGTTCCGTAGAAAAGATTTGATATCTTATCATGGTCTAAATATTAAATTCAAACAACTTAAGCTATGAGATGTAAAATATTTTAAGCAAGCTTTCTTATGAGAGATTAGGTGAACTGATGGGGATAAGGAAAACTTTACCCCGTTAGAAAGAAAGCCCCCTTTCAGGCGGATAAAAAAATAAATAGTTCGGGTGGGGCCTTAAACCCCACTCGAACTTTCTAACGGAGTTTACAAAAGGTCTCTTTTCTGGTATAAATCTTCGCATGTGTGAAATCAAATTTGACGAGCTTGGCCCATCGAAGGTCATACACCTTTACTCAAAAAAGACCCAATTAAGGGCAATAGTTGTTGTTGACAATACCGCTTTGGGCCCTGCCATTGGTGGCGTCAGGGTCTCACCGTTGGTAAGCACTGAGGAAGTCCTCAGGCTTGCAAGGACGATGACCCTGAAGAACTCTATTGCCGGGATACCACATGGCGGTGGAAAGACAGCTATCCTAGCAGATCCAAAAGGCCCTGAGAAGGAACACTATTTCAGGGTCTTTGCAAAGCAGATTAAAGAGCTTCAGGAATACATACCAGGCCCTGACATGGGAAGTGACGAAGAAGCTATGGCATGGATTTATGATGAGATAGGAAGGGCATGCGGACTTCCTGAGGAGCTTGGCGGACTCCCGCTTGATAAGCTTGGCGCCGCAGGCTTTGGTCTTTGTGAGTGTGCTGAAGTCGCCTGTCCATATGCAGGGGTTGATCTTAAAGGGGCAAGAGTTGCTGTACAGGGATTTGGAAATGTGGGTAAGGCCGCAGCAAGGTTCCTTTCCGAGAAGGGTGCAGTACTGGTTGCTGCAAGCGATACAAAGGGAACTATATACTGCCCAGAGGGCATTGATGTAAATAAGCTTATTGAGGTAAAGCAGAGCACAGGAGCAGTTATAAACTACAGAGAAGGCATCCGCATGGAGACTGAGGATCTATTCTCCCTTGAGTGTGACATCCTTATCCCTGCAGCAATCCCTGATGTAATTAATGAGGGAAATGTAGATGCCATAAAGGCAAAACTCATACTTCAAGGGGCAAACATCCCTGCAACGAGGATAGCAGAAGAGATACTGATGAAGAGGGGAATCCTTTCCGTCCCAGATTTCATTGCGAATGCTGGGGGTGTTATCATGGCTGCAATGGAATATGCAAAAAAGACTGAAGAAGAGGCATTCGAGGCAATCTCATCAAAGATAAAGAAAAACACAAGGCTTATACTTGAAAAGGCAATGCAGGAGAAGATCCTTCCGAGGGCAGCAGCTGAGGAGCTTGCAAAAGATAAGGTTCTTAAGGCTATGAAATGCAGGGAATTATGAGGTCATTATCAACAATTACAATGACTTGGTGTTTCGCACTCGATTGTATCGCCTTCTGGCTCTTGCAGGAATGAGTTTCCAGTAGCTATCCACTGTATCCTGTATCTTCTTTATTGTCCCTTCATTCCTCTCCGGTTTAAAGAGATGGACGAATCTCCTTTGTTCTTTGAGGTACTCTTCAACAGGCCTGAATTTCTCAGGAACGACAGTATGTTTTACATCACCATAAACTGACTCCTTCAAAGGCCAGATGCCTGTAGTCACCGCCAACTTTGCAATCCTGTTAGAGAGGGATGGATCCATTCCCCATCCAGGGGGACAAGGCGAAAGCGCTATGAAGAGCTTGGGGCCATTGAATTGTTCTGCCTTTTTAAATTTGTTGAACAGATCAACAGGATGGGCTGGCGAGATAGTGGCAAGATAGGGAGGTTTCTGACTCCTCCATATCTCAAAGAGGTCTTTTTTAAGAAACTCCGCACCTGTTTTACTCATTTTTCCAGGAGGAGTTGTCCCGGTCCTTGATGCAAAAGGCGTTGCCCCTGACCACTGGAAACCTGTATTTCCATATGCCTCGTTATCGTAGCAGATGTAGTAAAAGTCGAGGTTTCGGTGTATGGCACTGGATGTAGATGAAAGGCCCATATCGTATGCAGCCCCATCTCCTGTCAGTACAACAACCTTTAGATCTTCCTCGGGGTCAAGCCTTCCCTTTCTTATCAATATATCAAGGGCATCCCTTATCCCCTGTGCACCGGCAGGTGCACAGGCCATTGCTGCATAAAGCCAGGAATTCTTAAAAGGTGTAAATGGATAGATAGAAAGAAGGGTAAAACAACTGGCAGCATTCACGATGACGGTCTTCCTCCCTAAAGCCTTCAGACAATGTCTTAGAGCAAGAAGCCCTCCGCAACCAGCACATGCAGGGGTCCCTGGAAGGAGGTTTTCTTCAAGGGGAAGGTCTTTGATGGATTTTATTGGCGCCTTCATAATCTCTATCCCTTCCCTGCTATTCTTTTCAATCTTTCCATTTCCTTCCACTCCATCTCCGTATATAAGAGTTT
Organism: Nitrospirota bacterium; assembly: GCA_040753955.1. GTDB lineage: Bacteria > Nitrospirota > Thermodesulfovibrionia > Thermodesulfovibrionales > SM23-35 > JASEEX01. The sequence continues at coordinate 14,630 of JBFMDQ010000006.1, read as the reverse complement.
CTGCGTGGGGATCTCTCCTGTCTCACCAATCCTGACCATACTGTCAAATATAAACTCAAATTCTCCAGGGCTTATGTTTTTCCCTCCAAGTCCGCCGATAAAGGAAAGCAAAAGGGGTTTCTTTTCCTCATTACAAAAACAACTTGCAAACTCCGAATGCAGGATGCCACCTTTACCTATGCTGACATTCTGGTCTATGACAGCTACAGCCTTCCTCCCTCTCATCACATCCCTTATATCCGTCTCTGGAAAGGGCCTTAAGAGCCTCAATCTCAAAAGCCCTGCCTTTAACCCTTTTCCTCGGGCCCTCTTTATAGCAGCCTTCCCTAAGGTTGAAAAGGAGTTTGTCATAACGAGTACATATTCGGCATCATCCATCATATAGCCTTCGTAGGTACCATATTTTCGACCAAATGTTTTTTCAAATTCCAGAGAGATTTCCTTATAAACCTCAAGTGCCCTCGTGCTGGCCAGATGCATCTGGTATTTAAAATAAGAATAGGCTAATCCGCCAAGGACTGCCACTCCCTGGGACATTGGTTGACTTGCCTTGAAAAAGGCATGTCTCGGTCTATATGGCGGGAGAAATCTTCTGACTTCCTCTAAATCTGGAATCTCCACAGGTTCCCTTGTAAAGGAGAGATAGAATCCATCCATGTTCACAAAAGCTGGCAAAAGCACCCGTTCATCCTCTGCTAGTCTATATGCCATCAAGATTAAATCAAGAACCTCCTGACAGGTCTCGCAGTGTATTTGTAAAAATCCTGTATCCCTCGCTGCAAGAATATCATTATGGTCTGGTTCGAGCGTAATGGGTGAAGACAACCCTCTTGAGACATTAACCATTACCAAAGGAACCCGCCATCCTGCCACGGTATAGAGCATCTCAAATCCATACATAAGCCCCTGACTCGATGTTGCTGTAAAGGACCTCACTCCTGTGGCTGAAGCGGCACCTGCTGCAATAATCATTGAATGCTCAGAGTCCATAGTAATTAACTTTGCATCCATAAAACCATCGCATATCCATCTTGCCAGTGTCTCGATAATCTCAGTCTGCGGAGTCACAGGATAGACAGGAACAAAATCAACCTCTGCCAATCTTACAGCCCATGCAGCTGAGGCATTTCCTGTGAGTAATTCTTTTCCCATTCCTTCACCTTTCAATCAAATTCATGAATTACTATATATAAGTCTGTCATTCCGCACTACCACGCATGAACCTCACGCTCTCCCTTTATGGCTTTTGCTGGACATTCCTCAACACATATCTGACAACCCTTACAATTGTCATAATCAGTGTATGGAAAACCATCTTCATCTACTGTGATGCAACTATCAGGACAACTTGTAACACAGGTCATACACCTGGTGCATTTATCGTAATCCCAGACAGGCTTGAATATCCGCCAGTTGCCGGTCTTTCGCAAAGTGGTATTGCCAGCAGTATTTATGGCAGGGCTTGAGATTACAGCATTTTCAAACGGTATAGCAATAACAGGGCTCCCCTCCAGGATGACCTCTGTGGTTTTTATCACTGCAGGCTGGATGGTGTTATAACAATATAATGCAGTATTTATGTTTTTTAAAATGAGTTCCCTGTCTGCCGTAATCTTGGATATTTCATTTTCGACAGCCTTCTTTAAAGAATCCTCACTGAGACCAACAATCCTTGAGGCAACACCCCCTGCAAGTGTGCTGAGGACAGCCCTTCCAAGCATATCAAGGCTAATCTTTGTTATATCTAATGTTATGACCTGCTCAGTAATCTTAAACTTAGCCTTTGCTTCTTCAGGACTATGAGTGGTATTTATAAAAATGACGCCACCTTTCTTGAGCCCAGACAATGGCATAACAAGGGCATCATAAAGAAGGGTTTCATCCATAATTATTATGACATCCGGCTCGGATACCACACCTCTTTCCGTAATGGGTTCTTTAGATATCCGCGCAAACGCAGTTATAGGTGCGCCCCTCCTCGCGGCACCGTATAATGGGAAATCCTGCACATAGTAGCCCTCAAAAAATGCGGCGTCACCGAGCACTCTATTTGCAATCCTTGCACCCTGACCACCCCTGCCATGAAATCTCAACCTTAGCACTTAAGGCCCTCCCCGAATTCCTTTATCTTCAATTCCCTCCTTTTTATCTTTCCACTTATGGTCTTTGGAAGCTCATCAATGAATTCAATCTTCCTGGGATACTTATATGGCGCTGTCTGTTTCTTGGCAAACTCCTGGAGCTCCTTCACTAAGGCATCTGATGGCCTGTAGCCTTCTGTTAAGACGATAAATGCCTTCACAACCTCGCCTCTGATCTCATCAGGACTTGCAACAACCGCAGATTCTTCTACAGCAGGATGTTCGATCAGAACGCTCTCTATCTCAAATGGCCCAATCCTGTATCCTGAAGAGATTATTATGTCATCAGCCCTTCCAACAAACCAGAAGTAACCATCCTCATCCCTGTATGCCATATCACCGGTTGTATACCATTGTCCCTTAATGGTCTTTTCTGTCGCCTCTGGATTTCCGAGGTATTCCTTGAATATTCCAACGGGCCTTTCTGGCCTAATCTTTATTGCTATTTCACCCTTGATGCCTGGAGAGACTGGATTTCCATTGTCATCAACAATATCTACAATAAATCCAGGGACTGGCACTCCCATGGAGCCTGGCTTTTCAGGTAGACATCTGAAGTTTGCTAAAACATTTATCGTCTCTGTCTGGCCGTAGCCGTCATAGATGTATCTCCCGGTTCTTTCTTTCCAGACTTTGATTATCTCCTTATTCAGCGGTTCCCCAGCAGCAACAAAATGGCGTAGAGATTGAAAGGCAAATCTTTGAGCAGGTATCTCTTTGACCATCATCCTATAGGCTGTTGGAGGGCCACAAAACGTGGTGATGGGATACCTCTGCATGATCTCTATCGTCAATAATGGGTCAAACTTCCCCTTTTTATAGAAGGAAAAGACTGTAGCCCCCATATGCCATGGGCCGAAGAGGCTTGACCATGCTGCCTTTGCCCATCCCGTGTCAGAGAGATTCCAGAAGAGGTCCCCGGGTTTAAGATCTAACCAGTATTTGCCTGTTATAAGATGAGCAAAGGGATAGGATGCCTGGGTATGAAGCACCATTTTCGGGGGACCTGTTGTACCCGACGTGAAATAGATCAAAGCAGGCCCATCTGAAGGAACCCTCTCACCCTCAAAAATATCTGCCTTGTCCCTTTCTTTTATATAGTCATGCCAGCCCTTCCTTTCACCAGAAAATCTCCTCTCGCCCCCCTTTTTAGACCCCTCTCTATCCCCCCTTACTAAGGGGGGAATTAGGGCGGTGGGGGGATTATTATTTCCATTAATAATTATAAGAAGTGGGTTAGTAGAAGTACTATTTACTGCATCCTCGATCTTCACGGCATCCTCTTCTGTCGCAATGACTGCTTTTATATCAGTTACTAACAGCCTGTATTCAACATCCCTTGATGTGAGAAGGATTGTTGCTGGAATCGGGATTGCGTTGAGCCTCATGAGGGCAAGCATGACCTCCCACCACTCGGGAATATTCGGAAGCATGACAAGTACTTTGTCTTCTTTGTTGATTCCAATTTTTCTAAAGGCATCTGCGCCCTTTGATGAAAGTATCTTTAATTCATCAAAGGAAAACTTCTTCTCTTTTTCACCATCAGTCCAGAAGAGGGCAAGACTGTTTCCCCAATTGTCAAAAACATCCAAGGGAAAAGAGAACCTTTCAGGGAATTTGAGTGAAAATTCCTTGTATTCTTTTTGATAGTCCTTCATGTTCGGTGATAATTCCACACCACATGGTATCATATGCTTTTGCTTTTTCCAATCTTTCATCAGTAACCGAAAAATAGACGTAGAAAATTGTCACCTATCCTATAATTATGGTTCTCCCCTAATGAGCATTACCAATAGTATCAGTAATACTACGACAATGAGGATTAGAAGTCTCTTTGGATTCCTGATAATATTCATCGAAACCTCATAATCCCACTTCGCATAAGCCTCAGAGGTCATCTTAAGATACTCATAAAACCTTCTCATAACACTCATTTTAGAACCTCTTTCCATTTCAATTTTATATTTTTCACGTCGACCTTTTTGCTAAAAATACAGAGTACACCTACGAACAAACGTCTTCAAAAGTTCTGAAGTCTTATCGATTATTTCGTCAAAGTTTAATGGAAGCAATTATATTATAGTATTGCACCTTTCGGCTGATAATCTACAAATATTTGCCTTTATATAAATTGTTCAAAAAAGTTGAGAGGATACTTCAATTCATATCAAAAAAAGGTTATAACGAGAAAATAAATTATAATGCTCAGTACGTCTTGGATGATAGTCGCAACTGGCCCACTTCCTAGAGCTGGATCCTTTCCCAATTTAAAGAGCAACCATGGAAATAGTAGCCCGATACAACATGCAATGGTACCGGCAAAAAAAGAGCAATACCAACAGCAAAAGCCAACCGATAATCTCCAAAAAATATGTAAACAACAGGAATAGCTATACACGCAAGTATTAGACCAATAAATGCCCCAGTTTTGAATTCTCCAAAAAATAACTGTTGAAATGACAACTCGCTGAGAGAAAGACCACGTACAGTAATTGCTTCTGTTTGAGTACCAATTGCATCTGCAAGATATACAATCGCAGGGATAAAGAAAGCAACTGCAATTCGTGCTTGAAGAGTTGCTTCAAAATAGGACATTATGAGAGTTGCTATCATGCTTCCAAGAAATCCCACTATAAGCCATGGCAAACGGTCTTTTGCTCGTCGTGTTGCCGAAGCTTCAGTGAGTGAGTACTTCTTGGCTCTATTAGATATACCAGAGATACGGTGTAAATCCTCCAAATGTTCTTCCCGTAAAATCCTGATTAGACTTGTCGGTGGTACAACCCCTAAGAATTGTTTTTCGCTGTCAATAATTGGTATTGCTGGAAGGCTATGGTAAACTGCGAGTGCAGCAACTCGCTCTTGATCATCAGTGAGAAAAGCAGTCGGTATATTCCTACGCATCAATTCTGACATTCGATCTTCAGGCTATGCAGCGATGAGTTTTGCCATGGGAACTATTCCAAGCAGCCGTTTGTGTTCGTCCAATATATAGACTGCCGTTGCAGATTCATAATGATGCCCTCTGATTTCATTGAATACAGTCGAAACGGTATCATCAGCACCTGCTCTTGGAACTGCTCTGAGCAGATGATGTGAAGCTGTTTCAATATGTTGAATATCAGTGTAGTTCTCTCGTGATGGATTCATTGTCTGAAAATGCTTATCTTATAAATTTTATAGTAATGTGAAATGATTGTATCACTTTTTAAGAATTGATATTATATGTGGTATGGGGGACGTTGTTGAATAAATTGAATTGCATTATTTCATTGCCTTTGACAGCGCAGATGTTGATACACCAAGATGACGTGCTGCTTCTGCCATAATTATCCCGTGCTCCTTCACCAGTTTGTGCGCTATCTTCATCCGCACTTCCGGTATTCTTCCCCTTCGACTTCCTCCCTGTAACTCTACTTGGCTTATTCCTTCCTTCCGACAACCAGCACGAATCATTTCTTCTATATTCTTCCCGCTCCTTAGCGCCCGGAATTGCTGCCTTACCCGCTCCTCAGCCTCTTCCAGTATTCGTTCAACGAATACACCACTACCCAGTATCCTTTCATCAGACATCTCTCTTTTTCCCTTGCGCCTTAATGTCAGAACCTGTGACCATCCTCCCTGTGATCGCACCAATCCTCCTCCTACCAAATCTGGACGCCTTCCCTCTTTTATTCCTGCCTCTACGAATTCCCGATATCTTTTCTTCGCTTCTTCCTCTTTATTGCCGAATTGTCTCAATATATAATCACGATCCTGCCAATCATGCTTCACTATGCCCATCAAAACGCTGTGCCCGCAGTACCCATAACGATCGAGTTCAGCCATGCTCTTAATCACGCCTGCCCGTATGTGATTTAAATGAATGTATCGTACCAGTTCAAGTAAATATGCATCTTCATCACAGATGATTGACTTGTAACGGTTCTGAAATAGATGTCCGTAACGACCGTGCCTGAGATTATAAGTAACAGCATATCCCGTCAGTAATCGCCTCATAAATTGCGAAAGTCCTTCTTTCCCGCTTCGTAACAGTATATGTGCATGATTTGTCATTAAAGTCCACGCATAGATAACAGTGCCCGTCTCAGTAGCTATCTTTCCTAAACGTGAAATAAAGGAATTTCTATCCCTATCGTCTGAAACGATTTTCTCCTTTTCTATCCCACGCACTATTACATGGTGAAGTGTTCCCGGAAAATCAAGTCTTGCCTGCCTCGGCATAGGTAAGCTCTATCCCTTTTAATTTTGCATATACTACACCCAATATTATCAAAAGTCAACTTATTCAACAACGTCCCCCTTATTTCCCTCGTCCCCCTTATTTCCCTCTTATTTTCCTTTTCCTTTATCGATTTCAACCGGAAATTCTTAACTGTTTACAAAAGAGCAACATATCCACATTTCTATGTGAACTGTTGATCTCTAAGGGACTCCAAGTAGCGTTGACTTCAGGAAGGAAGTGTTAAGTTTTTCATTTTCAGATAATGTCTTGATGGGTAAGTTTTATATTTTTTGACTAAGCAGAATGTACTAATATCTTTGCATCCAGAACCATAGCGCCTTCAGGATAAAGTGAGATAGGATTTAGATCTATCTCCTTAATCAAACCGGTTGCTATCATCTCCGAGACTTCAACAATCATTTTCACAAGTGTATCTATGTCCACAGGTGGCCTTCCTCTGTAACCCTCTATGAGCCTGTAGCCTTTGACCTGCTTAACAAGCCAGAGGGCATCCTCATTTTTGACAGGCGCGAGGGCAAAGGCAACATCCCTGAATAATTCCACAAAGATCCCTCCCAGCCCAAACATCACAACAGGCCCAAACTGTTCATCAACAATCCCACCTACAATAACCTCAAGCCCTGGTGCGGCCATTTCTTCTATAAGAACTCCTTCCGCATCTCTTATCTGTAAAAGCTCTAAAACTGCCTTTTTCAATTCATCTTCATTTTTTAACCCAATCCTTACGCCGTTAACCTCACTCTTCGAGACTATCTTTGTTGATGATACCTTTGCAACAAGTGGGTATGGGATATTTATAATCGCAGGGATATGGTCTACCGTATCTTTATCGACAAATATTCCTTTCGGTACAGAAAAACCTATCTCTTTTAAGAGACCCTTGACCTCATGCTCAAGAAAGACTTTTTTGCCTTTGTTTTTTTCAATAAAGTCTTTTAGTTTCTGCATCTTCTTTACATGAATCTGAAATCAAAGATTCAAAACTACTAAGAACCATAAGTATGACCACATATGAAAATTCATTATCCAGATTCTGTCATTCCGTGCTTGACACGGAATCCAGTAGTTCCCTGTTTTCACAGGGCGACGTCTGGACTCCCGCTGCCCCGCACTTGATGCGGGGTTACCCCTGGATTCCCGCTTCCGCGGGAATGACAAATATGTGACTTTATTTATCAACTCCTTAGTAATTCAAGAGTGCCCGTAACCCCCTGACCGCCCTTTCAGGTGAAGGATAAACCGGTATACCAGCCTTTTCGAGAATAGCAATCAATTTTCTGGATAACCCATTGTGGGCAACGTGAAAAACTATTGGCTTACTTATACTCTCTTTTAAATTCTTGATAAGTACTCCAAGCTTTTCTGTAATTCCCCTAACCCCTGTCAATGCAATAACGATAAAACCATCAAAATCATCCTTAAGTTCATTGAGCACAACGATATAATCCTCATCCTTAACCTGAGCGGTTAGGTCAAGGGGATTGTTGATTGTATAAAAATGAGGGAATATCTGTCTTAGCTTTCTTATTCTACTTTCAGGCAACTTAGCCACATCGAGCCCATGCTTCATGCACTCATCTGCAGCCAGAACTCCCGTGCCCCCACCATTTGTAATGATAAGAATCCGATTACCCTTCGATGGTTTTTGATACGAAATCGCCTTTGCAGTATCAACCAATTCATCAAAATCCATTGCTTCTTTTATACCAAATTGCCTCAGTATCGAATTAAATACCTCATATCTGCCAGCGAGTCTTCCTGTATGGGAATATGCCGCAGCTTGACCGCTTAAGCCCTTTCCGGATTTGAGTATAATGAGGGATTTCTTTTCTGATAAAACCCTTGCCCGTTCAATAAATTTTCTACCATCCACGAGTGATTCAATATATGAAATCACAACATCAGAATACTCATCATTAGTAAGATATTCGTATAAATCAGATTCATCAATATCAACAGCATTGCCATAATTTACAGCCTTTGATATTCCAATGTTTGCATCCCTTATAGCCCCAAATAAACAGTTCAGAATTGCACCGCTCTGTGATACAACTGCCACATTTCCCTTTTTTGGCCTTTTCAACCTTTCACGGGAAAGGAAAAAGGTATCGAGCCTCTGATATGGGTTATAAACACCCATACAATTCGGCCCGAGGATTCTTATACCAATCTCTCTGGCTATCCCTTTTATCTCATCCTGAAGTTTATTCTCGCCAATCTCTGCAAAGCCGGCACTAACAATAATCCCACACTTCGCCCGACCCTTATGCTCTTTAAGAATTTGAGGCATTTCAGATGCTGGCCTTACAATTATAGAGAGATCAACGGATTCCGGAATCTCTGCTAAAGAAGAATATGCTTTCAGGCCCATTATTTCGGTATATCTTGGATTAACGGGATAAACCCTACCTCTAAATCTTAATAGATTTTTAAGTATGACACCCCCCAGCTTCTCCTCGGTATGGGCAGCGCCAATTAGGGCGATGGATCTGGGGCTAAAGAGATAATCGAGCAACCTTCCATTTCACCTCCTTTTTAATTTCTCAATCAATTTGGTAAACTCCAGGCTATATCTCTCTTCATGCCCTGAGAGGAATCCTGCTAACCTTACCTGCACCGCCTCATCAACTGACAGGGCTGCTTGGAGAACCCTTCTATCTAGTTCTAACTGTTCTTCTGTCTTATCTTTATTATAGTAAAAGTATGGAGAAAGGAAGAATGGAAAGCCGTACAGGCTCATCAAGTCGGCTTACCTTTCACGGCCGGGGCATTATTTCTCTCTTTACCAGTCTGGATGCAATTGGAGCTGCTAAGACTGAGCAGGATTATGAAAGACTATCTTTATACCACCTAAGGGGTATCCATTGGACCCAAAAACGATAGGTGAACCCCGTACTACGGCTTTACTCCACTCTTGTACGCAATGGCGGAGTTTACACCCGCTTTCTGTGGTGCGGGGTGAGCATATCAGAAAGAGACGCCTTGACCTCGGTTTGCTCCAGATAGAGGTTGCAAAGATGATAGGGGTTACTGAATCTACCATTATGGAACTGGGAGCATGGCACTGAGCCTGAATTGAGGCATATGCCGAAGATAATAGAGTTTCTCGGTTATGTACCTTTTGAGTGTCCAGAGGACCCTGTAGGCAGACTGAGATATTTTAAGCAGGTCAACGGACTATCTTATGAGAGATTAGGTGAACTGATGGGTAGAGATCCTGAGCAGTTGATGGATTGGTTGAGCGGGATAGTAAGGCCTTGCGAGAAAAACGTATAAAGTATTAACAGATTTTTAGCGATATATAAAT
>JBFMDQ010000006.1:0-4836 GCA_040753955.1 Nitrospirota bacterium | reverse complement strand
TCTTATGAGAGATTAGGTGAACTGATGGGTAGAGATCCTGAGCAGTTGATGGATTGGTTGAGCGGGATAGTAAGGCCTTGCGAGAAAAACGTATAAAGTATTAACAGATTTTTAGCGATATATAAATGGTTATAAGTATTTGTTTCACTACAAATGTTGAGGTTTATAAGAGCAAGGCGGAATCGCTAATGCATGTTCTCTGGTGTCACTGCTGGTTTGGACCTGAATCGACTGTATTTACTAACCCCCTTTTCCCTTTAATCCAACAGGTAGCATTGCTGTAAATTTGGTAACCTTGACCACACCTCGCAAGCTACTGACCCTATCCAAAATACTTGGCTGATCTAAATGTACTGCAGCATCGGTCTTTCTTTTAATGTTCAGACCAACTACAATATTACGCTGCTCAGTTGTCAGCTCACTCATAGGGCGCTCTAAGGAAACCTCCACAAGTTTAACTCGCTGCAAGGTTGGCGTTTGTTGTAAAAATGACTCAATGGCTATCCTGTCAATTGGCATGCGTATAGCGTCTAAAACGACACGGCGCTTAGTTCGAGTGCGAACTTGACCTGCAATACGTGCCAAGGTGAACTCCTGCATTGCAGCCTGATGTGCCAATGTTACTATTTCTTCTTCTGAGAGGTCTCTTATGATAGCAGCATCTCGAACTTTGGCAGCTACTTCTGGTAAGGCTTTGATATATGCCTGAATAGTTGATAGATCACCAGTAGGCGGAGGCATAGAAGTAATAGTAGTACAATAGCCTTCACAGAAACGACTCAGCCACTCCTCGAATGTTGTCTGATCTACTATGATCTCTGGTGTAGAGGGCTTAACAGGTAGTGGCTGAAAATCGGTTATGCGTGACATAATGCTGGGCGACCGGCTAACTTGTGCCAGAAAATAGTATTGATCGTGTTTTGACATGCGCACTTTAATCTGCTCGATCTTCGTTTGTTCCCAAATGGCGTTGAGGTCAACCATAATAATGCGGATACTAGCAAAGTCCCAAATTCGCAACTTGTCCACTGTAGACAGATCATGTGGCACGATGTCAATACCTTCCACCAAGTCCTCGATAAATTCAGGTAACCACCTCAATCTCTGGTAGCCTTCGATGCACCTGACATTGTGATTGGTGATGATCTTATCCAGCGTGTCCCCTCCTTCAAATGGAGTCCAATCTAAAATAGACTTACCTGTTGCCGGAGTATATACCAGTGCTAGCAACCTTATGTATCTTTTTAATTTCATTCATAACCTCTGGTCTCTGTTTATTGCCACTTAGGCCAATAGGCGCTAAGGTCTTTTAGGGCCTGTATAAACTCTTTATATTGGTCTTCTTTTTGATACCTACAGGCAATTGGGAAATCCTCCACTTTAGACTTATTGGAAGTTGGAAATTGTTCCTCAGTTTGTTCCAGCAAGGTACGTAACGCCTCACTAGCTCTTTGCAATTTGTATTTTGCCCACTTAGGCTCTATATGAAGATTCTCTTTGATACTAAAACGCAATTTCCTGCCTACCTGTAAAAAATCTTCTATCTCCCGCGTGCTATTAATTCCTTTAATTTCTTCTTTTCGTACACGCTGTAAAATCTCCGCCAATTTTATTACGGACAGACGGGCATCCGCATAGTTCGGAGACTTAATGCCAATAGACTCAACCCAGGAATTAGGTCCTGACCAGCCAATACCAGTAAGGGAGAGAACGGCAACCAGGAGGCAGGCCCAAATATCCCCCAACGTCGTTTTGCACGATGAGACAGATCTTAGCACTACATACGCCATGAGCATGCAGAGGATGATATAAGTGAGAGACGTGCCTATAGTCCTGCGAAGGTCACCATCCGACCAAAGGTACGCCTGGCGTATCTGTACATTGATAGAGACAATGTAGATAGTGGCGGCTAAGCGGTGAGCAATGTCGCCGGCAACCATATCAAGTTCGGCTGCTGCAGAAACTTTACAAGCTTCAGGAGCAGGTTGTCCGCTGGTACCGAAAGAGTAAGAAGTAGCAGAGCCGAAATCGCAAATGGGACTAAGTGTTTAAAGAACGAATAACCATTTTTAATGAATATAAATTCATCCAAACGTGCAATGACTATTTGTGAGTATTTGTTACGCACCTCGGTATTCTTTTCCATTGACCAGGGGACCCAGATTTGTCGCTACGTCTTTCATACTTTTCTTCTCTAAATTGGTTGTTTTAAAAGTAAACTTTGATTCCCCATACTGAGTAAATCTTCATTAACTCGCTCAATCGCGTCGCAACCTATTGCTTCTGTTCTATTTCTTCTCATTCTTTTATGAATACAACAAATCCGTTTGCAGGGATCACAACATTAATACTGCCGTTGGAGGAAGGGATAGAAGATCCAAGGTTCCCGATATTATTACCTCCATAAAGCTCGGAGTCGCTGCTGAAGATCTCTCGCCAGAGGCCATCGCCTGACCGTAAGTTCTCAATAATGTAACCCGATGAAAACGGATGATTATTCAGGCTCGCTACAATTAGCAACTCCTCAGTTCTATCCCACCGCCGGAAAGCAATTACTCGATTGTCATTGTGAACATGGACAATATCAATCTCATGTGATCGAAGTCCCGTGTGGCTAAGCCGAAACTGTATTGTATCTTGGTAAAATCTGAACAGCCGCCTACCCTCTCCTTGCCGCTCACCTATCAGATCCTCCCTATTTTGGAGGAAGGTGTTGTATTTGTAGTCTTTCTGGGCGCCGATCTCTTCACCCATAAGGAATAAAGGTGTGCCAGCCGAAAGCATCGACATGCCAAAAGCAAAACGACAGCGGGCCTCAGCAACACGGCGTGTTTCACCAACTAGTGGCGCAGAGTTCACCGCTGTTACAATCGTTCGCCTCGAGTATTCTGAGTTCCCTGCCTCGTCGTGGGACTCGTGATATACGATCTTTTTTTGACCAGACCATCTGAGTGCTCCCGCGAAGTAATCCATGGCGAGTGGCTGATCCTGACCATATCCGGCAGTCAGGATTAATTTGGCAAAATCTGGGCCTCGCCGCCCTGCGTCACCAATAAGATGGTGATAGAAGTTTGCATACCAGGTTGCGTCAAATCCCAGACCGCCAGTGTCTAGCGACTCGGTCACCATGTTCCAATCGGAATGATCCTCAGCTATGAGAATTACTGTTGGTTTAATCAGTTTTAAGGTGCGGGTTAATTCCCTAAGGAATTTGGCTCCAAAAATATTGACATTACTTACAGGCCTGCCATTGGCATGAAGCACGTTGTACGAGTGTATAGAGGTGGTCTGATCAATCCGAAAACCGTCAATATGAAAATTCTCTACAAGCACAGCCGCACTGCTGATAAACATTTTCCTGACCATCTCCTCATAAAAACGGGGGGCATACCCTGTTGACATATTATCAATATAACCGCCATCTGCATTTGGATAGTCAGAAGCTTTCCCCTCATACCAATAATAGATATTCTCTTCTGGAGCATCTGAGTCGTATGCCCATTCTGCCCTCTCTGCACGGTGGTGGTAATGGTTATAGACAACATCTAAAATCACCGCTAGGCCATGCCTGTGACATTCTTTTACAAAATGCTTAAATTGGTCTCTACCACCTGCACTGTACTCGATGGCAAAAAAATGAGAGCTTCCATACCCCCATTGTGCCCAGCCCTCGAACTCGTTCATTGGCAATAACTCGACTGCGTTGACTCCGAGATCCTCCAGGTATTCCAGCAGTTCAATTGTGTCCCCCAGATCTCCCGGCCTGTTTTCCCCGTTCCAGATCGCACCCACCTGTAGCTCATAAATCACCAGATCCTCTACCCGAGTGGGTAAAGGTAAGCCAGGCGTAAACTCATCCTGCCAGAATTCTTCCTCTGTTATAAACTCTATTTCAGGCCAAACCTCTTCCTTGAAATTTTTAGCCACCCGCTCTGGATCGATTACTACGGAACAGCTCTTCGTGCCATCAAGATTCTTGATATCTCCACTATAGTGCTCCCCGTTGGGATCCCAAGCGCCACTACCAATCTGACAGCGGGAGTACAAGTCTGTTCTATAGGCTATCTTTCCTCCCCTTTTCGTGATCCTGAACATATAGGGTCTATGGTCAAATTCAGAGAAATCTGAAAGCTCTGGAGACACTGTCTCATCCGTCTGCCAGACACCATCCTCCTGGCGGAACATCGGAACTGGCGGAAGGGATTGATCCATTCCGAAGCCATCATCCGCGATGTAACCTGTTTGCTGATTACCAAACACGACTTCCACTTTTTCAGCATCCGGCGCCCAGACAGCAAACCGAATTCCTGGTTGCGATTTGGCAGGAGAATAATATTTGTTAGCCCCAGGCCTCCTGCAGTGTGTCAAGTAGTATCTTTCTTCCTGAGGGTTAGCTCCACGGGGCTGGAGCACAAAAGACCTGTAGCGTTCAATAGAAGCATGGTCATTAAGCTCTGTGGGGATTCCCCAGAGGTTGGTACCCAACTGGGCGTCTATGATAACTCCCCAACGAAATTGAGAGCCAATTTGTGAATCATCAAATTCTACTGTTGCACCAAAGCAAGGGCAGCCGTCGTCTCCAATTGCAGGCTCCATCGGTAAAGATATCCATTGGTCAGAATAACGGCCATTAGTATCCCAACTTCCAGTAAGTCGAGCGTTACTAAAAATATTACTTTTCAATCCTGTTATATAAATAAATTGTACAGGAATTGCTGCCATAATCCTTTCCTCCACTAAATATTAGTCATGTTTTGACTATTCCTTGGCCCCAATCTGAACAACAACCTCCACATCTTTACCTTTATGTTCATCGTGCAAAAGTATCTGGAAATT
>JBFMDQ010000005.1:0-61848 GCA_040753955.1 Nitrospirota bacterium | reverse complement strand
CGGGTCGAGATGAAAGGCATTATTTTTAGAAAAGAGGTTCAGGAACGAATTGACGAAATAAAAGAGGTTGACATCCTTATTGGAATTCCGAGCTACAACAATGCCCGAACCATTGGCCATGTAGTGAGGGCTGCGCAGATAGGTCTTATAAAGTATTTTCCTGACAAGAAATCCGTCCTTTTAAATTCTGATGGTGGCTCTACAGATGGAACTATGGATATTGTTAAAAATACCACCATTGAGGATTTCCAATCTATTCTCTTATCTCATAGGGTTGAACCTGTTTTTAAGATAGCAACTCCCTATCACGGTATTCCAGGGAAGGGAAGTGCCTTCAGAACCATATTTGAGATAGCAGATGCCCTTAATGCGAAGGCATGTGCGGTGATGGACTCTGACGTGCGGAGTATCACCCCTGAGTGGATTGAACTCCTAATTAAACCTATAATTGATGGTAATTTTGATTATGTTGCCCCTCTTTACCATAGGCATAAATATGATGGAACAATAACTAACAGTATCATATATCCCTTAACCAGGGCATTGTATGGCAAACACGTGAGACAACCTATAGGCGGGGATTTTGGTTTTTCAGGTGAACTGGCAAAGTTTTATCTAACCAAGGATGTCTGGGAGACAGATGTTGCGAGATATGGAATAGATATATGGATGACAACTACTGCTATTGCTAATAATTTTAAAATTGCCCAATCATTTTTAGGTGCAAAGATACACGATCCTAAAGATCCAGGTATTGATTTGAGCTCAATGCTCTATCAGGTAGTGGGAGCAACCTTTGATCTAATGGAGACATACTCGCATGTATGGACAAAAGTAACCAGATCAGAACCGATAATAACATGCGGCTTTCAGTATACCGTGGGTCTTGAACCTGTCTCGGTCAATCTCGATCGAATGATGGATAAATTCAGGCTTGGAGTGGCAGAACTTATAGGGATGTGGAAGAGATTCCTTCCAGAAGAGATTATATATTTTCTCCAGAGGGTAAAGGGGCTACATAAGAGGGAATTCTGTATCCCTGATGATGTATGGGCAAAGATTATTTATAGTTTTGCCATTGCTGAACACAAAAAGCTCTTAAATAGAGAGCATCTTTTAAAATCTCTCACACCTCTTTATCTTGGTAAAATAGCATCTTTTATTACAGAAACATGGGAAAGCAGTAGATTAGAGGTTGAAGAAAAAATAGAGAGATTATGTATAAGTTTTGAAAATGAGAAAGAATTTTTAGTAACAAACTGGGATTAAAAAAGGGGGTATACATGAGTGACTTTTTACGGAAGCTGATAATTGAACCACTTGATAAGTTTTTTGAAAAAGTGCTACATTTCCTCCCGGAACTTCTTAGTTCTATCCTGATATTTATCACAGGTATTATCCTTGGCTTGATTCTCAAAACCATATTTTTGAGATTTTTTCGAGCAATAAAACTCGATAAATTCTCAGAGAGATCTGGGATGCTTGAGATGCTAAAAAAGGGTGGAATAAAAGAACCCATCTCTCTTATCCTTTCAAAGCTCATTGGCTGGCTGACTATAATCAGTTTCTCAATTTTATCCCTCTATTCCCTTGACGTCCCTGCTATTGAGCGAGTACTCGAAAGATTCCTTCTTTATTTACCAAATATTTTCGTCGCTGCTCTTATTCTCTTCTTTGGCTATCTTCTAAGTAACTTTCTTGGCCGAGCTGCATTGGTTGCCGCTGTTAACGCAGGTATAAAGTTATCGGGTCTGATAGGAAGACTTGTTAAGCTGACTATTTTTTTACTCGCTTTAACTATGGCGCTTGAACAGCTTGGTATTGGAAGAGGGACGATAGTTATTGCCTTTGCAATAATCTTCGGCGGTGTAGTCCTTGCACTTGCGATAGCGTTCGGTCTTGGGGGAAGAGATATTGCAAAGGAGTATCTTGAGAAGAAGATAAAGGGCGAAGAAAAGAAAGACGACATTAGTCATTTATGAGATTGGAATCTCCAGAAATTGTTGTAGTATGATTATAGTAACATCATTCTAATTAGGAAGGAGGAAATTCTTATGTTTCAATGTAAATATGAATTAATGTCTGGCATCACAAGGCTTTTAATAATAACAGTTGTTCTGTCAGTATGCTTTTTACCAATATGTGCACATGCGATGTCTGACGCTGAACTTTCATATGGCGAGTCTGTATATGTTTCTATCTATTCCAATATCTATTCCGGTCCTAAAGCGGTGCGACTCGAACTTGCTGCAATGTTGAGCATCCGCAATACAGATCCCAAATATCCTATTACGATACTCAAGGCAGATTATTATGATACAAGCGGCAATATGATAGATAGCTATGTTAAAAAACCCATGAAACTGAAGCCATTAGAATCTACTCATATTTACATCAAGGAATATGATAAGAGAGGCGGCCCAGGAGCTAATTTTATAGTTAAGTGGCAGGCAGAGGGGAAGGTGAATCAGCCAATTATTGAAGGAGTGATGCTTAGCACACATCATGGAGTATCTCTTATTTGTCCGGGACGGATAATCACCGAGCACTCAGAGTAGATATACTCACTGCCTGAGTCCTTATCGTAATGGAATATGAATTCTTAAAATCATTAGTCATCGTCTTTGGTGCCTCTGCCTTAATGGTATTTTTACTTCACAAGCTTAAGATACCATCTCTTGTCGGATTCCTTGTTGCTGTGGTTATTATAGGGCCTTATGGTATCGGAATAGTAAAAGACACTCACTCCATAGAGATTCTTGCAGAAATTGGCGTCATACTTCTCCTTTTTACAATAGGCATTGAGTTTTCCATGGCAAAATTTGTCAGGATCAAGAAGGCCGTTATAGGAAGTGGCGGAGTACAGGTATTGCTTACCATAATTTTATCCGCCACTGCTGCCTATTTTGCAATAAAAAATATTAATCAATCTGTCTTTTACGGCTTTCTTATTGCATTAAGTAGTACCGCAATTGTCTTAAAGTCGCTTGCAGAAAAAGGTGAGATAGACTCTCCACATGGACGAATAATGATAGGAATACTGATCTTCCAGGACCTCTGTGTTGTACCCCTTATGCTACTTATCCCTGCATTATCAGGAGAGAGTATAAACATAATGGATGTCCTAATAAAAATGGGGAAGGCAGCCTTGATTATAGCAGTTGTGCTTCTCAGTTCGAGATGGATAGTTCCTGCCCTTCTCCATCAAGTTGTACATACAAGGAATCGAGAGCTATTTATCATTACAATTATACTCCTTTGCCTTGGCATCGCACTCCTAACCGCAAGATCCGGCCTTTCCCTTGCCCTTGGAGCATTTTTGGCAGGTCTTATAATATCGGAATCAGAGTATGCACACCAGGCAACAGCAGATATATTACCCTTTAAGGAAAGCTTCATAGGACTGTTTTTTGTCTCTGTCGGGATGCTGATGAATATAGAGTATATGTTTGATCACCTTTTAAAGATAACAATCATTATTGTATCGATATTCAGCCTTAAGATAATTACAGGGATGTTCTCAGCCCTTGTGATAGGAAGCCCTCTTAGAACTTCCATTCATGCTGGTCTCGGGATCTCTCAGATTGGTGAGTTTTCCTTTGTGCTTGCTATTTCAGGAAAGGCACTGGGGCTTATAACAGATGATTTCTATCAGATATTTCTTTCTTCTTCTGTTGTGACGATGATGGTTACGCCCTTTCTGCTGCAGATTGCTCCCTCTGTATCAGGATGGATAGCTGAAAGGCGTTTATTAAAAAAGTTGAGGATACTCAAAAAGGGTTATGAGGGAGAGAGGTTTCCGAGAAAAAGGCACCGGCATGTAATAATTATTGGGTTTGGTCTCAATGGGAGAAATTTGGCAAAGGTATTGAGAGAGGCTGAGATACCCTATGTTGTGCTTGAGCTGAACAGCGATACCGTTAGGGAGATGAAGAAAAAAGGAGAGCCGATATATTATGGTGATGGGACAAGTAGAGAGATACTTTATAAACTGGGCATAGAAAAGGCAAGGCTCCTCGTTATAGCAATATCTGATCCTGCTTCTACAAGGAGAATAGTCTCAATTGCAAGGCATGAAAACCCTGACATTTATATCATCGTAAGAACAAGATATGTCGCTGAGGTGGATGACCTCAAAACGCTTGGCGCCAACGAAGTGATTCCAGAAGAGTTCGAGACATCGGTAGAGATATTTTCCAGAGCACTTCATCATTACCATATGCTAAGGAATGTAATAACAGAGCATATAGATAATATCAGAAAAGACAATTACAGAATTCTTAGAACTGTAGAGTTGCCCAGAAAACATTTAGCGGAAAAATATGAATTACTAAAGGAGATAAATACAGAGTCATATCTAATAAAGGAGGCATCCTTGGTAGATGGACATTCCATCAAGGAGCTTCGCCTCAGGACTGAAACAGGGATCACTATTATTGCAGTCCAGCGTGAAGATAAGGTTCATCAAAACCCACAACCAGACTTTGTCCTGAAGAGAGGAGATATTCTTCTTTTAATTGGCAAAAAGGAAGATATCAATCGTGCCATAGAATATCTTGAATCAGATAGATTTTTGGTAACAAAGTATCACAGATAATTTTTTGAAAGGTCTACATGCTTCTCTGGCTTGGATTTATAGTCTGCACGCTTGTGATTTTTTATTCAGGCTCAAGGCTTTCAAAGTATGGCGATATCATCGCTGAAAAGACAGGACTTGGGAGGGCTTGGATTGGCTTGGTGCTTATGGCATCTGTTACTTCATTACCAGAGCTCGTTACTGGAATAAGCTCTGTTACCTATGCTGATGTTCCTGACATTGCTGTTGGCGATGTCCTTGGAAGTTGCGTATTTAATATGCTAATTATCGCTATTCTTGATGCCATATATCGTATAATGCCAATATCTGCAAAGGCATATCAGGGGAATATCCTTTCTGCTGGTTTTGGAATACTTCTTTTAAGTATGGTTGCCGCAAACATCTTTTTAGGGAAATATGTTTCTCCTTTAGGCTGGATCGGTCCATACAGCTTATTTTTCATATTTATTTATTTTATTGCTATAAGATTGGTCTATTCTTATGAAAGAAGACAGATTTCTGCCCTTATAAAGGAAAAAGCTGTTGAATTGAGATATAAGGATATCCAAACAAAGACAGCCATTATCAATTATGGTATCAATGCAATTATCGTAATTAGTGCTGCTACTTTTTTGCCAAAGATTGGTGAAGGCATTGCAGAGACCACGGGTCTGGGCCAGACATTTGTAGGCAATATTTTTATTGCCCTTTCTACGTCTCTTCCTGAGGTAGTTGTATCTTTTAGTGCAGTAAAAATAGATGCTATAGACCTTGCAATTGGCAACCTCTTCGGAAGTAACATATTTAATATCTTCATTTTGGCTATCGATGACATTTTTTTCATTAAAGGACCTCTTCTCTCTTTTGCCAATCCAAACCATATAATCTCTGCCCTGTCTGCCATTGTAATGACAACAATTGCAATTATTGGTTTAACCTATCGTGCAGAGAAAAAGCCATTATTTTTAGCATGGGATTCTATAGGGATAATATTAGTGTATGTGGTTAATCTGATGCTTCTTTATATGCTGAGATAGGTTGAAATTACCTTTTGCCCCATTAGAAAGAAAGTCCTGCTCCACCTAATTGTCAATCCACGTTCTGCCTCGGCGAAGGTCATTACCCCTTGGCCTTTAACCGCATGGAAGGGTTCCAGCGCAAAATATTTTAAAATATTTTATAATTAAATAAAAAAACACATAATAGAAAACCTAAATGAAAAACAATAGCCAGAAAATCCAGGATCTTTATGAGGCAGTTGGTTCCTATTTTTACTTGGGCGAAGAGACTTTTGAGATTGGGGATAAAAGATATGATCCTGTAGCCCTATTCGGGATTCTAAACCTAATCCTTGATGGCAAAGAGCTAATCTTTGGTGGGTATGGAAGCGGCAAGACCAGCTCAAGTGAGAGGATCTCATCTTTAGTCAAAGGGCTCCCTTTGGAATTTGTTCAATCGACTACCATCCATGGTCATCCAGAGCAGACTGAGGAAAAGATGAAGGCTACTTTGGATCTCGGTGCCCTGGAGAAGGAAGGAAGGGAAGTGGTTAAGTGGAAGATAATCCCCTATTCGCCTGTCGTTATCATTGATGAGATAAATCGCCTGCCTATAGGCAAACAAAATATGCTCCTCAACGAGGTTGATAGGAACATCTGGAGCTACAGGGGTGAAACTCTTATACTCAAACCAGCCAAATCCTTTTTTGCGACTATAAATTATCAGGATACGGGAACCACAAAATTAATTACCCCTCTATGCGATCGGTTTGACATAGCCGTAGAGACTGGAATGCTACATCCTATAAGAAAGAGGTTCATCAGAAGGGGAATTGATGAAGAGGTCTTAAGGGACAAGAGGCTTGCAGAAGAAATGGTTGAGTATATTTTAGAAAATAATGAGACCAGGCAGGCTGAGAAGGTGGTTCAATATATAAATGAGAGGTCTGAGGAATTTAAGGGAGAGCTGGAAAGGAGGCTGAAAGACAGAGGGCTTGATTTGCAGATTCCGAGAGGAGAAGAAGTAAAGGAGATAAAAGAGGAGATAGCAGAATCAGGAATCTCAGAAGATGCTGAACTCTTCTTAGATTATGTTGGACAAGAAATCTACTGTCATTATGTTTTAAAAAAGGATTTTTCGAGGTGCCATGGCTGCCATTATACCAATTATCTCTGTGCTGATCTCTTTAATATCTCCAACCGCGCAGAACAGAGTCTGTTCAGATACTCTAAGGTTCTGGCCTGGTTCATGGGCGAAAGAGAGGTAACATTGGAACATATCATGGCGGTCATGCCTTATGCCCTATGGCACAGGAGCACTGTTAGTGATGAAAAAATTGGTGAGGTCAGGGAGTTAGAAAAGGATGCATCTGATGAGTTTTATGCCATTCATGAGCTGCTAAGGTCAGTAAAAAGGAGATGGGAGGAACACAGGGATTATCAAATAGAGGCCTATCTCGCCCTTAAGGAAGGGGATTACGAGAAGATCAAGAATGTGGCAGGCAAAGTAGACCACCCTTTCTTTAAGAGTCTCGCGAGAGGACTTTGAACCCTATTCAGTAACTGATGGAAGAAGAAACAAAAATGGAGATTGAAAAGATGAAGAGGACATACCCCGCATAGCAGTGGGGAAGGGCTTTAGGGTTTATGCAGGGCATTAAGAGGCTACTGGAGAAAAATCCAAGCCTATTGAGGGTCGACTTTCTTGATTTAGAAAATAAGGAAAGAAGGCGCAGATATGAGGAGGGATTAAAGTACGATAAGGTTGAGGAACTTGCCAGAGAATTTGTGAGCTGGGGATCAAAAATACCGAGCTGGAAAATAGATCCCTTTACTGTAGAAAAAATATTCAACTTCGGAAAAAGTGCCGCCAAGGAATATGATGTAAATCTTCTGGAGGTCGAAAGACTTTTCAATGACGTCCTGTCTAACTTCATGAGGGGTGGATTGTTGGGGTTTTATACCTCCGGTCTATACAAAGATGTAATCAGAGAAAAAGATGTCCTCAGACTTGATCTCAGGAAATACCCTGCCAGCATATCAGGTTTAGGTTATAGACATAGTTGCGGAAGGCTGGAGATTATTGGTAATAAGGCTTACTACCTTGGGATGGAAATGGAAGGGGGCGAGATCCTGGTCAGTGGAAATGTGGGCAACTATCTTGGAAGATCGATGAAGGGCGGCCGCATAATCATTGAAGGTGATACCCGGAACTGGGTGGGAGAGAGGATGGAAGGCGGTCTTATTCTGATCAGAGGTAATACAGGCCATATAGTGGGGAAAAAGATGACGGGAGGGGAGATAGCAGTCAGAGGTAATGTTGGATACTGGGTCGGAGATGATGCCAGAGGAGGTATAATTAGGGTAAGAACTGGGCTCTAAAAATTGAAGAATTTGAAAGACTCTTCTACACCTCTACTAACAAAGGCATGTGGGTAAAGAGCAGGTAACTCCTTGTCCTCAAGAAGAATATCTTCTCTACAGCCTCTCTGTAAATATCCATCTGGAATCTGTATTTATCAATGAGCTCCGATAATTCCTTTTCCCCTATAGGAAAGGTCTTGTAATCATATATATGGGCAATATTATCCTTTACGATAATCCTATCAATTCTGCCTCTGAAGATAGTTTTTCCTTTCAGCAGGTTAAAGGGGAGCTCTGCGTGAGAGTTCCTCAGGGGAAAAACTATATCCTTGAGGTATCCTGATACTGAAAGCCTTTCAAAATCCCTTTTTATAATCTCCGTCATTCTCTCTACCTCTTTTTTGTTGTATATCTCGGCTCTCAAGAGAATTAATGCCCTTTTTTCTATGTCATCAATCCCTATATGCCCTTTTGAGAGTTCCTCAAAGAGTTTGTGAAAGACCTTTCCAAGCAAGACCCATTCCTCACCATGTCTTACTCTTATATCTATCTCCTCTGTGACATCCCGCCATTTAAATGGAGGCTCATACGAAATGGGCTCTGTGTACATCGGTTCTGACATGAATGGCTCTGAAGGCAGCTGATGAGTGCTAAGTGATGAGTTACAAGTAAAGTATATCTCATCTATCTGGGATTCATTCATGATTTTTAGGGAGGAGAGGTGTTCAAGGGTATCAATAATATATGCAAGTCGTCCTGAGGCCTTTTTCTCCTTTTTCCATGCCCCAAGCATGCATAGGAAATCCTGTGCCCTTGTGACAGCGACATAGAAAAGTCTCTTTTCTTCTTCGAGTTCCTTTTCTTTTCTCTTCAAGAAAGATTCCATCTTCTTTCTTTTGGCAGGGTCCTCCTCGTATGCTATAGAAATCCTTCCACCTTCTTCGTCAATGACAATGGATTTGGTCCTGGGACTGTTATCCTCATCAAGGGATGGAAGAAATACCATTGGAAATTGGAGCCCCTTAGCAGCATGGATGGTCATTATCCTTACAACATTCATACCCTCAGTGTTGATATTTGCCTTTGCCTCATCACCCTGCCTTGCCTTGATGAGTTTTTCCCTGATATCAAGGGTAGAAAACCCTTGAGACTCATATTGTTCAATGAGCCTTATGAA
This sequence comes from Nitrospirota bacterium, assembly GCA_040753955.1. Lineage (GTDB taxonomy): Bacteria > Nitrospirota > Thermodesulfovibrionia > Thermodesulfovibrionales > SM23-35 > JASEEX01. The sequence goes on along the minus strand of JBFMDQ010000005.1, from coordinate 52,733 downwards.
TTTTTTTATATTTGCATGCCTCTGTTTTTCCCAGTAATATTGCCAGCCTCCTGTTTCTGAAAGTGCATCCTCAAGAAGCATTGCAAGGGGGGTATATCTGGATCTTTCAATCCATCCCGAGATGAGATTGAGTGCCTCCCCGACCTTTTTATTTTTTGTTGATCGAATCTCCTCTAACAAGGATCGGTCACCTGTTTTATCAATCAGTCTGAATAACGTCCTGTAGTCAATGCCAAAAAGAGGAGACCTCAAGATACAGAATAGGCTGTAGTCATCCATCGGATCGATAATAAGAGAAAGCAGTTCTCTTAGTAGTGCAACTTCTGGTTCATCATAAAAACCGATACCTTTTACAACAATGAAGGGTATCCCATGTCTCCTCAATGCATCCTCAAATATAGATAGATGGGTTCTCCTTCTGAGAAGTATTGCCATATCACCATAAATGCATGGCCTTTTCATGTCCCCATCAAATATCTCATAGTGATTAACAAGGGACTGTATCCTCTTTGATAAAACTGATGCCTCCTGCTCACGACTCTTCTTTGTGCCTTCGCCACCTTCCATGAGAATGAGCTCAACACGACCATCACCCTGTCTTGTTGCCTCAAAGGGTGCGTACCTGGTACGCCAGCTTTCATATCCTGAATCCCCTGAACTTGATTCAGGGTCGGGATCAGGGTGCATCAGTCCTTCGAAAAGGCTGTTGATAAATTTTGTTATTTCAGGAAGGCTCCGATAGTTTTCCCTTATTTCTTCGAAGTAGTATTCCCTTCCAAGCCATTCAGAAAATCTCTCCTTTGCCTCCTGAAATACGCCCACGTTTGCACCTCTGAAGAGATATATGGACTGTTTTTCATCTCCAACGAGGAAGATGGTTGGTATCTTTCCCGAGTCCTTTTTTGCACCGATGCCTGACCGCCATTCCTCTGTGAATCTGTCTATAATCTTCCATTGAAGAGAGCTTGTATCCTGGAACTCATCCACAAGTATGTGGTCTGTATGCTCGTCAAAGGAATAAAGGATATTCTGCCATTCCGGGTTTTTGATAAGGGCTTCGTATGTGAGTAACTCAAGGTCATCAAAATCAATGAGATGTCTCTCGAATTTTTTATCGGTATATCGTTTAAGACATCGTGAATATAACTCAAGGATCCTCTTTTCTTCCTCTCCCTCGACAGGGTGATTTTCTCTTAAAAAGAGCTCTGAATGAGGTCTCCTGCTGTGCAATTCATTGAGGAGCCTGAAAAGGCCATCCCAGCCTTTTATGCCCCTGTTTTTCATCATCTCAAAAAAGAGGTCAGGGCTGTTTTTCTCCTCTATCAGGCATTCATAAACAGACTCTGACCAGAGGAGGGAAGCACTGAATTCATCTATTACATCAAGTGATGGATCGAGGCCGAGCTCTATTGAAAAACGTTTGAGTAACTTAAGGCAGAAGGCATGGATTGTAGATATGCGCATAAGGGGCATCTTCTCTCGAACCTTCAGGAATAAATCGGGATCCTCTTTTTCAAGGATAGTAAGTATCCTATCCTTCATCTCTGCTGCAGCCTTTTCTGTGAATGTGACTGCCAGTATCTTTTCTATTTCAGAGCCGCCAAGCAATAGGCTGACATATCGCCTTGCAAGCTTCTCTGTCTTCCCTGAACCAGCAGGGGATGAGATGATGACACTCTTTGTTATATCCAGATACTTTTCCATAACTTATAACCTATAACTTATAACTGTTTTTTGTATATATGGACAGTATGGCCTTTCTGAACAGTTCCTGCATGTCTGCTCACTCAATGGAGATGCAGAAAAATTTCCCATCTTTATATTTAATATCGTTTCCTCAAGAAATCTGAGAGTTGCCTCTATATAATCTTCTATTGTCCGTCCATCCCTCCTGTCACTCTTTCCCGGGATCCATGATAAGTTTATGTCTTTGAGTGAATAGATGCCCACACGCTCTACCTTAAATCCCAGCAACTTCATCAATGCTGCGTAGATGAATAACTGTAAAGTAGCGCCTTTTGTTATTACTTGTGATCCCCTGATCTGAGTTATCCCGGTCTTGTAATCAACAAGCTCAACAACATCTTTCGAATTTCGAACTTCGAATTTCGAATTTTGAATTTTTCTATCAATTCTGTCTATCTTTCCTTTAAGTCTTATCCCTTTTATAATTTCGCCCTCAACGGGAAACTCAGCCTTCATAAATGAATAACCCTCATCAATAAGGCTGCTCTCGAGCTCATATATTTCTGGCAGGATAGAAAGGAATGTGTCTTTAATCAGCTTCTTCCAGTAATTTTCGAGAGGTTTATCAGAGAGGAGGCCTTCCATTATCTCTTCCGCCTTAACCCTGAGGTCTTCGACGTCAGCGAAGGGCTTTGATAAAAGAAGCTGCATTGTTTCATGGACTATGGTTCCGAGGAGCATAGCCTCGACCTTATACTCCTTTGTCTCCGGGGGTTCAAGCTGGAGGACTTTTTCTATAAAGAACTTCCTCGGACAGGTCCTGTAAGAGTCTATGTCAGTGGCCCTGATGTAAGAGTTTTCTCCAAACTTATTTCTGATTAACTTTTCCCCGACCTCCTCTATCTCCGTAATATATGATGCAAAAGGCCTTCTGCCCTTTCCCAATAATTCTTCCTCTCTTGAGAAGATTCCCGAAACCCGCTCTTTTTTCTCTCTATTCCAGGGGAGTAATGGGGAGGGAAGGAAAAATCTATCCCCCTCCATTACGGGATAGGAGAGGTGGAGGTTTTTTGTTGATTCTATCGTCCTTGAGAATATAAATCTCTGCAGGAGTAGATATTTTTTCAGGTTTATGAGGCCGAACCTTGTCCTTACACTGTCAGGCAATATGTAGTCAATATCAGGCTTTGATGGCAGGTCTCCTTCCTTGAGTCCCCCTAAGTAAAGATATTCTGGCTCGATTCCTCTCAGCTCAAAAAAGCCCATAATCTGCACACCCGTGCCTTCTATCTCCATATCTGTGGCATTCAGAATATGCCTGAGGGCATCTATAAATTGGCGTAAGTCTTGAAACTTAAGGCGTGAGTCATAAGGAGTGAGATTTTCAATAAAGGAGAGCTCCTTCAATATGCTAATTGCCTTTTCCTTTAGATCTGCCTCCTGGCTACTGACACCTGAAAAATCAAGGTCATTCAAGAGATCACCGATAACTTTACTATATTGGCTGTAATTTCCTTTATTCTTTATAGATTCCAGTGGCGCAAGTTTCTTGAAGACCCACCTAAGTCCTTTCTTGATTTTAGATGGAAGACTGCTGACTGTCTTTGATAGGTTGAGCCATGCGTCTTTCCCCTTTATGATCCCTGATCTGAGGCAGAGCATAGGAATCCATTCTCTGAATTCTGAAGGCATATTTCTAAAATAAGGTGATGAAAGGAATCGGGAGAATGGAAGTCTCGGATAATCATCTACAACAGATTCAAGGAGGGCCATCAGGTCAAGAAAGGGCTGTGACTTCCCAGCAGGCTTCGAAACCGAGATAGTGTGTGGTATGCCATATCTTCTGAAGATGCGTTCTACTATGTCTGAATATTCGTATAATTTTGGGAACGCGACTATTATTTTTTCTAAATCCCTTATCTTTCCTGATATAAAGTAGTTCTTTATACATCTTGCAATTCCTTCAACCTCTTCCTCCATTCCAGGATATGGACAATAAAAGGGGTCTATTGCCTTTTCCTCAGTAGATAAACCCCGCACCAAGGGTGTGGTGCAGGGTAAATAGACCTCTTCAGATCTAAAGTTATTTTTTATAAAGTTGCCGTAACTATTTGTTATTTCTGAAAAATTAATATCATGGGGCATTGAGATAAGGATGTCCTTTGTATTCTCGACCAGTGCCTTCAGTATTGCCTCTTCTGAACTGGTAAGTTCGTAGAATCCATCGAGTATGAGGGTCTCGGGGCTCCAGTTATGCCCTTTAATCAGGCGAGGGCATACTGCCATCACATCATCTTCGTCCAAAACAGACTGTCTTTCCAGAATTTCTTGATATGCCTTAAAGATCTCTATAGCTTCCATCGCCCTGCTTGAGACCCCTTCAGGGATACCGAGTTCATAAAAAATAGCCTTTAGCTCTTTTCTGATAGTTTCGATACCTTTACCTGGATGATACTGCTTAATCTCATTGATAAAATCTGCAATGAGGGATGCGAAGCCCATCCCTTTACCAGAAATCTGTGAGATTACGACAGGTATGAGGTGCTGAGATATGACGTTTCTGTCTCCGTAAAGAGAGTAGAGCCTTTTTGAGAGTTGTTTAATCGTCATCATCTCAGGAGGAATGTAACAGCCCCCAGTAAGTCTATGAAATATCCGCTGAGCATCCCTCACCTTTCTCGGTGTAGGAGCAATATAAAGGATTATTGAATAATCAGGGCCTTTTATTTTGTCAACTGATGCCTTAAGCAGGGTCTCTGTGGACCCTCTGTACCGGAAGGGGGCATAAAAGACTTTAATATACATCTCAATGTTTTTTTCTTATTATAACACCCTTGAATGTATCGGGAGTCACAAGTCAAAAGTCTGGAGTTTTATCTTATGACTGATAATCTTTTGATTGATGACTGCGATTGCTATTTTGTATTAAATACGGTTATCATTGAAGCATTTAAATGAAGGAGGATCCAATGGTCATAGGTAAGCCCTTTCTTACAACCGAGCAGATACAGGCCAAAGTTAAAGAGCTTGCAGAGCGGATATCGAATGATTATGCTAACAAGAACATTTTGGCTGTGGGAATTCTCAAAGGCGCATTCATGTTTTTTTCAGACCTTGTCAGGGCCATTAATGTCCCTCTTACGGTTGATTTCATAATAGCCTCAAGCTATGTGAAGACCGATACCACAGGAGAAGTGAAGATCTATCACGACCTTAGAGAAGAAGTTTCAGACAGGGATGTGCTTCTTGTAGAGGATATAGTTGATTCAGGTATTACCCTCAATCTTATACGGGAAAGGATTCTTGCGAGGGGTCCCAGGAGTCTTAAGATATGTGTATTTCTGGACAAAAAAGAAAGAAGGGTAGTAGATGTTCCTCTGGATTATGTGGGTTTTGAGATACTAAACGAATTTGTGGTCGGCTATGGACTGGACTATGATAACAAGTTTAGGAATCTTCCCTATATAGCGATATTCAAGAAGTCTGTGTAAAATATATCGGAATATTCCGTCAGGGGTAAAGAGTCAGGGGTCAGGGAATTCATTATGTTTGAACTTATGGTAGAGACCACATTCTCAGCAGCCCATCAGTTGAAAGGGTACATGGGAAAGTGTGAACGCCTTCATGGTCATAACTGGAAAGTCCAGGTTCGTGTCATCGCAGAGAGGCTCAATGAGATAGATATAGCAATAGATTTTCATGAGCTCAAAAGGCTCACCGATGAGGTCATTTCCCCCCTTGACCACAGCATTCTGAATGAAATATTCCCCTTTACTGAAAAAAATCCATCCTCTGAGAACATTGCAAAATGGATTTATGACTCCCTGAGAAAAAAAACAAATGATGAAAACATCCATCTCTCTGCTGTAACTGTCTGGGAGTCAGAGACCTCATCTGCCACATACTATGAGGACTGATATTTCGACAAGCTCAATAAGAGAATTTGCAGAATATCTCGTAAGTAAAGCCCTGAAGAAAGATGCAGATGAGGCCGAGGTTTATATAAAGTCTTCAAAGAATCTCTCGATCGAGATAAAGGGTCAGAAGGCAGATGCCCTTGAATCATCCCTCAGCTTTGGATATTCTCTGCGTGTTATTAAAGATACAAGACTTGGTTTTTCTTATTCAACAGACATGGGTGATATCAGGTCTGTTGTGGATAATGCAGTAGAGGCTGCGAGGTGGGCTGACAGGGACGAGTACCTCGAACTACCCGATCCTGAACTTGTTTCAGGATCAGATTCCTGCAGTGTGGATATATTCGATCCGAGGATAAGTTCGATAGGAGAAGAAGAGGCTGTAAAAAGGGTCTCCCTCCTGGAGAAGGCAGCATATGAAGAGGATGAAAGGATCAAAAATATTAGAAAGGCACGCGGGACTTTTTCAAAGACAGACATTACAATAATGAATTCCAAGGGTATAGATAGGCAATATTCCTCGACAGCGTGCACGGCACAGATCATGGCGATGGCAGAAGATGGGCTTGATAGCCAGATGGGGTGGTATTTTGCAGGGTCCAGATTCCTGGATGAAGTCTCATTCGAGGATGTGGGTCGGAATGCCGCAAGGCGTGCTGCACAGCTTCTAGGTTCAAGGAGGATGAATGCTCAAAAGACACCTGTGATCCTCGATAATTTAGTGGCTGCTGAGTTCATGGGGGTATTCGCATCATCCCTATCATCAGAGAATGTACAGAAAGGGAAATCCCTCCTATCGGGGAAAATTGGCAGAAAGGTTATCAGCCAAAAGATAAGCATTATTGACAACGGACTTCTTTCAGGAAAACTCGGGAGCAGGCCTGTTGACGATGAAGGCGTGTCTTCCAGGGAAAAGACCCTGATAAAAGAGGGTCTCCTTAAGGGGTATCTCTATAATACATACACAGCAAAGAAGGATGGTGTTTCATCAACGGGCAACGCCGTGAAGAGCGGATTTTCAGGCCTTCCGTCTGTCGGGATATCGAATCTGTATATCGAGGCTGTCTCGAAATCCGATGTAGCGAGCCTCGGGGAGCTCTTCCGGGCATCTGGCAAATGCCTCTATGTTACCGAGGCGATGGGGATACATTTTGTTAATCCGATTTCAGGGGAATTCTCTATAGGTGTTTCAGGGCTCTGGGTCGAAAGGGGTGAAATAGAGTTTCCTGTTAGGGAGGCAGTAATTTCAGGGAATATCTTATCCTTTTTTGAAAATATAGAAGCATCAGGAGATGACCTCAGGTTTTTTGGTAATGTAGGTGCCCCGAGTCTTCTTTTTGGCCCGACCGATATAAGTGCATAAGGAGATAGTATATAATGAATAGTGAATAGTGAACAGTACTTGGTCTGACTATTCACTTCTATATTTAATGGAGGAAAGTAATGGACTATTTTTTAACTGAAGACCAGATGATGATTAAAGACCTGGTCAGGCAGATAGCAGAGGAAAAGGTTGTTCCTGTGAGAGGGGAACTTGATGAGGAAGAGGAATTCCCATGGGAGATAATGAAGGTTCTTGCACAGTCAGATCTCTTTGGTCTCTTCATCCCGGAAGAATATGGAGGTCTTGGAAAGGGATGTCTCGAACTATGTATCGCCGTTGAAGAACTGTCAAGGGCATGCCTTGGTGTATCAACAACCTATGCAGCAAATGCCCTCGGTACATACCCGATCCTTCTTTTTGGCTCTGAAGAACAGAAGAGGAAATACCTCCCTGATATCGCAGCAGGGAAGAGGCTCGTTGCATTTGCCCTCACTGAGGCGAATGCAGGAAGTGATGCTGCCGGGATACAGACTACAGCAAAGCTTGAGGGTAATGAATATGTATTAAATGGAACAAAGCAGTGGATTACTAATGGAGGAGAGGCAGAGATTTATACAGTTATAGTCATGACAGACAAATCGAAGGGTGCAAGAGGTGCATCTGCATTTATCGTCGAAAAGGAGACCCCCGGTTTTCATTTTGGTAAAAAGGAAAAGAAAATGGGCATAAGGGCGTCTGCCACGAGGGAGCTCATATTCGACAACTGCAGGATCCCTAAGGAAAATATCTTGAGCAGGGAAGGAATGGGTTTCATTGTCACTATGAAGACCCTCGACAACTCGAGAACAGGAGTTGGCGCACAGGGTGTTGGAGTGGCGCAGGGTGCCTTTGAAGAGGCTATGAAGTTTGCCAGACAGCGTGTTCAGTTCGGACATCCAGTAATCAGTTTTCAGGCTGTTCAACACATACTTGCTGACATGGCAACAGAAATAGAGGCGGCAAGGGCGCTCGTATATTCCGTTGCACGGTACATGGACAGCGGTGCCAGGGATATATCAAAGGAATCTGCCATAGCAAAGGTCTTTGCAACAGATATGGCAATGCGTGTCACCACAAATGCAGTCCAAGTTATGGGTGGTTCAGGGTACATGAGAGAGTATCCTGTTGAGAAGATGATGCGTGATGCAAAGATTCTCCAAATTTATGAAGGTACGAATCAGATACAGAGGAATATAATAAGTCAGGCTTTGATAAGAGAGGCAGCAAAGAAGTAATTAGTCCTCGCAATGACCATTTTATTAAAGCATTAAAGCACTAACATTCATAATGCATGTTACAAATGCCTATAAAGGCGTTCAAGCGAAGCGTCATTTTGGGTATCGTTTCGAGTGATCGAGAAGGGCGTCGCCTTTGTGTATTAACCTCAAGCACTCTGCTATCGGCTGTTGCGATAACGGTGATTTCTTCTACTCCCTGAAAGTCAATAAACAAGTCTGACCCTTTTTGGCTTCTTCTTTTACCATAAGAAATAAAGCAATCTACTCCACTAAATGATCTGATTGTATTAATCTAAAGACCTCTTCACCACTCAGGTCATACCAGTTTCTGTATGCCTCGGCAACAGCATAGGGAAGGTCTTCTCTAATATTAAGACAGTAAAGGGTATCCACAAAGGGAGAGATCCTCTGGACAGTTTTATAAGAAGCTGTGGGGACGGCTATCACGATTTTGGAGGGGTTGCGTTTCCTCACGAACTCCGTAGCAGCAATCATTGTATATCCTGAGGCAAGACCATCATCTACGAGGATTGCCGTTTTATTTTTTAAGGAGGGGAAATCCTTCCCTTTTCTGAACAACGCATCACGTTTCTTGAGTATCTCTTTTGTCTTCTCAACCTGGGTATTAATCACACTTTCCGGGAGGTAGAGTTGACGGAGAAGCTCCTCGTTAAATATCACATATCCATCAAGATTTACAGCTCCAAAACCTGCCTCAGGATTCCAGGGTATCTGGATTTTCCGAACAATCAACAGGTCAAGATTAAGGGATAAGGCATCCTTTATCTCTTTTCCAACAGGGATACCTCCTGACGGAATGGCAAGTACAATTGAATCAGAACCTCTATAATCTGAGAGAAACTCTGAAAGCCTCCTGCCTGCCTGGATCCTGTCTTCGAAGACAAATACTTTGTTTCTCAGGTTCTTATCTTCTACTATTTCAGCCATTTAATCAAAAATAAGGTTCAGGGGGTCAAGGATTCAAGTGGTCAAGTGAAATAATTTATAAAACTCGAACCCTTGAACCCTCGAATCCTCGAACCCTTTCATGGTTATTCATACGAGCAGGTGGACATTCCCAATCCTCACATTTTTGACCCCTTCTTCTTGAGCAGCCCTGAGACATCCCATAGCAAGGGCCTTTGTTATTAAAGGCATGTCCGACATATAAAAATGGGGATAAAAGGCAAGCAGGCTATAGGGAATATCAGGATCTATTGAGGCGATGAATTTCGCAATGCCTCTTATCTCTTTCTCATCTATGTAGCCTGGCACAAGGAGGGTGCTTGCAATTAGAAGAGGAGGGATAGGTCTCACCTTGATCTTTTCGCCAACCCTTGAGAAATTCTCCAAGGTTCTTTTATTAGTGGTACCTGTCAGGGCTATATGGAGATTTTCATCCCATGCCTTTAGATCAAACTTTATACAGCCACCAGAATTCAGAGAGAGTTCTATCATCTTATCAAGGAATGCTTTATTCATGGAGCCATTTGTCTCCCAGCATATCCTGAGGATTCTTCCCTTATTCTTCTCGAGGGAAAGCCTCGATGCCCTGAGTGCAAATGGTAGTTGTGGTGTTGGGTCACCTCCAAAATAACAGATACAGGAGGTCTTTTTATCAACATCTGAGACAAGTTTACTTACAGAAGTTGTCTGTGGCCGTAAGGTTTCCCTCTTGAAATGCCAGTTCTGACAAAAAAGGCAATTGAAAGAGCAGGCATGGAAAAATACTGCGAGATTTTTATATCCTATCTCAGGCCCTGGTGAGTAAGCATATTCTGGGTAGCCTGCCCCTGTCCCTCCGGGGCATACCCAGTCTCCAACACAATTTGTTGGAAGGGGGTCATAATACCATGAAAGTTTGCCCTGCATTGCCGTTACACCTATAAGCCTTCCTCCTTCATTTTTTCTCAATCCACAGAATCCTGTTCCATCTTCGGGAATTCTGCATTCATTCACGCAGATTCTGCAGGGAACTCCCTTAGGATCCTTTGGAGGATTCTCAGGAAGCCCAAAGGCAGACCTGCTCCTCCTATGAGCCTGCATTGCAAATGGAAGGGAATCATCAGGTTTTTCCCTTATACATTTAAGGCATATGCTGAGCTCCTTTGAGATGGAGTTCGAAATAGCATTACATATCTTGCACTGTGCCATTATTTAGTTTAGCAAATTTTGGACTTTGGGTCAGGCAATCCGCCAAAGGCGAATTGCCTCGGATTAGGCTTAATCTATTGTATTTCTTAATCCTATGAGATAAGCTTACTTATGAATATAAGGGATTTAGGTGCCTATGGCGGGTCTGAGAGGCTCATAGAGACTCTGGCTTCTATAGGTCTTAAGGAGTTTTATCCGCCCCAGGTTCTGGCAATAAAGGCAGACCTCTTGAAAGGTCGAGATTCTTTTGTCGTGGCAGCCCCTACTGCATCTGGCAAGACCCTTATCGCCGAGATAGCAGCACTCAAGATGTTTTTAAAGACAGGAGGAAAGGTTATTTACCTTGTGCCTTTAAGGGCCCTCGCTAGGGAGAAATTTGAAGACTTCTCAAAGAAGTATAGAGACATTGGTATAAGGATAGTGCAGAGCACGGGTGATTACGACAGTGCAGATCCCTGGCTTTATAACGCTGACCTCATCATATCAACAAACGAGAAAATGGACTCTCTCTTAAGGCATCGTGCCTCATGGCTAAGGGAGGTGAACCTTGTCGTAGCAGATGAGATCCATCTCCTTGGAGACTCCCACAGGGGACCCACCCTTGAGGCTGTCCTTACCCGTTTGAGGTGGATGAATCCAGGACTTAGGTTTATAGCATTAAGTGCTACTATACCGAATGCAGCCGAGATCGCCACATGGCTTAATGCACAGCTCATCGAATCTGACTGGAGGCCTGTACCCCTCAGAGAGGGAGTCTATTTTAATAGTGCCGTAATCTTTAATGATGGTTCTGTAAAGTGGATAGAGAAAGTGAGCTACCTGGATGTGTTAAATCTCGCCATTGAGACTATAAAAGATGCTGGACAAGCCCTCATCTTTGTAAACACAAGAAGGTCAACCGAGACAGTTGCTCGTAGGGCCTCCTGGGATATTGCCGATATGCTTCAGGAGCAGGAAAAGGAATCTCTTAAAAGGCTTTCAGAGCAAGTTATCGAGGCATCTCCAGAGCCAACTCGACTATGTAAAAAACTTGCCGAATGTGTAAGCAAAGGTGTTGCCTTCCACCATGCGGGTATTAATTCCTCACAGAGGAGACTTATCGAGGATGCCTTCAGAGGTAACAAAATAAAGCTCGTCGCTGCTACCACTACGCTTGCGATGGGACTGAATCTGCCATCACGAAGGGTTATTATCCGAGATTGGTGGAGGTACCAATTTGGACTCGGAATCCGTCCAATCCCTGTCATCGAGATAAAACAGATGTCAGGAAGGGCGGGAAGACCCGGGTTTGATAGATATGGAGAAGCCATCCTCATAGCCCGAGATAAGAGGGACGAACAGAACCTATTTAAGAATTACATTGCTGGCAGGCCTGAAAAGATAACTTCTCAACTTGCCAATGAGTCTGCCCTCAGGTCCCACATCCTTGCATCCATAGCAGGTGTCTTTACACGAAACAAGGCAGAGTTAATAGATTTTCTGAAACATACCTTTTTTGCCTATCAGAGAGGGGTTGGGTACCTCACATCCATCACAGATAAGATAGTTGATTTTCTTGCAACCGAGGGAATGGTAATAGCCGATAAAAGGGGATTTGCAGCCACAAGGTTTGGCCATCGCGTCTCAGAGCTTTATATAGACCCTTTGACAGGCCTAATAATCAGGGATGCTTTGCACCAGCCTAAGGGAAAAGAGGTATTGCCTCTCCTTCATATGATAGCTCATACACCGGATATGATGGTGCTTCAACTGAGGAAGAAGGACTATAGGGAGATGATCGAAGTATTCTATGCCCACGCTGAAGAGCTTTTAATCCCCGAGGATGAAAGATATCCGTCAGATGAGATTCTTTCCGAGCTTAAGACCGCTTCTCTCCTGATGCAGTGGATACTGGAGACGCCAGAAGACAGGATAGTCGGCCATTTTGGTGTAGGGCCGGGCGACCTCCGCACATTGGTGGAGCTTTCGGATTGGCTTCTTTATTCGGCTGGTGAGATAGCCAGGGTCTTTAGTTTGAAGGCGGGGGGAAAGGCTGTGTCACTTTTGAGGACGAGAGTCATATATGGCGTAAGGGAAGAACTCCTCCCACTCGTGACCCTGCGAGGTATAGGAAGGGTGAGGGCAAGAAATCTCTATGATGCAGGGTATAAAACTCTTAAAAACATCAGAGAGGCGTCAATCGAGGAGCTCGCAAAAGTGCCAGCTATGGGAAAGACCATTGCAGAGGATATAAAAAACCAGACTCTTTTAAATTCCGAATCCTGATGTCGTTCGACTGAACCTTCGGCCCGAGCTCAGGTCGAGGGCTCACGACGAAGTCTAAATCCTAAACAAATTCAAATGTAAAAAACTTTTCTTATACCCTGAATCATAACTTTGGATTTCTGTCATTTGATATTGTTTAGAATTTAGGATTTAACACTTCAGGAAAATTTTCCTGGTATAATAGTGCTACATTTCGGGCATCTACTATCTTTAAGCTTATTTTTTATAATCTCAAAGACATATCTTTCTATGAGCAGTTCACCACAGACATGACAATAGGTATTTTCCCACCTGTGGCCTGGGACATTTCCGAGATAGACATACCAGAGTCCTTCCTCTTTCCCTATAGACCATGCCTTTTCGAGTTCAGAGATAGGTGTTGGATGCAGATGGCTGAGCTTAAGATGGGGATAAAACCTTGTAACATGCCAGGGAACTTCAGGGCCGAGGATATTTTTAACCCATGATGCAATGCCCCGGAGTTCTTTCTCGTCATCATTGAATCCCGGTGTAATATTCGTTACGACCTCCACATGCATTCCGTATTCCTTCGCCTTTTCAGCTATCTCGAGGATCCCTTTAAACTTTTCTATGTGACCGATTCTCTGATATGTCCTGTCAGAGAAGCCTTTTATATCAACTCTATAGACATCAAGATAGGGCGCGATCATGTCAAAGGCCTCTCCTGTAATAAAACCATTAGTTACATAATTAGTATAGAGTCCTTGAGCCTTTGCAAGTTTTGCCCCATCAAGGGTGTATTCAAACCATAAAGCCGGTTCATTGAAAGTCCACGAAATACCTAAAGAACGAGTGGCCTTCGTCTTAGAAACCAATTCCTCTGGAGATAGGTGTTCCGTGTACATCGGTCCTTCCTTCCAATGGGCTATATCCCAGTTCTGGCAGCCAAGACAGCGAAAGTTACATCCCACACTTCCCAGGGAGAGCCATCTCGAGCCAGGATAGAAATGAAAGACAGGCTTTTTTTCAATTGGGTTTATTGATAGTGAGGAAACCTCTCCATATATCAGGCTGAAGAGTTTCCCACCTTCATTTAGCCTCGTATGACACCAGCCCCTTTTCCCTTCCGAGATTACACATCTCCTCTGACACGTGTGGCACATAACCTTTCCTTCATCAAGCCTATTGTATAAATATGCCTCTTTCTTCACACATTAATTTTAGCATTCTTGACAACTTCGACACATTGAGGGTTAAATACTGTTTAGAGGATCAGTATGCTTAGTGACAACTCCTCAAAGTTAGTCCATATCCCTGCGGATTCCGCTGTCCTCGAAGGAGTTCTGGATGTCCCTCGAGAGGCGCAGGCATTGGTAATTTTTGCACACGGCAGTGGCAGCAGCCGGCACAGCAAGAGAAACAAGTATGTGGCACAGGTGCTCCATGAAGCTGGACTGGGCACGCTGCTTTTTGACCTGCTCACCAGGGAAGAAGATACTTTCTATGAAAAACGTTTTGATATGCCTTTGCTGGCAGAGCGTTTGATAGCAGCTACCCGATGGATCAAAGATCAGCCGCAAACCAGAAATCTCAATATCGGCTATTTTGGGGCAAGTACAGGAGCTGCTGCAGCACTCTTGGCAGCTACTGAACCTGGCATAGGAGTAAGTGCAATCGTCTCACGCGGCGGTCGCCCAGATCTCGCAGAGCAAGCCCTTGAGCACGTTAAAGCTCCAACTCTCCTGATAGTCGGAGGCTACGACGACGTAGTCATCCAGCTTAATCAACAATCATACAAGCTGATCAAAGCTGAAAAAGAATTGAGAATTATTCCTGGTGCAACGCATTTGTTTGAAGAGCCCGGCACGCTGGAAGAGGTGGCAAGATTCGCGGCTGAGTGGTTTAAGAAGCATCTCACACTTTTTCCTTGACTCATTTTTAATTTGCTGTATAGAATATATCAAAATTAAAGCTAATACAAACGCATTAAGTAAAGTGTCATTGCGAGGAGTCCGCCAAAGGCGGGCGACGAAGCAATCTCCTACTTATAAAGTGAGATTGCCACGCTCCCGTTGGTCGCTCGCAATGACGATGTAAAGGCATTTAATGCGTTTGTATTAATAACAAAACTAAAGGGGGGAAAACAAAATGGATGACTTGAGTAGGTATAATGAAATGAACAAACATATAAGTTCTACAGAAACCTTTTTTGATGTGCTACATGTCATATCAGAACATGGTTTATTGGGGGAGATAAAAAGTAGTTCAATGAGTTATCTTTTAGCAGAGATGGCGGAAAGATTAGAAGCGATAAAGAAGTTGCATAAAGAAACACACGAGAGGTTAGAAGAGCTAAAGAGGTCAGCAGGGATAAGCTAAATCACTTCTTCTTAATCTTATCAATCCCGCCTCAATCCTTGTGAAGGTAGGGCTTTTCCTGCCGTACTTATTTAAAGCTATTCCAAGTTTCTGGGCTATTTTTCTGACTATTGGCAAGGGTTCTGGGTCTGCCTTCTCCCAATAGGGTCTTAATTCCCTCAGAAAAATATTCATTGTTACAGGACCGATGCCGTAAAAATCCAGTAATCTGTTTTCCAAGTCATTTTTATCTTTAGATTCGTTATGCAGTTTTTTCAAACTCCCATCATATTCCTTTATAAAGGTTTCGCAAATTTTCAAGATCTTTGTGGATGTTTTAAAATCGTAGCGGACGTACCCTCCTTCTCTCATAATTGGATCTACCAAGAAATCCCAGCCCGCCTCTAATATCTTTTGCGGCTCCAGGAGATTATATTTTTCGAAGGCTTTGTATGTATTTTTTGCAATTGTTTCAGATATTCTTGCCCCAAAGAGGATACTCGCTAAAAACCATTTAAAAAGTTCATCGTCATTATTTTTCTTTAACTCAATTCTCAGTTCTTCAGAATACAGCAGGCTTCTTTTTAATTCGTCTATTTTGGACACCTGTAATCCTCTTTTATAAAATTATCCTTACCTCCCCTCATAGCCAGGACAGCCTTCAAAGCCTTTACCCGTTAGAATTCATTCCTCCGGGGTAAATTAAAAAATCTTCCGCTTTTGCACATAGCCCAATGCCCCGTGTGCAATTCCAACGGGGTCTACAGCCTGCCCTCCTCAACCTACATTCTACATTTGTGCATATTGTGGTATATGCCTCTTTGGAGAGCATTTTGGTTTCTTTCTGCTTTTTAACCACTTCTTCTTCATTAGGGTCTTCAAGCAATGTATTTTTAATCATAACCTAAAAATTCAAAACGGAAAAGAGAGGGATTTTTCAATCAGGCAAGGTGTCTGATCTATTTTCACAGAATATCAAAAATAGCCAAATCTCTTTTAGAAAATAGTCGAGGCATCTTGCCTCGAATTAGGCTTGGGAGACCCAAAATATATTTGCATGAATCCATAGAAACAGGATTTGGTATAATGGTGTGTCCGATTATGATAATCAAAGGAAAGATAAAAAGAAGGGGAAAAGCAGGTGTTAGAGATAAATGACATCCAGAATGCAGCAGAAAATATAAGGGATCATGTCCATAAGACTCCATTAATCTATTCCAACTCCTTCAGTAAGATGACAGGGGCTGAGGTCTATCTGAAGGCAGAAAACCTTCAGAAGACAGGCTCATTCAAGGTCAGGGGTGCCTTCAATAAGATGATTCATATCAGAGGTAAAGTAATAGCTGCATCTATGGGCAATCATGCGCAGGCAATTGCTTTCGCTGCAAGAAGAATCGGGATACATGCAAAGATAGCTATGCCCGTGACAGCCCCTATTGTAAAAGAAGAGGCTACAAAGAGCTACGGCGCAGAGGTTGTACTTTATGGAGATAGTTTTAAAGAAGCACTGGATTATGCCCTTTCCCAGGAGGATTATATTTTCATACATGCCTTCGATGATGAAGAGGTGATTGCTGGTCAGGGGACTATTGGTGTAGAGATAATTGAGGATTTAAGAGATGTGGACATTATATTCGTCCCCGTAGGAGGAGGTGGTCTTGTATCCGGGATTTCAATTGCAGTAAAGGCCTTGTCGCCGAAGACTCAGATAATTGGAGTTCAGACAGAGTCCGCTACTTCTGCCTATGTTTCATTCAGGGAGAAAAAGATCTATGATAAGCCCCCATTGCCCACTCTTGCCGATGGGATAGCGATTGGCATGATCGGAGAAAAAGCATTTGAGATTATGAATAAATATGTGGATGACATAATTTTAGTGAGAGAAGACTCCATTGCCATGGCAATACTCCTTTTCATGGAAAGGAAGAAACTTGTGGTTGAAGGTGCCGGGGCTGTTCCCCTTGCAGCCCTATTAGAAAACAGAGAGAAGTTTATTGGAAAGAGAATTGTCCTTATTGTCAGCGGTGGCAATATAGATTTTACACTCGTTGACAGGATAATTCACAAAGGTCTTGTAAAAACTGGGAGGATAGGGGTTTTTGAAGTAACTGTTGATGATATCCCCGGAAGCCTTCACTCTCTGACAGGTGTCATTGCTTCCCACAGGGGGAATATCCTTGATGTTGTTCACGATAGATTTGCAGGAGACCTCCCGGTAGGCAAGGCGAGAGTTGTTTTCATGGTTGAGATACGGAACAAGAAACATTTAGAGGAAATTCTCTCAGACCTGAGGGGGAAGGGTTTTGGGGTGAGGAAAAGGTCAGAAAATTAATGATTCATGCAAATCTAATGCCCTATCTCGTTTACGACTTTGTCATTACGGCTCTTGTCTGACTGCTCGAATCCTAGGACCCTCGAGTCCTTGAGCCCTATATAACAATATTAAATGACTTCGAAAGTATAGGTTAAAATGATTCTCTACGGTGTTGTAGCTCATGGTGGAGCAGGTTCTCCTTCTCACTTCTCAGATGGATGTAAAAGGGCCTGCGAGTCTGCCTTTGAACTTCTTGAGGCAGGCAAAGGCTCATTAGATGCAGTAGTTGAAGCAGCACAGGTCCTTGAAGATGATGGCAGATTTAATGCAGGAAGGGGCTCTGTCCTGCGCCTTGATGGTAAGACAATAGAGATGGATGCAGCTATTATGGATTCAAACGCGAATATTGGCGTAGTCATCGCTATCAGAGATGTAAAGAATCCGATACTTGTAGCAAAAGCCGTTATGGAAACTCCTCACGTTGCACTATCAGGTCAGGGAGCAACGGCATTCGCAAGGAAACGAGGCTTTGCACCTTTTTATCAGGTTTCACAACGTGTTCTAAAAAGATATAAAAGAGTGAGGCAAATAATAAAAGAAGGTAGATTAAGCGAAGAGGCCTCGCTTTGGAAAGGCCATGATATTGAATCTTTGTGGAATTTTGATGATGTTTCTTATAAAGAGATCTTCTGCAATACTGTCGGAGCCGTCGCAATAGATAAGGAAGGTGTCCTTGCAGTGGCGAATTCGACCGGTGGTTTTTCACCAATGATGCTGGGAAGGGTAGGAGACGGGCCTATGATAGGTTGCGGATTCTATGCAGGTCCTGCATGTGCATTGGCTACTACGGGAATGGGTGAAGAGATTATAAAAAAGGTGTTGGCAAAAACAGTGTATGATATGATATTCCATGGTGAGGATATCAAAAGGGCTTGCAGAAAGGGCATTAACATGTTTCCTCCTAAAATCAAGGTGGGTATCATAGCTATATCAAGAACAGGCCATGCAGTGATATCAAATACAGAGATGGCAAATTATGTTCTGGTTAAAGAGATCTGAGTAGAGGGATTTATGCCAGCGCCTGTAAAAATAAGGGTAGGGGAATTAGAACTTTCAGCAGAACTTAATGACTCTCCTTCTTCCAAAGAGTTGATGTCTCTACTACCCCTTGAATTCAGCATGTCAAGATGGGGAGGTGAGTATTATGGAGATTGTGGCATTGAGGTGGAACTTTCTCACGATGCGAGAGATGTTATGGAAGTGGGAGAACTAGCTGTATGGCCTACTGGCAAGGCTCTTTGTATATTCTTTGGTCCCACCCCTGTAAGCAAAGGAAAGGAACCCCGGGCAGTTTCCCCTGTAAACCCTGTGGGTAGACTAATTGATACTCCTGAGGCTCTAAAAAAACTCGGGAGTTCTATTCATGTCAGAATAGAAACTTCGAAGTAGACTCTTTCTGAAAAATTAAAAATATTGAATTTGCTTTATAATTATAATATGAATACGGGGTAATGACCATTTTGTAATTCTACGCGTTACTTTTATGGCAAAGACAGCAGGAATCATTATCATAGGTGATGAGATTCTTTCCGGAAAGGTTCAGGACATGAATTCTCAATTTATGGTAAAAGAATTAAGGCTACACGGTATCGACGTCCGCCGTATTTCTATTATCCCCGATGACGTTCATGAGATAGCCAATGAAATAAAGGAATTTTCTGCAAGGTTTGATTATGTATTTACATCAGGCGGGATAGGGCCGACACATGATGATGTTACCGTTGAAGGTATAGCAAAAGCTTTCAAGGTAAGACTTGTTCTCGATGATTCTATAAAGAAACTCCTCCACAAGAGATATGGTAAGAATCTAACACCAGAGCAGCTAAAGATAGCAGAGGTTCCTGAAGGTGCGGAACTTATGACGGATGACGCCATTGCATTTCCGATCATAATCTTTAAAAATATATATATCCTACCCGGTATACCAGAATATCTTGAGAAAAAGTTTTTTGTCATAGAGAAGCTATTTCATGAACAGCCGTTTCTGCTTAAGAAAGTATACATCAAAGAATACGAACCTGAAATAGCGCCGCTATTAAATACAGTGGTAAAAATCCATAGAGATGTAAAAATAGGCTCTTACCCTGTGGTAGGTAACAAAGATTATTATGTAATGGTAACGTTAGAATCCTTAGACGAAAAGAATCTAAATTCAGCTCTTGAAGACCTTATACGTAAGATTCCAAAGAAAAAGGTCATTAAAGTAGAGGATTGATTTTTTAATTTGACGAAAAAGGCTTACCATCTCAATCTTCAAAAAAGTCAGGTCGGGAATTCAAAGGTTGTGTTATTACCTGGTGACCCTTTCAGGGTTTTAAAGATTGCTGAGAAGATTAAAAAACAATTTGGTGGTGATATTGAAGAACTTGCATGGAAACGAGAATTCAAAACTACACTATGTTCTATTAATAAAAAATCTGTTCTTGTAACCTCAACAGGTATCGGGGGTCCTTCAACGTCCATTGCAATAGAAGAACTTGCGATGCTCGGAATTAAAACATTTATCAGAGTGGGAACTACAGGAGCAATACAGAAAGAGATAAGACCTGGAGATGTAATAATTACGACTGGCTCTGTCAGACTTGACGGTGCATCAGCCCATTATGCTCCGATTGAATATCCAGCCGTAGCTAACCACGAAGTTGTTAATTCCCTTATTAAGGCTGCCAAAAAGAGTGAAGTAAGATACCATGTAGGTATTACTGTATCATCAGACACATTTTATCCAGGACAGGAGCGATATGACTCATTCACTCGATACGTCCCAAGACACTTACAGGGTTCAATGAGGGAATGGCAAAGGCTTAACGTACTAAATTATGAGATGGAATCATCCACTATTCTCACTCTTTGTACTGCCATGGGGCTCAGAGGAGGATGTGTTTCTGGAGTGGTTGTCAATCGAACTACAAAAGAAGAGATCACAGAAAGGGCTCTTAAAGCCGCTGAAGATAATGCAATAAAGGTAGCAGTAGCTTCGTTGGAATATCTTTTATGAAAATAATCGTTTGCATCAAGCAGGTCCCAGATACTGCTGAAGTAAGGATCAACCCGGAGACGGGAACCTTAATAAGAGAAGGTGTTCCGAGTATCATCAATCCCTATGACATGCATGCAATAGAGGCAGGATTGCAGATAAGAGAAAAAGTTGGAGGCGGCGTCACAGTTATAACCATGGGACCTTCCCAGGCTGAGGTTGCCCTTCGTGACGCCATATCTATGGGTGCTGATAGTGCTATACTTCTGACAGACAAGGCCTTTGCAGGTTCTGACACATGGGCAACTTCATACACATTATCAAAAGCTGTAGAAAAACTCGGTGCTGACATAATTATCTGTGGGAAGCAGGCCATAGATGGAGACACTGCACAAGTTGGGCCTGAGATAGCAGGGTTTCTTGACATTCCTCATGTCTCGTACGTAAGAAGGATAGAAGACATCACCCAGAATTATATAAGGGTGCAGAGGATGATGGATGAAAGTTATGACGTCGTAGAATCATCGCTTCCTGTTCTTCTGACTGTTGTAAAGGAATTGAATGAACCGAGACTCCCATCTTTAAAGGGTAAAATGGCTGCTAAAAAGGCTGAGGTTAAAAAATGGGGTCCCGCTGATATCAATGCAGATGAGAAGAATCTTGGTCTTAAAGGGTCACCAACGCAGGTGAAGAACATATTTGCACCTGAGGCAAGATCTGGCAAAAAGATTTTTCAAGGTACACCTGAAGAACAGGTTGATGCATTGATTCAGGAACTAAAGGCACTAAAGTGCCTATAGTTGTCAATACAAATAAGTGCATAGGTTGCGAAGAGTGTCTGGCTTCATGTCCATTTGACGCAATCGTAATAAGAGAAGGCAAAGCATTTATTAATGAGTACTGCCAGATCTGTAAGGCATGCTTGTCCGTTTGCCCTGAAGGTGCTATAGAAGAAATTGAAGAAGAGGTCTCCAAAAAGTCGCAAGACTTTTTGGAGCACAAAGGAGTGTGGGTTTTTGCAGAACAGAGAGGCGGAAAGATTGCATCCGTATCATATGAACTTCTCGGCACGGGCAGGAAGCTTGCTGACGAGCTCAGTGTAGAACTTTCATCTGTTCTCTTCGGAGCCTCTGAAGAAGAAGCAGGAGAGCTCATAAAATGGGGTGCTGATAAGGTCTTTTTCTGCGATGATCCGATCTTTGAGAAGTTTAATGATGAACCCTATACAAAACTTCTGTCTTCTCTCATAAATACATACAAGCCTGAGATAGTTCTTGCTGGTGCAACACCGATAGGCCGATCCTTTATCCCGAGAGTTGCTGCGAAGATAAGGACTGGTTTGACAGCAGATTGTACATCTCTCTCTATAGACAGAGAGTCACGAAACCTCTTGCAGGTACGCCCTGCCTTCGGTGGAAACATAATGGCTACGATTCTCTGCACCAATCACAGACCACAGATGGCCACAGTTAGACCAAGGGTTATGAAAAGAGGAGAATATAAAAAAGGCAAAAAAGGAGAGATAATACATATCAAGGCAGATAATATATCTTCCCGAACAAGGGTCATCGACACGATAAAGGAAGTCTCTGATATAGTAGTAAATCTCCAGGAAGCAGACATAATCGTATCCGGGGGTAGGGGGCTGGGAAGTGCAAAAGGTTTTGAGCTCCTTAAAGAGCTGGCAGGATTGCTCGGTGGTACTATCGGTGCTTCGAGAGCCGCTGTGGACGAAAGATGGATTTCATATAGCTACCAAGTTGGTCAGACAGGAAAAACGGTGTGCCCTAAACTTTATATCGCCTGTGGGATATCAGGTGCTGTTCAACATCTCGTCGGCATGCAGTCATCAGACATAATCATTGCTATAAACAAGAATCCAGAGGCACCCATATTTAATGTCGCAACCTATGGGATAGTTGGAGATTTGTATGAAATAATCCCCTTACTTATAAAAAAGATAAAAGAAGCTAAAAGGATATAATATAGTCATTGATACTCATTCGTTGTCATTCCTGCGAAAGCAGGAATCCATGGTTTGACAGGCTCACCATGCATCCTGAGCTTGTCGAAGGACTGGATTCCGCACCAAGTGCGGAATGACAGAAAAGGAGTAAAGGTTTTTTCAAATGAATATTGCTTTCGTCTTCCCCGGTCAGGGTTCCCAATATGTAGGAATGGGAAAAGAGATTTATGAAAATTTTGTCGAGGCAAGAGATACATTCAGTGAGGCTTCGAAGGAAGCCGGCTATGATATTGCAAAACTCTGTTTTGAAGGCCCCGAGAAAGAACTCAATAAGACCTTCAAGACCCAGCCCTCTATCCTTACCGTAAGCATTGCAATCAACAGGGTTTTGTTATCAAAAGGGGTAAAGCCATCCGTTGTCGCAGGTCATAGCCTTGGAGAATATTCTGCCCTTGTGGCAGCAGAGGTTTTGTCTTTTAGAGACGCCGTAAAAATTACTGAGAAAAGAGGGCAATTCATGCAAGAAGCGGCTCCAGGGGGGAAAGGACTCATGGCCGCAATCCTTGGTTTGGAAAGAAATAAGATTGATGAAATATGCCTGTCCTTACAATCGGGTTATGCATCGCCTGCCAACTACAACTCTCCTGGTCAGATAGTAGTTGCGGGTGAAAAAGAAGCAGTTGAAGAAGCCATGAAATTAGCCCGAGAAAAAGGGGCCAAAAGAGTAGTATCCCTCTCAGTGAGTGTGCCGTCTCATTGCACGTTGATGGCTAATGCCTCAAGAAGGCTTGCAGAATTGCTCAATAAAACAGATTTTAAGAACCCTCTGATACCTATTGTAAATAATGCAGATGCTATGTGTCTGAATGATATAGACAGCATCAAGAAATCTCTTATCCGTCAGCTCAACAATCCGCTTTTATGGGAGGATTCCATAAGGGTTATCGTGGATTCGGGAATAGACACATTTATAGAGGTTGGCCCCGGGAAAGTACTCTCGGGGCTTATCAGAAGGATAGAACCTTCGGCAAAGGTCTTCAATGTTGAGGATATTAAAAGTCTCAATAAAACACTAACAGAACTAAAATAGTATCGGAGACAGGTTTATTGACTTATATGAAAGACCATATTGATAAGTTCCTTAGATATCTTGAGATCGAAAAGGCTGCATCACCTCATACCCTAAGGGCTTATAGGAAGGATCTTGAAAAGTTTTTTGAATACATAAAAACAAAGCCAGAAACTATAGATATGATCGATGTGCGCGGTTTCATTGCAGGACAGATTAGGCAAGGGTTGAATAAGACTACTGTAAGCAGAAGACTTGGCAGTTTAAGATCTTTTTTCAAATTCCTTCACAGGGAGGGCTACATAAAATCAAATCCGGCAAAACTTGTTTCAAACCCGAAGGTTCCAAAGCTCCTTCCCAGATTTCTTTCTGTTGATGATGTCTTTTCTCTTGTTGAAAGATCTAAAGAGACAGGGTTTATACCTGCAAGAGACAGGGCCATCCTTGAACTTCTATATTCAAGTGGTCTGAGGGTAAGCGAACTTTCAGGGCTCAATGTAGATGACATTAACACAAGGGAGGGGTTGTTAAAGGTAAAGGGGAAGGGTAGAAAAGAGAGGATAGTGCCGGTTGGTTCAAAGGCGATTGATGCCATTAAATCATATATGGTGGAGAGGATACCACTCAAAAGTAAGAATAGGGCTTTGTTTCTTAATAGAACAGGGACAAGGTTGACAGAAAGGGGAGCAAGACGTGTAGTGGTTAAATATGCAAGGATGATAGGTATCAACGGACAGATAGGACCTCACACACTGAGACATACATTTGCAACCCATCTACTTCAGAGCGGTGCAGACCTCAGGGTAATACAAGAGCTTCTGGGTCATTCATCCCTCTCCACGACCCAGAAATACACTCATCTGGATATTACACATTTAATAGACATCTATGACAGGGCACATCCTTTTGCAAAAGATCAACATGATGATGTATCATAGATTTAATAGATAATATAGATAAATATATTGGAGAGGATATGTTTAAAGGTACCACAATATTATGCGTCAGGCGTAATGCAAAGGTTGCGATAGCTGGAGACGGACAGGTTACAGTGGGTAATACTATCCTTAAACACAATGCAAAAAAGTTAAGAAAGATGTTTGGCGAGAGAGTCCTTACTGGTTTTTCGGGGGCAACAGCGGATGCACTTACATTATTTGAAAAATTCGAAGGCAAGCTCGAATCTTATAGGGGGAATATAACGAGGGCTGCTGTTGAGCTTGCAAAAGACTGGAGGACTGATAAGGTTTTAAGGAGGCTCGAGGCCCTTCTGATAGTAGCTGATTTAGAACATACCTTTATAATCTCAGGCACAGGCGATGTTATCGAGCCTGAGGATGGAGTCGCAGCCATCGGTTCCGGGGGCCCTTATGCCCAGGCATCGGCAAGGGCACTTTATGAAAATACATCTCTTTCAGCAAGGGAGATTGTGGAAAAGTCTATGAGGATTACCTCTGATATTTGCATCTATACAAATAAAAATATAACTATAGAGGAACTGCCATAAAATGATGGATAACCTTACTCCAAGAAAGATAGTAGAAGAGCTCGACAAATACATTATAGGCCAGCATAATGCAAAGAAGGCAGTTGCTATCGCTCTGAGGAACAGGTGGAGAAGGCAAAGGCTTTCTCCTGAACTGAAAGATGAGGTCTTACCAAAGAACATAATTATGATAGGACCTACAGGTGTGGGTAAGACCGAGATAGCAAGAAGACTCTCTAGGCTTGCAAATGCACCATTTGTGAAGGTCGAGGCATCAAAGTTTACAGAGGTGGGCTATGTAGGTCGTGATGTGGAGTCAATGATAAGAGACCTGACGGAGATATCTATTAGCATGGTTAAATCAGAACACGTAGAAAAGGTTCAGGAAAAGGCAAAGGTTCTTGCGGAGGAACGTATTCTTGATTTGCTTCTACCACAGCCAAGAACAATAAAGGGAATAGGGCTTGAAGAGGAAGAAAGGGAACGGTATAAGGAGACAAGGGAGAGGCTCAGGGCACAGCTGAGGGAGGGAAAACTCGACAACAGATATATGGATATAGAGGTGAAAGAAAAGATAATACCTTTCGGTGTCGTTTCGAATGTAGGGCTTGAAGAGCTTGAGATAAACCTTAAGGAGATGCTCGGCAGTTTCTTACCTGAAAAGTCAAAGAGGAGGAAGGTTAAAGTTCCTGAGGCTTTGGGTATCCTGCTGCAGGAAGAGGCAAATAAACTCATTGATATGGATAAAGTGACAAAGGAGGCGGCTGAAAGGGCTGAACAGTCAGGTATTGTATTTATTGATGAAATAGACAAGATAGCAAGCAGAGGGTATACGCATGGCCCTGATGTTTCACGTGAGGGCGTCCAGAGGGACCTTTTGCCAATAGTTGAAGGCTGTACAGTCACAACGAAACATGGGCCTGTAAAAACAGAGCACATCCTTTTTATAGCAGCCGGAGCCTTTCACATGACCAAACCGTCTGACCTGATCCCTGAATTACAGGGGCGTTTTCCAATAAGGGTTGAGCTCGACCCCCTTGGCAAGGATGATTTTGTAAGGATACTGACAGAACCTTATAATGCCTTGATTAAACAATATACTGCCCTGCTTTCTACAGAAAACGTGGAAATAGATTTTTCAGAGGATGCCATTGATGAGATTGCTGATATAGCAGCACATGTAAATGAAAAGACAGAAAATATTGGTGCAAGAAGGCTACACACTGTACTTGAAAAGCTCCTTGAGGACATTTCCTTTGAGGCACCTGAGAGAAAGAATGGGAAACTTTTGATAGACAGAAGATATGTCAGAGAGAAGCTAAGTAGGATTGTAAAAGATGAGGACCTTAGCAGATATATACTTTAGTAACGGATGGATGTATTTGCCCATGGATTATGGAGTTATGCCACCCTAAGGGAAAGTAAAGCACCTAGTTTAGTCATTGTAACGGGGATGCTTCCGGATCTCATACCCTTTATTCCATATTTCATTCACCAGATATGTATCAAAGGTATTA
This sequence comes from Nitrospirota bacterium, assembly GCA_040753955.1. Lineage (GTDB taxonomy): Bacteria > Nitrospirota > Thermodesulfovibrionia > Thermodesulfovibrionales > SM23-35 > JASEEX01. The sequence goes on along the minus strand of JBFMDQ010000005.1, from coordinate 26,402 downwards.
AGCTGAAATTTGGCCCACCTCCTTTAGAAAGCATCCCTAACTACGTATTTACGGCCTATAATCTGACTCATAGCCTGGTAATAGTCACACTTATTTTTGGTTTGGTGTTTACTTTAACGAGAGAAATACCTCTCTTCTTATGGGCATGGCCGATTCACATTGCCATGGATATCCCAACCCATACGAAAGCGTTTTTCCCAACAAAATTTCTATACCCTCTTTCCGAATTCCATATAAACGGAATCAATTGGGGAGCGCGCTGGTTTATGATAATAAATTACGGAAGTCTATTGCTCATCTATTTCGTGATCCTTTACTGGAAGTTTAAAAAAAGTTAGTGACGATAAAATATGACGGTGATATCTTAAAAGAAGGTCAGGTTCTTACCAGAGCAAATAAATTGGAAAGAACTTAGTAACTGCCATCAGGACGAAGAAAAAATATCCCCTCCAAACCTTTTCTCGGAAGACTGGCCCTTTAAAACTATTTCGTAAATTCATTTTGATGTATCCGGAACGTATGCCCATCGCTTACAATCACTGGAAAGAAAAAGGATGGCTCTAAACCAGGGGGCACAATGAAATTGAAGGACAAGGTAGCAATTGTTACTGGTAGTGCCCGGGGTCTGGGCAAGGCTTATGCTTTACGTTTAGCAGATGAAGGGGCAAAGATTGTGGTTGCTGCTATTCGTGATCCCGAGGTTACAGCTAAGGAAATCGAGGAAAGAGGTGGGACGGCTATCGCCGTCCACGCCGATGTCTCAAGCGAAAAAAGTACCCTGGAGATGGCAGAGAAAACCATCAAAACGTTCGGTAAAATTGACATCCTGGTCAACAATGCTGCTATTATGCTCAAACGTCCAACCAAAACGCCGGTCATGCAGCCCTCTGATCAGATCACCGTTGAGGAGTGGGACAGTGTGATGGCAGTAAATGTGAAGGGGGTATGGCTCTGTATAAAGGCGGTCATGCCGCAGATGAAGAGGCAGGGTAAGGGCAAAATCATCAATATATCTTCAACCGTCTTTTTTGCAGGAGCGCCCATGGTTCTCCACTACGTTACCTCAAAGGCAGCGGTTATAGGCATTACCAGGGCGATGGCTAGAGAGCTCGGTGACTATGGCATCAATGTGAATTGTATCGCTTCAGGGTTTACTTATAGCGAAACTATTATAGAGGCGGTCGAGGCTAGAGAATTCGGAGAATTACCTGATTTAATAGTGGCCACGCAATGCTTCAAGCGCAGGCAGCAACCCTCTGATTTACTCGGGGCAATTGTGTTCTTTGCCTCGGAAGAAAGCGACTTTATTACCGGACAGACGCTCGTGGTCGATGGTGGATCGATAATGCACTGATGGAAAGAGAAAATAAAACTTGTGAAACAGGCTGAGCAGAAGGGTTTCCAATTGTTAAAACCAGATGAGGATTTGGGAGATACCCGGACTATTCTTTCTTTTCACTCTCCTCAAGCTTTTTTGAAAGGGCTTCAATCTTTTTATTTAATTCCTGAATATCTTTTTTTGTCGGTAGATTCATCTTCTCGAGGGTCTTGTTTATCATATTAGAAACATTTTTGGTGAACCGCTCGGTACCTTTATCTGCCTTTTCTGTCCATGTCTTTATGAGCTTCGCTCCCTGGGATTTGCTGAGTTCACCTTTTTTCACAAGATCATCAATAAACTCTCTTACTTTCTCCTGAGCCCCAAAACCTGCTAAAAGTGCCTTCCTGACAATATCAAATAAACTCATAATCGCCTCCTCTAAAAATAGTTGAAAGTGAAAGACCTCTTCAAAACTTTTAACTTTTCACTTTCAACTTTTAACTTATTTTTTAACTATATCATAAATCGACTCAAGTGCTCTATCCAGTTTTTCTATCTCTTTTGTGCCGCCTTGAGCCATCTCAGGCTTGCCACCACCACTTCCACCTGCAATTTTAGTTATCCCTTTTATTATCTCTCCTGCGTTATATCTATCCTTCAGGTCCCTTGTTACCATACAAACAATGGCAGCCTTGCCATCGGATACTGACGAAACAACAATAATACCAGACTGGAGACGATCTTTTATATTATCAGCTAAATGGCGAAGTTCCTCTGGATTAAGACCATCTTGCCTGATCTTAACAACCTTTATTCCCTTTAACTCTTTTGCCTCTTTCAGTGCCTCTGATATTAAATCTCTGGAGCCAGTTTTTAGTTTCTGAATTTCCTTTTCGAGGGACTTCATATTATTGAGAAGCCTTTTTACTCTCTCCAGTGGTTTCTCCGTCTTTAATAATGTCTTAATTGCATCTAACTCAGATTTCTTCTGCCTGAGATAAGAAAGGGCTGTATTTCCTGTTAATGCCTCAATCCTTCTAATACCTGAGGCAACGCTACTTTCCGAGAGAATCCCAAATGATCCTATTTCACCTGTTGCCTTGCAATGAGTTCCACCACACAGTTCAGAGGTAAAACCAGGAACACTTACGACACGCACTATCTTACCGTATCTTTCTCCGAATAGTGCGGTAGCCCCTGATTCAATGGCTGTTTTTATATCCATAACTGATGTCACAACAGGTAGGTTTTCTAATATCTTCTCATTTACCAAGTTTTCAATGGTCTGTACCTCAATTTCATCAAGGGCAGAAAAATGGGTAAAGTCAAAACGTAGTTTTTCTGGAGACACAAGGGAACCCGCCTGCTTCAGATGGTCTCCAAGGACAGACCTCAAGGCTGCATGCAACAGATGGGTGGCTGTATGATTTCTCATGGTTGCCTTTCTTTTTTCAGCATCAACTCTGCAATTTATTTTATCCCATACCCGGAGTTTACCTTTTTTAAGCCTGATGAGATGTGAATGAAAACCATCAAGGGGCCTTTTTGTGTCGAGGACAATAGCTCTGAAATTTTTCCCAGCCATATCGCCTGTGTCACCAACCTGACCACCTGATTCACCATAAAAGGGGGTCTTATCAAGAAAGACTTCAACCTCTTCACCTTCAGATGTCTCTTTCAACAACTTTCCATCACTTAAAATAGCTTTTATAAAGGATTCAGATTCGAGGTTTTCATAGCCAATAAATTCCGTTTCTCCTATCTCTGAGATTAATTCTCTGTAAATGGAGGCTACAGCCTCTTCTTCTCCAATCCACGATGCCCTTGCCCTCTCCCTCTGTATTTCCATCTCCCTTTGAAAGGCCTCTTCATCAATTCTTAGTCCAACATCCATCGCAATATCTCTGGCGAGGTCAAGAGGAAAACCATAGGTATCATAGAGTCTGAAAATCTCTTCTCCTGGTATAACATCGGTGCCATCCCTTTTCACCCTTGATATAATCTCATCAAATATAGTCATTCCCATCTCAATAGTTCTCGCAAACCGTTCCTCTTCTGTCTTGAGGAGTTTTTCTGTCCTTTCGCGTTCATCCACAATTTCAGGGTAGATATCTCCCAGTACATCAATAACAGAATCAATCAATTTATAAAGGAACGGTTCATGCACAGTAAGGAGCCTTGAATGTCTTGATGCCCTGCGGATTATTCTTCTCAATACATAACCCCTCCCCTCATTTGAAGGCATAAGTCCCTCAGAGAGGAGAAAGACTATAGCCCGTATATGGTCTGCGATAACCCTTATCGAGACATCGGTCTCTTTGTCTTTACCACAGGCTGTTTTAGTATAAAACTCTATCTGAGATATAACAGACCTGAATATATCTGAATCAAAATTGTTTATCTTACCCTGGAGCACTGCAGAAATCCTCTCAAGCCCCATCCCTGTATCAATACTCGGTTTTGGCAGTGGGGTCAGCTCACCTGACGCATCTCTGTTGTATTGCATAAACACGAGGTTCCATAGTTCGAGAAATCTGTCGCATTCACATCCAACAGCACAATCAGGCATGCCGCATCCTATACTGCTACCTTGGTCTATTATTATTTCAGAACATGGGCCACATGGGCCTATATCCCCCATCTGCCAGAAGTTATCCTTTGGACCAAACCTTGCTATTCTTTCTTCAGGAAGTCCTATCAGCTCAGACCAGAGTTCTGCAGCCTCATCATCTTTCTCATATACAGATACGTAAAGCCTTTCCTTCGGCAATCTAAACCATTCAGTCAAAAGTTCCCAGGCAAAAAGGATCGCATCTTTCTTAAAATAATCACCAAAGGAAAAATTGCCGAGCATCTCGAAAAATGTATGATGCCTCGCAGTATGTCCCACGTTCTCAAGGTCACTATGCTTTCCACCAGCCCTCAAGCACTTCTGACATGAGGCAGCGCGATTATAAGGACTCTTTTCTACCCCGAGAAAAAATGTTTTGAACTGGACCATTCCAGCATTTACGAAGAGCAGGGTAGGGTCATGTCGTGGGATAAGAGGAGAGCCTGGGACTATCGTATGACCTTTGGATTTAAAATACTCAAAAAAAGTGGCTCTTATTTCTCTGCTCTTCATAAACCTATTTTCTTATTCCAGGGTCATTGGATATTATCTCTGTAATCTTTCCATCTGTAAAGATAAGCCTGGTCTTGAAAACTTTAAATCTTTCATAGACCCACTCCTCGCGACTTTTGCCATCCTCAGAAGGTGCCAGTATCCTTACCGAACTAGGGGCGTCCCATGAGTACCTGACCTGAGACTGGGTCATACCAGGGGTGACCTCACCCCTTTTTATATGTTCCTGGATATTAGGTGGAAAGCCCTTTATCTCCTCTTCCGAGTATCGTATTGATTTTGCACAGCCCACCTCTAAAAGGAGTAATAAGGCTAAGGCTAAAAGAATAGTATTTTTCATCTTAAATCCTCCTTAAATTTTTTGCCCTTTAATACAGCCTCTATCGTCTCAAAGGAGTAACCCTTCCTGAGAAGAAGATTATATAGTCTTCTCTTTATCTTTTCTGCTGGATAGTTCTTCATAATCCTCAGTTTTTTGTCTACAAGCCTCTTAGCATTCTCAATATCTTCTTTTTCATCAGGGATGAACATCGAATCAACAATCTCCCTCGGTATGCCCCTGGTAAGCATGAATTTCCTTGCACCATATTGACTGAAAAGTTTTGTTGTTATTGCCTCTCTTTTCAACGCCTCAGCTAATGCCCTGTCGTCAATAAGCCCTACATCCCTGAGATAGTTTATTGTAGAGGAGACCACAGTTTCAGAGAACCCCTTTTTTGTAAGCCTTTCTTCCAGTTCCTTTCTGCTTCTTCCTCTGTAGCCCAGGAGCTTCAAGGCATATTGCCTTGCCTTATCGTGCAAACCTATCAATCTTCATCTTGTCCTTCTCAGAAAGTTCTTCAAATGCAAGGTCGCTTGTGGACTGGATGCCTTTTACCTTGAGGGCAAAATCGTCAGGATTTGTGGCCCATCTAAGTGCCTCTTCAAAGGTTATGAGCCCTGACTTAAAAAGGCCAAGGAGAGACTGGTCAAAGGTCTGCATGCCATAATGTATCGCCCCTTGTGTAATTACATCATGGATTAATTTTGTTTTATCTGGATCGAGGATGCAATCTTTTACAGTCGTCGTAGCTACAAGAACCTCAACCGCAGGAACCCTGCCTTTGCCGTCTGACTTCGGCATGAGCCTCATAGATATAATACCCTTTAGCACCGATGCAAGTTGTATCCTCACCTGTTTATGCTGATAAGGGGGGAATACAGAGATAATTCTATTGATTGTCTCGGTAGCATCTATTGTATGCAGGGTGCTCAAAACAAGATGACCTGTCTCAGCCGCTACCAATGCTGTCTGGATGGTTTCGAAATCACGCATCTCCCCAACGAGTATTACATCAGGGTCCTGTCTAAGGGCCTGTCTCAATGCCTTGCTGAAGGATTCAGTATCGCTTCCTATCTCCCTCTGGTTGACTACACTTCTTTTATCACTGTGTATATATTCTATCGGGTCTTCAATGGTTACGATGTGTTCTGTTTTATTTGTATTTATCAGGTCTATCATTGCAGCTAAGGTTGTGGTTTTTCCACTACCGGTTGTCCCTGTAACAAGGATCAAGCCCCTTTCTTCCATCGAAATCCTCTTAATAACATCAGGGAGGTGCAATTCCTCGAATGTGGGGATCCTCACCGGGATGAGCCTGAAAACAATCCCTATCGTCCCCCTCTGCATGAAGACGTTACATCTGAACCTTCCTAGCCCGGAGACACTATAGGCAAAGTCGATGTCATTCCTCTTTTTGAATATCTCTCCCTGTTCAGGTGTCATAACAGAGAAGGCTATCCTCAATGCATCTTCAGGGCTTACCCTTTCCTCCGACGTAAGGGGGGTGATTTCTCCATAGATTCTAAGTATCGGCGGAGATCCAACCTTTATATGAAGGTCTGAGGCATCTAATGAGTGCGCCTTCTTCAAAAGCTCATTGATATCCATGATTATCTCCTCAGGTTACAGGACTCGATAATCTTTTTCTCAATCTCTCTTGAAACCTCTATACTATTTTTCAAGAACTCTTTTGCATTTTCGCGGCCCTGACCGACTCTGTTGCCGCCGTAACTATACCATGCCCCTGATTTTTCGATAATGCCTCTTTCAACACCGAGGTCAACAATCTCTCCAACCCTCGAAATCCCTTCATTAAAATATATATCAAACTCAGCCTGTTTGAAAGGAGGGGCCATCTTATTCTTTACCACCTTTACCCTTACCCTTCCGCCCACGGTCTCCTGATTCTCTTTAATGTTATCTATCCTCCTTATGTCGAGCCTCATGGAGGAATAAAACTTCAATGCAGTTCCACCTGTGGTAGTCTCTGGACTGCCGAACATCACACCTATCTTCATCCTTATCTGGTTGACAAATATTACTGTGGTCAGGGATTTTGATATTGCAGCGGCGAGCTTTCTCAATGCCTGGCTCATCAGCCTTGCCTGAAGCCCTGGAAGGGAATCACCCATCTCTCCCTCTATCTCTGCCCTGGGCACAAGAGCAGCAACCGAATCTACAGCGATGATATCAACGGCCCCGCTCCTTACGAGGGCCTCTGCAATCTCGAGGGCCTGCTCTCCCGTATCAGGCTGTGAGATAAGGAGGTCTTCTATTTTAACACCGAGTTTTTGTGCATAATTAATATCGAGTGCATGTTCCGCATCTATAAAGGCCGCAGAGCCACCGCCTATCTGTGCCTGTGCAATAGCACTTAGGGCCAGCGTGGTTTTCCCCGAGGCTTCAGGACCGAATATCTCTATAACCCTGCCTCTCGGTAATCCACCAATCCCTGTTGCGATATCGAGGGCTAAAGAGCCGGTAGGTATTACCTGAATGCCCTCAGTGACTCCCCCTGCGCCAAGCCGCATGATGGCACCTTTTCCAAAACTCTTTTCAATCTGTGTAATAGCCATTTCGAGTGCCTTAGCCTTGTCTTTATCAGTCATTTTTCCCTCCCAAACCGTATCTCATGTAAACAATAATACTGAGCCCCTGTAGGTTTTAGTTCACTACGCATCAGTTTTATATCGCCGACCTCTACGCTTCCAAAGTCCTTTCTCTCAAAGCTGTCAAGTTCATTGATCAGATCTGCCATTCCTTTCTGAGAGCGTACCCTTCCGAGTGTCAGATGGGGATGAAATTCTTTGTCTTCCCTTTCATAACCCAACAATGCCATTGAATCTTCGATACCCCTTTGAAGTCTTTTAAGTATCTCTGAATCTTCCACCCCAACCCATATCACCCTCGGATATCTTCTGTTTGGAAACACTCCGATATTACATATTTTAATACAAAAGGGCTCATAAGATAATACTATATCAGACAGAGACTCACCTATCTTAGGTAACAACTCTTCAGGTGTCTTGCCGAGAAATTTGAGCGTAAGATGGAGGTTTTTATATGTTACCCACTTCACATCTGCATTGTATTTTTTCAGGGTTTCAATAAGCCCGCCAATATTTCCTTTTATTTGCTCAGGTATTCCTATTGCTATAAAACACCTCAGGTACATTTTAGAGTTCTAATTAATGAGCTTCCATATCTGCAGAATTAAATTTGTATATATGGCCGCCACAATATCATCTGCCATTATACCCTCCCCCCCGCTTAGAACGAATCCTATCTTTTTTATCGGAAACGGTTTTAGTATATCGAAAAACCTGAATAAAAAAAAGGCCGTTAAGGCATAGCCTATACTGAATGGGACAAGGACTACAGAAAGGAGATAGCCACAAAATTCATCTATAACTATATGCCTGCTGTCCTCTGTTTTCAAAAGCCTTTCGGCATGACGGGAAGATATAATGCCAACGGGTATGAGGAGAGATAATATAATGGTGTGAATAAAAGGTGATGGCTTTAAGATAATGAAGAAAGTAAAGGCGATTAAAGAGCCGAGGGTCCCAGGTGCAAAAGGAAGATAACCTATGAAACCGAGGGTGGCTATATATTTTAGGACGACCATTTCCTCACCCTCATGGATATCTCAGCTGGAGCCTCTGTACTGCTGTGGTCTTTCCTGTTTTATCATCAATCTCAACAATAACAGCAGAGAAGATACCCTCACCCCTGGCTGTCTCAAATCGCGCAGGCATATTTGTTAAAAATCGCTGTATGACCTGTTCTTTTTCTATACCAATTATAGAGTTGTAGGGACCTGTCATTCCTACATCTGTTATGTAGGCTGTCCCACCGGGCAATATCCTTTCGTCGGCGGTCTGGACATGCGTATGGGTTCCGATGACAGCGCTTACCCTGCCATCCATAAAATAGCCAAAAGCCATCTTCTCAGAGGTTGCCTCTGCATGAAAATCTACGATAATCATTTTTGTTATAAGGCCTATCTTCTCTACTTCCTCTTTGCCAGTCCTGAAGGGACAATCTATATTTGACATAAAGACCCTTCCGGATATACTAATCACCCCTACCTTTTCACCATTGGGAAGTGGATAAATTATACTCCCGTAACCGGGCACCCCCGGGGGATAGTTTAAAGGCCTGAGTACCCTGTTTTCCTTTGAGATCTGGGCAACAAACTCCTTCTTATCCCATACATGATTTCCCGTGGTTATTATATGGACGCCATAGCTAAAGATCTCGGAGACCGTTTTGTCTGTCAACCCAAAGCCACCTGCTAAGTTCTCGCCATTTGCAATTACTAAATCTATCTTATATCTGTCAACAATGGTAGGAAGCAACGCCTTTGTCGTTATCCTGCCCACCTTGCCCACTATGTCACCTATAAAGAGAATCTTCATAGTTAAGAGTTCCTAATTTCTTGTTTAAGGCTATGAGGTCATTATTTGGCATATTCCACATATCTCGACTCCCTGATAACGGTAACCTTTATCTGGCCTGGATATGTCATCTCTGACTCTAATTTTTTAGCGAGCTCCTTCGACATTATAGAAGACATTTCATCACTCACATCTTCAGGCTTTACTATTATCCTTAATTCTCTCCCTGCTTGGATTGCATAACATTTCTCAACCCCTTTATAGGAGAGGGCCATCTGCTCAAGTTTCTCGAGGCGCTTAAGATAACTCTCTATGCTCTCCTTTCTTGCGCCCGGGCGTGCAGCCGACAGGGCATCGGCGGCAGCCACAAGGGCAGCCTCGACAGTGGTTGGATCCCCTTCTCCATGGTGTACTAATATGGCATTTATTACCTTCTGATTCTCTCCGTATTTTTTTGCTACGTTTGCACCAATCTCCTGGTGTGACCCTTCTACTTCACGGTCTACCGCCTTTCCGATATCATGTAAAATGCCCGCCCTCTTTGCAAGTTTTATATCTACTCCAAGCTCACCAGCCATTATACCTGCGAAGTATGCTACCTCCCCTGAATGTTGAAGGACATTCTGACCGTAAGATGTCCTGTATTTGAGCCTACCGATGAGTTTTATCAGTTCAGGGTGTATGCCAGAAAGCCCGAGGTCAAAAACGGCCCTCTCCCCTTCCTCCCTGATGTGTGTCTCAACCTCCTTCCTTGCCTTTTCAACTATCTCCTCGATCCTTGTGGGGTGTATCCTCCCGTCTGTTATTAGCCGTTCAAGAGAGAGTCTTGCAATTTCACGCCTGACAGGATCAAAGGCGGAGAGTGTTACCATCTCTGGTGTATCGTCTACAATCAGGTCGACACCTGTTGCAGCCTCAAGGGCCCTTATATTTCTACCTTCCCTGCCGATTATTCTACCTTTCATTTCATCATTAGGGAGGGTTACAGCAGTTACGGTTGCATCTACAACATAGTCACTTGAGTACCTCTCTACAGCAAGGCCTATTATCTCCTTCGCCTTTTTCTCTGCACTTTCTTTTGCCTCATCCTCCATCCTTTTGATAAGTTTAGCGGCCTCAAACCTTGATTCTTCTTCTGTTCTCCTTAAAAGCTCTTGTTTTGCCTCTTCTGAGCCTAACCCTGATAGCTTCTCCAACAATCGTGTCTGGTCTTTTATCAACTGATTGTAACGGGCTTCCTTCTCCTGAATAATACGTTCCTTTAAGTTATAATCCTTCTCTCTTTTGGATAACTCCTGTTCTCTCTTTTCAAGTTGGTCAAACCTTTTCTCAAAGGTTTCCTCTTTCTGCCTTAACCTTCTTTCGAGATGATTCAACTCGGAACGTCTCTCCTTTAGCTCCTTTTCGACCTCTGATTTGGCCTGATAGACAATATCCTTAGCCTCCAGGAGTGCCTCTTTTTTAATCTTCTCAGCCTCTCTTTGTGACTCCCCAATTATCTTTATTTTTTCCTTTTCTATTTCTATTTCTATAGCGGTTCTCTTACTCTTTAGACTTGCCCGGTGGATAAGACTCAGAACTAATCCTACGATAAGCCCTGTAAATACTGCTATCAGTAAATATCCTGTATGAACCATTTTTATTTCAAACCTCCTTCCTCTGTCCTCCTGCAAACGGTCTATGACCCGTAGGTCTACGACCCATGGGGAGGAATTCCTTCATGAGGCCTAAAGCCCTTTTTTAGAACTTTGCTTATGTGGCTGGGTTATGACTTCAATAAGTCCTGAGACAAACTCAGGATTGGAGGTGAGAAATCCTTAATCTTGAAGGTAATTTTCCATCTAATCTCTATCATAGAATTATTTATAATCCTCCGTAAAGGCATAGACACTGCAAAAACCAGCCACATAGCTAAAATAAACCCGCCCTGCCGTGTAAAGGAAGAATTAGATCCGCCTATATAATAGGTGGGTGCCCTGAAGAAGGCTTTAGGCTTCCCCGCACCGATCCTTGTCAGAAGGCTTAATAACAAACTACCCTGGTAACAAGGGTTGGTGCGGGGCATGCACACTGACTCCTTACGCAAGCTCCCAAAAGACCTAATTTGCCGGATCAATCTCTTCATCCATCACTAACAGGGCAGGCAACTACCCTGAATTTGCACCTCCACCTAAAATAGGTGCATTAACCTTATCTGTACTAAAATATCACAAATAGCATATTAGGGCAAGAGAAAACTCAGTCTCTTCAGTCTTCATGTCTCCAAACCGTTCTTGTCAATAAGATTTTTGCCTTGTATTAGGAATAAATTTTTAATAAACTATTAAAAAGCTAAATTTTTCTTTAAGTTAGTTGTTCATTATGAGGGGTATGTACAGTGAAGGCCTTAATTTTAGCTGGTGGAGAAAATAAAAGGCTCCCGGTAATAAAGGGATTTCTCGAGATAGAGGGCAGGAGGATCATTGAGTCCAATATTGAACTCCTCAATGGAATCTTTGATTGTGTTATTATAAGCACCAATAACCCCGAGTGCTATTTCTACCTCGGTGTACCGATGGTTGGAGATATAGCGAGATATAGAGGACCCATGACAGGGATACTTTCAGCCTTAGTAAGTCTGGAGGCTCCTGAGCTCTTTGTTACTGCATGTGATATGCCCTTTATAAAGCCAGAACTTATAAGATATATCGTTGATAAATGCAGAACGCCGAACACAGAAAACTCGTCACTCGTCACTCGTCACTCGTCACCAAAAAAGAGCTGGGATGCTGTAATTCCTATCTTCGATAATAAGCCCCAACCACTTTTGGGTATATATTCAAAGAAGCTTGTAAAGGAGATGGAAAACAACATAAGAAGAGGTATCAGAAGCCTTGGGGAATTTCTAAAAAAAATAGACGTCCTTTATATAAGCGAAGAGGAGGTGAGGGCGATAGATCCAGATGGGAGGTCCTTTGTAAATATAAACACCCTTGAAGATTTTGAGAAGGAGATGAGGGCAAAGCAAGCCCGTTTAATATAAAAAGACAAATTATAAGAGGAGGAAAATATGTTTGGTTTAGGGATGCAGGAGCTAATCATCATACTTGTAATAGTTCTTGTTCTGTTTGGTGCAACAAGATTACCCGAGATTGGCAAGGGTATAGGACAGGCAATCAGGAATTTTAGAAAAGGTATGTCTGAACCTGACGAGATAGATGTAACACCAAAAAAGAATAAACCTAAAAGGGAAGAGGTAGAGAAGAAAGAAGAGGCAGAGAAAAAGGAAGGTGAATAGGGGAGCGATTGCAGAGATTAATCTTTCTGCAATAGCGCACAATCTTGAGATTGTTAAAAAGGTTTCTAAAGACCGTGCAGTAATAGCTGTTGTAAAGGCAGATGCTTATGGTCATGGCTGCAGAGAAATTTCAAAGAGATTGATCAAAGAGGGCGTCTCTTACCTTGCAGTTGCATATACAGGTGAGGCTATACTGCTTAGAGATGCAGGTATCACTACACCAATAATAGTCCTTTTTGACCGCGAAGATATCGAGGGTTTTTTTGATTTCGATCTCGTACCGGTCATACATGACATAACTACCGCATTGGCCCTATCACGTGTAGCGAAAGGGAGGAGAACCACAATAAAGGTTCACGTGAAGGTAGATACAGGAATGGGAAGACTTGGGCTGAGTAGTAACCATCTAATTGAGAATCTGGTTGAAATTGCAGATATGGAGGGTATAGAGCTGGCTGGACTTATGAGCCACTTTTCGGATGCAGACCTTTCAGATAGGTCATATGCGGCTGTGCAGCTCGAAAGATTTAATAAGATAAGAGAGGCTCTATTCAAGAAGTTGAATAAAAAGATCTTTTCGCATATAGCAAACAGTGCAGCAACCCTCGCTTTTGAGGATGCCCATCTTGATGCAGTGAGGCCGGGGCTCATGCTCTATGGGTACTCTCCTATTGGTCAGAGCACAGAGCACAGAACGGCTCGACTGAGCTCGCCGAAGTCACAGAACACAGAACCAATAAACCTAATACCAGCAATGAGGGTCAAGACAAAAATCCTCTGTATAAGAAACCTTCCGCCTGATTCCCCGATAAGCTACGGCAGGACATTTGTAACAAAGCGACGGAGTAAAATAGGTGTGCTACCTGTGGGTTACGCAGATGGTTATAACAGAGTTTTTTCTAATAATGCAGAGGTGCTTGTTAGAGGAAGGCGCGTACCTGTTGTGGGGAGAGTATGTATGGATATCACAATGGTTGACCTTACCGAGGTCGAGGATGTAAGAGAAGGTGATGAAGTGGTTATCCTTGGACAGCAAGGAGATGAGTCAATAACCGCCCATGAACTTGCATGTAAAGCAAGGACAATACCGTATGAGATACTCACATCCCTCGGCAGCCACTCAAGAAAGGAATATATGAACCCCGTTAGAAAGGGTGGGGTTTTCTAACGGGGTAAATGTTTAAAAATGAAAGGAGGTGAATAAGATGATGATACCCTTTATGAGGCATGTGGCATGGTATCTCGTTATAGCGATGTTCATAATAGGCATTGCACCAGGGGTGGACGCAGGCCTCGCAAAGTCAGAAACGATCCTTCTCGCACATATAGACAGGACCGCTGACCTTGAAAAAATACAGAAGTTCCTGGAGATAAAGGCAATAAGTAAAAGGCTTGAGCAGTTAGGGCTTACACAGGATGAGATTCAAAAAAGGCTTAACCAGCTTAGCGACCTGCAGATCCATCAGATCGCCCTTCAATTAGATGACCTTAAGATCGGAAAAGACGATGTCCTCGGGGTAGTCATTGCACTTCTTGTGATTGCAATACTCGTTGTCCTGCTGTTACAGCTTACAGGGCATAAGGTTATTGTAACGAAGTAATACAGAGAAAAGGGAGACATAAAGTGTAGGATAGGAAAAACATATTGGTTTTACTATATTTCTTGGCTCTATGTATATTTTGGGGATGAAGGAAGAAGGTAGAAGGCAAAAATATAGAAAAATGGGAAACTTCATCCCTCATCCCTTTTCCTTCATAGCCGTTACTATTGTTTTATTGCTTTCCTGTGCCACTGTTAATAATATCCCGGAGTCCAGCCAGAGCCACATCATCGAAAATGTACCTTTTTATCCACAGACGACCTATCAATGCGGTCCGGCATCCCTTGCAGGAGTGCTTGACTACTGGGGGATTAAGGTAAACCCTGATGAAATTGCCGGAGAAATCTATAGTGAATCTGCAAGAGGGACACTAAGCATTGATATGGTTCTTTATGCTCAGGGGAAGGGATTGAAGGCAACTCAATATGAGGGCAGTTTGGAGGATCTGAGGAAAAATATAGAGTCTGGCCATCCGATCATTGTCCTCATTGATTATGGCTTTTCTCTCTATCAGGTGAACCACTTTATGGTTGTCATCGGATATAATGAACATGGTGTAATAGTAAACTCGGGAAGGGACAAGGGTAAGTTTATGTCTGAGAAAGATTTTATGCGGTCATGGAAGAAAACAAAATTCTGGACATTGCTCATAAAAAAGTGACGGGTATAATCTGTCTACTGTCTACTGTCTACTGTCTACTATTTTTTATGGGTTGTACCTTCCCAAGGATAATAGTTCTTCATGACCCTCTCAGCCCAGAAGAGCATCTTAACTTAGGTGTAACCTATGAAAAAAATGGTGAACTGGATAATGCCCTGAGGGAATATATAAGAGCTTCGAAGAAACTTCCACTGGCATATCTTTACATGGGTAACATCTATTTCCAGAAAAATGAATGTGACAAGGCAGAATTCTATTACAAAAAAGCCATCAAAAAAGAGCCCGGGAATGCTGATGCCTACAATAACCTTGCATGGCTTTATTTTATAAAGAGAGAAAACCTTGAGGACGCAGAAAGGCTCGCACTTAAGGCTATAGAACTTAATCCTACAAAAAAAGCAATTTATATAGATACATTGGAAAAGATTAAAGGCTTAAGGTAGTGACACCCATGCTTTCTGAGAGGGCAAAAAGGATTAAGCCATCACCAACTCTTTCGATAGATGCGAAGGCAAAGGCGATGAAGGCAGAGGGAGTTGACATTGTTAGTTTTGGTGTAGGAGAGCCAGACTTTGATACTCCCGAGAATATAAAAGAGGCTGCAATAAAGGCGATAAAAGAGGGCTTTACAAAATACACCTCCGTTGGAGGTATAGACCCCCTTAAGGATGCGATTATTGAGAAATTCAAGAAAGATAATAACCTGAATTATACACGTGAAGAAATCATTGTTTCCTGTGGCGCAAAACACAGCCTCTATAATATCGCCCAGGCATTACTTAATCCGGGCGATGAGGTCTTAATTCCATCGCCTTACTGGGTATCTTATCCTGACCAGGTTATGCTCAATGATGCAATTCCTGTCTTTGTAAAGACATACGAGTCTGATTCCTTTAAGGTCAGACCCGAGGTGGTCGAATCCCATATCACCAAGAGGACAAAGGCACTGATACTGAATTCACCATCCAATCCCACAGGACTTACATATGACAAAAAGACACTTGAAAAAATAGCCGAGGTAGTCCTCAGATACGGAGTCTTTGTCATATCCGATGAGATTTATGAAAAACTAATATATGATGGCCTTAAGCATGTAAGCATTGCATCCCTCGACAATGAGATAAAGGCAAAGACAATAGTTGTAAATGGACTCTCAAAGTCTTTTGCCATGACAGGCTGGAGGATTGGTTTTGCAGCAGGTCAAAGAGAGATCATAAAGGCTATGACGAATATACAGAGTCAGTCCACATCCAATCCTACATCCATAGCCCAGAAGGCAGCTATTGAGGCACTCACAGGCCCCCAAGACTTTATCACTATGATGCTTGCTGAATTCGACAGGAGGAGGAGATTGCTTATCAGCGAACTCAATTCTATCCACGGAATGAGCTGTCTTACTCCAACAGGGGCTTTTTATGCCTTCCCTAACACATCTAAGCTTTATGGCAAATCCATCGGCGACAGAACAATATCATCTTCATCAGACCTATCTCTCTATCTCCTTGAAGAAGCGAAGGTTGCCCTTGTGCAGGGAGAGGCCTTTGGCGATGACGATTACATAAGACTGTCTTACGCAACACCTATAAATGACGTAAAGAAGGGCGTTGACAGGATAAGAGAGGCAGTGAATAGACTTTCTTGAACCCAATTAATCGCTGCATTTCACTGAGAACTGCTACCGAAACCCTGAATCCCCTGAACTTCATATCCAGCAGGAGTATTATTTATGTTGAAAGAGAGAGTCAAAAAGGTATAATAATAAGGTAAGGGCGATACTAAAATCTATAGGAACTGCTGCAAGAATTGATATTGATATAGAAAACTCCTCAATACAAAGGTCTTTTTTTGGGTTATGGGTAAGGGTTAAAAAAGGCTGGAGAAATGATAAACAATTGTTGAAGGAATTGGGGTATAAATAAATGTTAATCCAGATGAAGGTCGAAGGTCTGCTTTTTGACCCTCGTAGTAGTATGTATATCCTCCTCCTGAAGGAAATAGATGGAGATGGGACACTACCTATATGGATCGGCAAACCAGAAGCCGATTCAATAGCGCTTGCATTAGGGAGGGTCGCGACCCCTCGACCCCTTACACATGACCTTATAAAGAATATTATTGACGGTCTGAAGGTCAGAATAACAAAGGTCATAGTGACAGAGATTCTGGACAATACATATTATGCCCTTGTCTGTCTGAGTGATGGTAAGAAAGAAACCTTGGTAGATTCAAGGCCGAGTGATGCTGTGGCAGTTGCATTGAGGGCTAATTCCCCTATATTTATAGAAGATAGCATTATGGAAAGAAAAAGTGCAGACGAACTCGAGGAGTGGCTTAAGAACCTCAGACCAGAAGACTTCGGGAATATCATGTAATGCTCCACAGGACTGAAGGTATTGTCTTAAGAACCATTCCTTTTGGCGAGGCAGATCTTATCGTCTCATTTCTTACCCCTGATTCTGGACTTCTCAAAACCTTTGCGAAAAGTCCACTCAAGACAAAAAGTCGATTTGGAAGTAGCCTTGAGCCACTCACACACTCAAGGATTACATTTTGGGGCAAAGAAGATGCCAGTCTTCCGAGATTGACACAGTCGGATATCATCCACCCCTTCCAATTGATAAGGGATATCCTGAGTTGCTTTCTCAAGGTATCAGAAATAATAGAACTCACCATACAATTTATTCCCGAGAGGGAGGCAAATAAAAAGGCATACTTTTTACTTTTACATACACTGCATGATATCGAGAATAATCCCCCCTCACCCCCCTTTAATCCCCCCCTTAGTAAGGGGGGATATAGAAGGGTTAAAGGGGGGAAGGGGGGATTAGATCTGAGTGTAATTCACTATAAAATAAAATTCCTTGAGCTTACAGGATACGCTCCTATGCTTGATGCCTGTGGAAGATGTGGGAAGGTCAGAATCGACTCGCAACGAGATGGATATTGTTTTTATGTATCCCGGGGTTGTATCCTCTGTAAAGCCTGTGCAAAATGGATGGACTCACCCGTAAGAATCTCACGAGGAGTTGTAAAACTATACTCGGATCTTCTTACCTGGGACATTGCGAAGATAAAGAGAATCAGGCCTTCCAACATGCTTCTTTCGGAGCTTTCGGATATAATGGACATGCATATAAAACATATGATCACGAAAACACTCAATTCAAGGGCATTTATTCGCTCTCTCACCGGGTTTAGATTTTAATCGGGTTAAAAGGACAATTTTATATTTTAAAATGCACTATACCTTGGGTAATATATTTCATAGAAACGCTAAATATTCATCTACGAAATCTGCGATATATGCTAAACAATTTTTTTAATCCAAAGTCTATTGCGGTCATCGGGGCATCGAGGACACCGGGAAAAATAGGCTATGATATTCTCAAAAATATAATTCAGTATGGTTACAAGGGGGCTGTCTATCCTGTTAATCCTGAGGCCCCAGAAATTCTGGGTCTAAGGGCTTATCCCTCCATTCTGGAT
Source organism: Nitrospirota bacterium (assembly GCA_040753955.1). Classification (GTDB taxonomy): domain Bacteria; phylum Nitrospirota; class Thermodesulfovibrionia; order Thermodesulfovibrionales; family SM23-35; genus JASEEX01. The sequence continues at coordinate 8,210 of JBFMDQ010000005.1, read as the reverse complement.
GTACCCGGCGAAATTGGGTTAGCAGTGGTGGCGGTCCCTCCACAAAAGGTGTCAGAAGTCATTGGTCAATGCGGAGACAGGGGGATTGATGCTGCTGTAATTATAACTGCAGGATTTAGAGAGAGCGGATCAGAAGGCACTAAGTTAGAGAATGAACTGGTCAAAAGGGCAAAGGAATCAGGGGTCAGGATTATAGGTCCTAATTGTCTGGGCGTGATTGATACCCACTCAAGAGTCAATGCCTCTTTTGCTGCTGGCATGCCGAATAAAGGAAGTATCGGATTCTTCTCCCAGTCCGGTGCACTTTGCATTGCCGTTCTTGATCGGGCCCTGGCTGAAGACATAGGATTCTCAAAATTCATAAGTATGGGGAACAAGGCGGACATCTCAGATACAGACATCATGCTGGCCTTAGCTGAAGATGATAATACAAAGGTTATTTTAGGATATATTGAAGGAGTGAATGACGGCAGAAGGTTTATGGAGGTCGCCAGCCAGGTATCTAAAAAGAAGCCCCTTATTATACTGAAATCTGGTATTACCAGCTCAGGGGCCAAAGCAGCCTCTTCCCATACAGGAGCACTTGCAGGCCGGGAGGCGGCCTTTGATGCTGCCTTCAAACAAAGCGGGGTTATTCGGGCACATTCGGTTGGTGAACTTTTTAATTACGCCCTGGCTTTTGCCAATCAGCCTCTACCTGAAGGTCCAAATGTGGCCATCATAACTAACTCTGGCGGACCAGGGATTATAGCAGCAGATGCCTGTGACAGGTCGGACCTCCAGCTCGTTCCCTTACATAAAGAAACAGTAGATGAACTCAGAACTTTCCTGCCGCCTGTTGCATCATTCTATAATCCCGTTGACATTTTAGGAGATGCTACCGCAGAGAGATATGAAAAAGCCCTTTATACAGTGGTACAAGATGAGAAGGTAAACGGAGTAATAGTTCTTTTGACTCCAACAGCAGTCGTGAACGTAGAAGGTGCTGCCAAGGCAATAGCAAACATTGCTAATTTAATTGACAGACCTATCCTTACCTCATTTATGGGGAGAAAGAGTGTTGAATCCGGTTCTAAGATCCTTATGAAGTACAATGTTCCCAATTACAGTTATCCAGAAGAAGCGGTTTCCTCTTTAAATGCTATGTGTCGATATCAGGTCTGGATAAACAGGCCTGATAAGCCGTACGCCCGTCTTGATGATTTAAAAGAGAAGGTGCTCCACATATTTGAAAAGGTCAGGGAAGAAAAACGTGAGCGTTTAAGCGAGCCAGAAGTCTATGAGGTTTTAAAGACTTACGGATTTTTGCAGCCAAAGAGTTTGTGGGCCAGAACCTCTGAAGAGGCTGTTGCCGCAGCTAAAGGAATGGGTTACCCTGTGGTCATGAAAATCATCTCACCCCAGATTGTCCATAAGAGTGATATAGGTGGGATCAAAATCAATCTAAATAACAAAAAGGAGGTAGAGGATGCCTTTTTTGATATTACTACCCGTGTTAAAGACATTATGCCTACTGCCACTATATATGGGGTGATGATTCAGGAGATGATACTTGGTGGAAAGGAGGTAATCATAGGCATAACTAAAGATGCCCAGTTTGGGCATATGATTATGTTTGGACTGGGTGGGATTTACGTGGAGGTCTTGAAGGACATCTCTTTCAGGATTGTACCATTAAGCCATGAGGATGCCCGTGAAATGATTCGGGAAACCAAAACCTTTCCCATTTTGCGGGGGGTTAGAGGAGAGACTGAGGCAGACATCGCGGCCATTAAGAAATCCTTATTAATTTTATCGCAAATGGCTTTAGATTTTCCTCAGATTATCGAGGCTGAGATCAACCCACTCTTGGTTAAGAAACGAGGAGAGGGAGTGGTAGCAATCGATGCACGATTTACCATAGGAGGGGACTAAAATGATTTCTTTATATGTAGGTTCCACATCAGGGTACTCTGGCAAGAGCTTAGTCTCTATGGGAGTAGGTCATAAGTTTAAGAAAGACGGCTTCAGGGTAGGCTATTTCAAGCCTGTGGGTATCTTACCTATTAAGGTTGAGAATATTCTAATGGATAAGGACGCCTGGTTTATTTACAGGGTACTCGAACTAAAAGATCCCGTAGCTGAAATATGCCCTGTGGTATTGACCCAGGAGCTTACGGTCAAGGCTTACCTAAAGGACATTAAGGGTCTTCTGGGAAGAATCGAAAGATCCTTCCAGCGATTGTCGGAAGATAAAGACATCATGATAATTGGCGGCTATGGCAGCATATATTCCGGGAGTGTTCTTGGCGTATCAGGCCTTAAAGTAATAAAGCGCCTCAATGCAAAGGCGGTAATTGTGGTGAAGTATGAGGGTGAGTTTTGTGTGGATTATATCCTCCAGGCAAAAAGGGACCTTAATGATCACTTTATAGGGGTAATATTAAATAAAGTGACTCATGAATATAAGCAAGGTGTAGAGGATTATATTATCCCATTTTTAAAGAGGAAGGGTGTGGATATCATCGGCATACTACCGCATGACTCCCTAGTTGGTTCCATTACAGTAGAGGAATTGAATGAGATGCTGGGGGGCAAGGTTTTATGCTGCCATGACAGGCTGAACAATCTGGTGGAGCATTTTTTAATCGGGGCTATGCAAGTAGATAAGGCCACTGAGTATTTTAAAAGGACAAAAAATAATGCGGTTATTGTAGGAGGTGACCGAGTCGATATCCATTTATCCGCCATAGAATCCGGCACCGAATGCCTCGTCCTTACCGGTGAACTCTATCCCAGTGAGATAATTATAGCCAGGGCCGAACAGAGAGATATACCTATTATAGTGGTAAGGGATGATACCTATACTGTGGCCAAGAAGGTGGAAAGACTCTCTGTAAGGTTAAGATTGAGGGACAAGGCTAAAGTGGCTCGTGGCATGGACCTGGTTATGGAGAATGTGAACTTCCCCTTACTTTATAAAAAGCTGGGAATTAACATCGGGCAATAGCATACCCTAAAGTGTCCCCATTTTGCTGGATTAACTCTTGACATAGAAAAGGGCTTTGATATATAAAGAATGTATGGAAATTCCTCTTAAGTTAGAAGATTTTTTTTGTCCCAATGAGGCATGCGGTGACCATGGAAAAAGGGGACTTGGAAATATCGTCATTTATGACAGGTACGGAAGAGAGCGCAGGAAACTTCTTAAATGCAAGACCTGTAATTTTAAATTTTCTGAGCGACGCAGCACATTCTTCTTCGGCCTACATACAAAAGAGTCCAAGATAAAGGAAGTCATCCGTCACCTTCTCAAGGGAATGAGCTACAGGGAAGTCGCAATTGCATCTGATCTGGATAAGGACACCATACAGAGGATATGGAAAAGATTTCTGCTTTATTGTGAGGGATCTTTAGACAGCCTTTTAACGGAATTCAGTATAAAGCTCGAAGACCTTATACTGCTTTTATACAAAAGGACTCAGAAAAGGGTGAAATAAGAGAATGCATGAGATAAGGATTGCGATTGCTGGGGTCGGGAATTGCGCCAGCTCACTGATCCAGGGCATTGAATATTACAAGGCCTTAGGTGAGAGCCATCCGGATAGGGCCCTCGGCCTGATGCATTATGACCTCGGAGGGTACAGACCAAGTGATATCCAGATTGTGGCAGCCTTTGATATAGACAAGAGAAAAGTAGGCAGACCTCTAAGGGAAGCTATTTTTGCCAGACCTAACTGTACAAAGGTATTCAATGAAAAACTACCAGATTATCCTGCCACAGTCGAAATGGGTGAGGTGTTAGATGGCGTATCTCCTCATATGGAAGATTATCAAAAAGAAAGAAGATTTATTATTGCCGAAAAGAAGCCCTGTGATGTTGCGAAGGTTTTGAGGGAAAGCGATACCGATATACTATTGAACTATCTGCCTGTAGGATCTGAAAAGGCAACAGCCATTTATGCCGAGGCATGCCTGAAAACCGGTGTTAGTTTAATTAATTGTATTCCTGTCTTCATTGCATCTGACAAATCCTGGGCAAGGCGCTTTGAAGAGAAAAATATTCCGATTATAGGAGACGATATTAAAAGCCAGATAGGAGCCACGATCATTCACCGAACACTGACGAAGCTCTTTGAAGACAGGGGCGTAAAGATAGATAGTACATATCAGTTAAATATAGGTGGAAATACCGATTTTTTGAATATGCTAAATCACTACAGATTAAAATCTAAGAAGATATCAAAGACAGAGGCCGTTCAGTCTCAACTCCAGAGTCCATTAAAAAATGAAAATATCCACATAGGCCCTTCTGACTATGTCCCCTGGCTTATGGACAACAAGATATGTTTTCTCAGGATAGAGGGAAGAATTTTTGGAAACATACCCGTAAGTCTTGAACTCAGACTTTCTGTCGAAGACTCTCCAAACAGTGCAGGGGTTGTTATAGATGCTATAAGATGCTGCAGGATTGCTCGGAACAGAAGGGTAGGGGGGGTGCTCATATCTCCTTCCGCATATTTCATGAAACATCCCTTGGTACAGTTCTCAGATGAAAAGGCACGGGACATGGTAGAAGAATTTATTACTGGGAAAAGGGAAAAGTAGAAGGTGTTAATTGCCAAATTCGGTCATTTTCTTGACAGACCTCTCAGCCCAATCGTAAAAAGAATCCAATTAAATCCGAATATATTTACAGTGACAGGTTTTGTTGTGACATGTGTTGCAACCTTAGTCATACTTCATAACTTAAAACTCGGTGGCTTTCTTATTCTCATTGGTGGTCTATTTGATATGTTTGATGGCATCGTGGCAAGAATCAACAGTAAGACCACGAGATTCGGTGCATTCTTAGATTCTGTACTGGATAGATATTCTGATGCATTTCTCTTCATTGCAATCGCATGGTACCTTGCAGAAAAGGGAAACCACACTGGTGCATTTCTTAGCCTTGGGACTTTGATAGGCGCATTCTTGATCAGTTATGCAAGGGCAAGGGCAGAGGGCCTCGGTGAATCTTGCCATATAGGAATCATGGAGAGACCCGAGAGGATTATCCTCTTAGTATTCGCCACAATAACAGGATGGCTCGTACCTGTATTATGGATAATGCTCATCCTTACCCACGTTACTGTTGCTCAGAGGATTTACTATGTATGGAAACTGATGCGCCGGTAAGGAAATATATTTACCGATATGAACAGAAAAAAATAAGTGGAATTCACAGAGTTTTTCTACTTATTATTTTGCCCCAAGAACATAGCCAGCAAACAAAAATGCATATCCAAATAGAATAAAAGTTAATATAAAACCGGCAACAATTGGGGCAATGTCTCTCCCTTTGAATTGTTTCAAGTCAACCGCAGCTCCGATTGAAACAAAACAAAATGAAAACAACCACTGATACATGTGAGTGGTTGTTTTAACCATTTCCTTAGTAAACAAACCGAAACTTGCAAGGCCGGATAACACTAGCAGTCCTAATACAAATTTAGGGAATTTAGACCAGAGTATGCCGATTCTTACCCTCTCTCCAACAGGTAACCCCTTTTTGGTGTAATAATAAATGAGTGCCAGGATAAGAGCTGGCATGAGAGCATTTCTGGCGGATTTGGTGATTGTTGCGACATATCCAGAAACCTCACTGTACGCAAAACCTGTTGCAATACACTGGGCTGTATTCGAGGGTGTAACACCAGATAAGTAGCCTACAAAGGTGTCATTCCATCCAAAGTAATGGCCAATCAGAGGAATGGCAAAAAGACACATAACATCTGTTAGAAGTGATGCGCCAATTGCTATAATTATCTCTTTTTCGGTTGCCTTGATGGCAGGAGCTGTTGCAATAACTGCTGAGACACCGCAGATTCCGATTCCCGTCCCAACCAAATGGCCTACCCGATGTCCCAATTGATATCTATTGGAGATCCAGCCAGATAAAAGAACCATTAGTGTTATAGAAAAGGAGACCATTAGAAGAGCACCGCTTCCTACTTTCAAGATTTGAGCAATATTCAGCTTAGCGCCTATTAAAACAACGCCAATATATAGAAAGACTTTGGAACTAAAATTGATTCCCTCTATAAATGTTTCACCTATCTTGAAGAGGTTTCTCGTTACAATTCCAAGAATAATGGCAATAAAAACATAATTTAAAGGAATATTTTTCCCCCACTGTGCATAAGCAACTTTCTCTAAGTACCAAGATAAAATCCCTAAAATGATACAATAAATTACTCCGGGCATTAGTGCCTTGATATAGCTACCCCATGTTTCATATTTATCTGGCGGAATTTTTGGCATATACTATGTCTCCTTTAGATCAGATTATTACCAAGGGATATATTTGATGATGCCGAATAAAACTAATAATCCGAGGATAACGCCAATAAAAAAGGAAAACCAATCATCCTCAATTGTAAATCTGACACGCTTATTTTCTTTTTTCATAAATAGACCTCTTAGACAATTATTACTATAATAAGAGATTATCTTTTAAATTGTCAAACTGATAAATTATTTGTTTTATTTAAATAAGTGGTTCAGGCAGTCTAAATAATGATACAAATGAATGATACATAGGATTGTATAAAGTATCAATAATATTGAAGCGGGCGACGGGATTTGAACCCGCGACCTTCAGCTTGGGAAGCTGACACTCTACCACCTGAGTTACGCCCGCAATACAAAATTTTATAAATCAGCATGTGCTAAAGTCAAGAAAGGTCGATTTAATTCTTCTTTCCTACCTGCAATGGCAGCCCGATACCCAAAATGTGAACGCCGTCCTCTGCTTAATTACTTGCACCTGTCTACCATAACTAACATTTATAATGCATGTTACAAATGCTATCTATAAAGGCGTTCAAGCGAAGCGTCATTTTGGGTATCGTTTCCTTGCATGTGAAGTGCATAGCATTTTTTATTTTACACATGCAACGTGTTATCTGTCCGTTGCGGGCAGGGTTGCTTATAAGAGTTTCTTGAATTCCTCAATGGTGAGACCTGCATCTTTTACAATACCTGCCATCGTAAAGGCGTCAACTGGATTTGCCCATGGGATAGTAATAATTTGCTCTCCATTTGTCATTGTTACATGTTTCCCCTCTCTTGCAATCCAAAAACCTGCCTTTTCAAAAGCTTTAACAGCTCGTTGGTGGTTTATACCTGGTAACTTAGGCATAATTTATCCTACTTCTACATAACGAGACTCCTTGTTTTTGCTTAAATCCTCAACAGTTTCAAGATATGCTTGTATGGCATCTTTAATATTCTCTAAAGCTTCCTCCTCTGTTTGTCCCTGTGACCAACACCCCGGCAGACCAGGAACCCACACGGCATAACCTTCATCAGTTTTTTTAAGATTTACTTTGTATTTCATAAACTCCTCCGTATTTTTTTAATCTTTTGACCTATTTTACCTAAATAAAGGCTAATTTTGTTTACCAATAAAAAACTTGAGAAGGGCGTAGCCTTTGAAGTTGGCCTCAAACTCTGTTATCTGCTGTTGCGGGCATCTCTTCAAAAATGATTTTTGAAGGTTTGACCCTCTGTTCCTCCAATCTATCATCAATAACATCGCTTATTTTTTCAGCCTAGCAGCAGTTCCAGCACCAGCACCTCTGGGTTTTCCTCCCTGATCCGGGCTACGGTTACCTCCGAGTGGGACTTAAGCGCCGCGACGGCCACGTAGCCCTCCCAGAAGCGAAAAAGCCTCTCACGCTCCTTGCCAACCACCACCTTCTCCCAAGGAAGACCGAAGACTTTCTGGAAGGACTCTTTTACAACTGCCAGGCTCGCCTCTTCCGGGACCTCTGTCCAAAAGCCAGCTAGCCATCCTGCGGCGACTGCCACGTGCGGCAGCGCGCATGTAGGAGCGCAGAAGTAAAAGCGAACTAAAAATTTGGTTCGGATGGGTACCGGGTATTCCGGGGCTAGCCGCGCCAGCTCTCGCAGCAGCTTACCCGTTGTGGTGCCGAAGACGGCCAAACCGTGCTCCCGGACGATAGCAAAAGCTGCGGAAAGATCAGCACAAGTTACGGTGCCAATAAGTACAGCTTTCAGATTACCTTCAGCTACTTCGATCTTCCTCTCCTTCTCAAGCGGATAGTGTAACATGGATTATGCAAATATGATTTGGGGTATAATTCTCAATGGTTTAAGAGAATCCCTAAAAGGGAGAAAGGAGAATTATACCCATGAGAAAGAGTTTATCAAAGAAAGCGAAAAAA
>JBFMDQ010000004.1:0-77755 GCA_040753955.1 Nitrospirota bacterium | reverse complement strand
CCCTTTATATCCTTTAGCTGTACGATCTTAATATAACTTGAGCCTATATCTAAACCGATTGTGCCTTTTCTACCCCGAAACATAGCTTATGAATACCAAAAAAAAGCAAATTTGTCAAATATTTAACAACCTCTCTATCTTTATCCTGTCGCGTTCTACCCTACCTATTCCAAATAAGTTATTTTTAGGACCTTTAAGTCTAACGTATTGATTTATTTGTAATCCCCTTCTGCCCCCCCTTAGTAAAGGGGGATGCAGGGGGATTTCGGTGGTAATTATTGGCATGCCATTTTTTGCTTTATGATAAGAGCCTTCATCGAGTATTATCTCATTCAGATGCGAAATCGCTGAATCTATTGAATTGCAGGTGGTTTTAGCACGCAAAGGGGACTTTGTCCCCCTTGCGGAATCCCCCTCAAATTTATATTTTAATTCTTCTAAAGATACTGAATCCTCAATCCTGAATTTTCCTACCCTTGTCCGCTCTAACGAAACCATATGGGCACCTACACCGAGGGACTTACCAATATCGTCGCATAAGGTTCTGATATAGGTTCCCTTTGAGCATGAGATTTTCAGATCAAGATATGGTTGTTTAAAGCCTATGAGGTCTATTCCATAGATATTTATTGTTCTATCTGGTCTTTTTATGTCCATACCCCTTCTTGCGAGTTTATAGAGGGGCTTCCCACCTATTTTAATTGCAGAGTACATAGGTGGTGTCTGTTTTATCCGGCCTATAAAATTATTCAGGACCCTATGGATATCGGCCTCTTTTAATAAGAGGCAGTCTGTTTTATCTACTATCCTTCCGGTTAAATCATATGTATCTGTTCTTTCACCGAGTTTTAATCTTACAATGTATTCCTTATCAAGGTCTGATAGGAATCTTGTTGTCTTTGTTGCCTCGTTCAGGCAGACAATGAGTACGCCCGTTGCTATTGGGTCAAGTGATCCAGCATGTCCAGCCTTTCTGGCAGCAAAAAGCCCTTTTACCTTTATTACTGCCTGCTGTGAAGATATGTCCTTAGGTTTGTTGAGGTTTATGACAACGTTCATATGTAGTATGATAATTTTACCATGGATATAAGGATAGGTTGTTGTGGATTTCCAGTAGCAAGAGAGAAATACTATAAGCACTTTTCTGTTGTTGAACTACAGCAGACATTTTACCAGCTACCGAGATTGGAGACAGCAATAAAGTGGCGAAAAGAGGCCCCTCCGGAGTTCGAATTTACTCTTAAAGCCTGGCAGCTAATTACTCATCCACCTGAAAGTCCTACTTATAGGAGACTCAATCAGGCAATTCCCGAAAAGAAAAGGAAAAATTATGGATTCTTTAAGCCCACTGAGGAAGTATTTTCTGCATGGAAGGAAACGAAGGATATTGCAGAGGCCCTCAATGCAAAGGTAATTGTTTTTCAATGCCCGGCAAGTTTTAGGCCTACAGAAAAAAATAAGCAAAACCTCGAAAGATTCCTTTCTTTCATTGATAGAATGGATTTTTATCTTGTCTGGGAGCCTCGTGGCCTTTGGCAGAAAGAAGAAATAAAGGCCCTGTGTAAGAATCTGTCGATTATCCACTGTGTAGACCCTTTTAAAGATGACTCTCTCTATGGCGAAATAGTCTACTTTCGACTCCATGGAATAGGCGGTTATCGTTACAAGTACACAGAAGAGGACCTTAAAGCCCTGTTGGGTAAGGTAAGGCAGGAGAGGGCCTTTGATTACGTCATGTTCAACAATGTCTATATGTTCGAAGATGCATGCAGGTTCAGATTTTTAATTTGATTATTGGTGTTTGGTTATTGGGATTTATCTGGAATTTGGTTATTGGTGATTTATGGCTGAAGGGCCTTTATGAGAGACTCCTTTGCCGATTCAAGATCGGCCCTTATCATATAACCTGCTGCGTTTTTATGGCCACCGCCATCGAAACGGGAGGCAATGAGAGCTACATTTATATCCCCTTTTGAACGGAGGCTTATCTTCCAGTAATTGTCATCCAGTTCTCTGAAAAGGGCGGATACCTTTATGTCCTTTATAATCCTGGGAAAATTGGGAAAGCTCTCCGTATCTTCAAGGCTTGCCCCCGTCTTTTCATACATCTCTCTTGTAACGAAGGTTATCGCAATATCACCTCTTATCTCGAGGGTGTTTAAGGCCATTACAAGGAGGGCGAATCTCTCTTTAGACCACATTTCATAGAGGCTGTTTGATATATGTACCGGGCTTGCACCCGCATCTATAAGCTCGGCTGCAATTCTGAAGGCCTCAGCAGTTGTATTGCCATATCTGAATGTCCCTGTATCAATGGCAATGGCAGAATAAAGGTTTATGGCCATTTCTCTCGTAATGTTTATACCCAACTCTTTAATCAAATAAAAGACCATCACTCCGGTTGCTGCTGCCTCTGGGACTACCCACTTTATATCTCCGAATTCCTTTTCTGTCCCCGGCCTTGCTCCGCAAAGCGGGGCAGGCTCATGATGGTCTATAATAGCAGAATACTTGAAACTCAACCCCTCAATCCCTGCCCTCTCGAGAGTGTTGCAATCTAAGAGAATAAGCGGTGAGTCTGAGGTGGTAAGAGGTGAGATAGAGTTTTTAAACTTCTTATATCCTGGAAGAAAATGATAAAACTTAGGTATAGGATCCTTGCTATAGAGTACCGTTACTTTCCCAAGGGATTCAAGTGCCATTGAAAGGGCAAGAGAGGAACCAATTGCATCACCTTCAGGATTAACATGGGTCGCTAAAAGAAAGTTATCTTCATTTCTCAAAAAATTTAGTAAATCCTTAGGAGGAATCATACTTTTTATTTATTAAAATCCTAAATTCTAATATCTATAGTGAAAGTTATAAGTAAGTTGACATGTATAAGTCTTAAATTCGAAATTCTAATATCGAAATCCGAAACAATATCAATCCTGAATTAAATTCAGGACAAATGTTCAAAACACCTCCCTATGGAACATAAATGTTTTGAATTTAGGTCATTTTAATTTGTTTCGAATTTCGAATTTCGTATTTAGAATTTCATTTATTTTCCTTTATCTCCTTTAGTAATCTGTCTATCCTGCTTCCATACTCTGCAGATGTATCGAGCCTGAACTCGATGCTCGGTATGAATTTCATCCTGAGTCTTTTTGATAGTTCAGAACGTATGAAGCTTTTTGCAGAATTTAATATCTCGAGCGTTGTCTTTCTCTCCTCATCTTTAAGGATACTTACATAAACCCTCGCTATCTTAATATCATCTGTGACATCAACCTCAGTGACTGTTATAAAGCCGATTCGGGGATCTTTAAGTCTGTGAATAACTATGTCTGCTATCTCTTCTCTCAGGAGATCCCTTACCCTCTGGGAGCGTTTAAAAGGAAGCATATTTTAAAGTTAAAAGTTACAAGTTATGTATGTTACAAGTGAAAAGTTTAAAGCGGATGTTGTTTTTAAACTTATAACTCATAACTCTCAACTCTTAACTTTGTTTATAGTTTTGCTGCTATCTTTTCAATGATGTAGTTTTCGAGTATATCTCCAACTTTTATATCATTAAAGTTTTCTATCAGGATGCCGCATTCATATCCTGCCGGCACCTCTTTTACATCTTCCTTGAATCTCCTAAGGGAAGCGATCTTACCGTCGTATACAACGATGCTGTCCCTGATAACCCTAATACCGTCACTTGAGCGGCTTATCAAGCCATCAAGCACATAACATCCTGCAGCAGTTCCGATCTTTGATATCGGAAACAGTTGGCGAACCTCTGCCTTTCCAAGGATTTTTTCTTTGAGAGTGGGTTCAAGGAAACCCTCGAGTGCCTTTTTAACATCCTCGATTGCATCGTAAATCACATTATAAAGCCTGATATCAACACCTTCTTTCTCTGCTGCCTGGGAGGCCTTGGGCTCAGGTCTTACATTAAAGCCTATGACAATAGCGTTTGAGGCAGAGGCAAGCATAACGTCTGACTCATTGATGCCACCAACGGATGAGTGTATTGTCTTCACCTTTACCTGTGGGTGAGTGATATTTTCGAGGGCATCCTTTATTGCCTCAACAGAGCCTTGAACATCGCCTTTTATAATAAGGTTGAGCTCCCTTATCTTTCCCTCTTTTATCTTCGCGTATAGTTCATCGAGTGTAAGCTTTCTCGTCTTCGCCATATCAACAAGTCTCTGTTTCTGTTGCCTCGCAAGGGCTATCTGTCTGGCCCTTTTTTCGTCTTCAACGACTATAAAGACATCCCCTGCTGAGGGAACCTCAGGAAATCCGATTACCTCAACGGGTGTTGATGGGCCTGCCTCTATCATCCTTTTACCTGTATCGTCGGTCAATGCCCTAACTTTTCCTGCATGCATTCCTGCAAGGAATGTATCGCCAACCCTCAGGGTTCCAGATTGGACGAGTAGAGTTGCTACGGGTCCCCTTCCTCTATCAAGTTTCGCCTCAATAATAGCACCTCTTGCCTTTTTATCAGGGTTGGCCTTAAGCTCCATTATCTCTGCCTGAAGGAGTATCATCTCAAGCAGGTTTTCTATACCTATACCTTTTTTAGCAGAGACCTCAACAAAGATGTTATGACCTCCCCATTCCTCGGGCATTATTCCATGCTCTGCAAGTCCATTCTTTACTTTTAAAGGATTCGCCTCAGGCTTGTCAATCTTGTTTATGGCCACAACGATCGGTACATTTGCGGCCCTTGCATGATTAATAGCCTCAACGGTCTGGGGCATTACGCCATCATCCGCAGCCACAACAAGGACAACTATATCTGTTACCTTTGCTCCCCTTGCCCTCATAGAAGTGAATGCCTCATGACCTGGGGTATCGAGAAATACGATATCCTTGCCTTTCAGGTTGACCTTATATGCACCTATATGTTGGGTGATTCCACCAGCCTCGGTCTCCATAACCTTTGTCTTTCTTATTGCGTCAAGGAGTGAGGTCTTTCCATGGTCTACATGTCCCATTATGGTTATAACAGGAGGACGTGGTAATAATTTACCAAGATCCTCAGGTGTCTCCGTGGTAACGGTATCTTCTTCAATAATAGAAGAAAGCTCGAGTTTTACCCCAAAACCCTCTGCAACTAACAGGGCTGCATCGGGGTCAACGGGCTGGTTTATCGTAGGCATGTATCCTAATTCCATAAACTTCTTTATAACATCAGAGAGTTTCACACTTATGAGTTCTGCAAATTCTTTTACCGTAGTACCTTCCTGAAGTTTCAGTGTCTTCTTTCTCGGGATAACAAGCTGGATAGGGGGTTTCCGCTCCTCCTTCTGAAATGGCTTGAACCTTTCTAACCTCTTTGCTTGTTTTTGTTCATGCCATCTTTTTGGCTCTATCTTCCTGATCGTCTGAAAGGCCCTCTGCATCCCCGGTTTTACCTTGAACTTCTCGATCTTTTCTGCCTCTATCTCCTTTTTGAATCTATCCGGAACCTTTAATTCCTCTTCTGGCAGTACCGGTACTTCTTGTTCCTCTACTTCAGGCAGTATTTCAGGCTCTTTTTCCATTACGTGCACTGCTGGTTCTATATGCTCCTCGGGTGATTTCTCAATAGAAGGTCTAACAGGTTCTTCGGTAACTAACTCTTTCTCGGGGGTAACTTCTTTTATTGGTTCAACAGCCTTTTTAAGTAATGTAGCTTCAATAGTCTTAGCAAACTCGAGTTCAATGCCTGAAGAGTGTGTTTTACCTTCAATACCGAGTTTTGAAAGCTCGCAAAGTATAACCTTACTTGTTACACCTAACTTCTTTGCCAGTTCATAAATTCTTATCTTTGACATTTTTAACTTGTAATTTCCCGTAGCTTGCTACAGGGTTACCTTCTTTCTGTCATTCCGCACTTGATGCGGAATCCATGGTTCGACAGGCTCACCATGACACCCTGAGCTTGTCGAAGGGCTGGATTCCTGCTTCCGCAGGAATGACGAATTACGGATATTTACATATTTTGATTTTTAATCTTTTTAATGTTATCATAAAGAACTTTTTTAATGCAATGGGTGGAAGGAGATAATCTTGGCAAGTTGTGCTTTGTGTGGGAAAAAAAGGACAGTCGGTAATAATGTCAGCCATGCTAATAATAAGACAAAGAGAGTGATGATGCCTAATCTGCAAAGAATGCGCATAATTACCAAAAGCGGGGTAAGAAGGCTTTATGTATGTACGAGATGTCTCCGCTCGGGTAGAGTTAAGAAGGCGGTTTAGTGAACCCCGCACCACGTCTTTACCCCGCACCACCAGAAAGCCCCGTCTGTAAAGGCGGGGATGAATGGCAGGATATTCCCGAAGGGTATAGCCCCAAAGCCACGCCCCGCACCAAAAACTTTTGGTGTCGGGGCATGGGTGTAAACCTGTGGTGCGGGGTTTACCTTACAACAACGCATTGGTACGTGGCGGGGCATGGTGGTGCAGGGTGAAGAGGGTAGATTCCTTATTTCTCCCTCTCATCAGGGACCTCGGGATTGAAGATGGTATAAGGCTCGCTGAGATTAAAAAGGACTGGCATAACCTATTCAATGAGCCCCTTTCATCCCATATGTCACCATGCAAGTTATCCGGGGGAGAAATCCTCCTTAATATTGACTCACCTGTCTGGCTCCAGGAGCTGAATTTCTACAAAGAGGGTATAATAAAAAAGTTGAGTCCTTACGGTGTCAGGGATGTACGATTCAGGCTCAGGACGTTGATGACATCTATGTCCCGGGGCAGGGTTTCAACAAAGGAAATGTCAAATATCAAATGTCAAATGTCAAAGATTAAACCACTCACCACAGATGAACTCTCTTTTATAGAGGATGTGGTCTCACCAATAAGTAACGACGAACTTAAAGAAACTGTTCAAAGGGCAATAAAGAAAGCGTTAATCACGGGTAGGACTAAAAAATAAATTTAAGCTATAGAATCTTTGTATTGAACTTTTCACTTCTCACTTTTCACTTTTAACTTTCTTATGCCGACTCTGCCTGCCTTTCGTATAAAAGTATTGGTTTTTCGTTTTTGACGATAGTCTCTTCAATTATTACACATTCCTTGATGCCTTTCTGAGAAGGTATCTCATACATTACGTCAAGCATTATCTCTTCGAGTATAGCCCTGAGTCCTCGTGCACCAGTCTTTCGCTGTGCAGCCTTCTTTGCTATCGCTGATAGCGCACCTTCTGTAAATCTCAGTCTGACATTGTCAAAGGAGAGGAGCCTCTGATACTGTTTTATAAGGGCATTCTTAGGCTCTGTCAGTATCTTTATCATGGCTGGCTCGTCGAGTTCGTCGAGAGTTGCTACGATAGGCAACCTTCCTACAAACTCAGGTATGAAACCATATTTTATCAGATCCTCGGGTTCAACGAGGCTGAGTATCTCACCTATCCTTTTCTCCCTTCTTGTCAAGTTATCATGACCGAATCCCACTATTTTTTGTCCTGTCCTCTGTTCAATAATGCCTTCAAGTCCTACAAAGGCACCACCGCATAAGAAAAGGATATCCGTTGTATTAATCTGAATAAATTCTTGCTGCGGGTGTTTCCTTCCGCCCTGAGGCGGGATATTGGCCACTGTTCCTTCGATTATCTTGAGAAGGGCCTGCTGTACGCCTTCACCTGATACATCTCTTGTTATTGAGGGGTTTTCTGATTTCCTGCTAATCTTGTCTATCTCGTCAATATAGACTATGCCCCTCTGTGCCCTTTCAACATCATATTCTGCTGCCTGGAGCAACTTCAGGATTATATTTTCTACATCCTCACCGACATAGCCTGCCTCTGTGAGGGTCGTTGCATCGGCTATGGCGAAGGGTACATCGAGTATCTTTGCTAATGTCTGTGCAAAAAGGGTTTTGCCAGTACCCGTAGGACCTATCAGGAGTATGTTACTTTTCTGTAGTTCCACTTCTGATTCACCTGGGCTGTAGATCCTCTTATAATGGTTATATACAGCGACGGAGAGTATCCTTTTTGCCCTCTCCTGGCCTATAACGTAGTCGTTAAGGAAATAATGGATCTCCCTCGGAGTAGGAAGCTTCGGAAACGTGGGACCTTCCACATCTGTATGGAAAGCATCTGCAATGATCTCATTGCAGAGCGCAACGCACTCATTGCATATATAAACCGAGGGCCCTGCAATGAGCTTTTTTACCTCATTGTGCTCCTTACCGCAGAATGAGCATTTGGGCAAACTCTCGTCTTTCTTGGCCATATATCCTCCACACACGTTACGCGTTACATATTACGCGTCACTTACTTTTAATGCTGTGTATCACTTCATCTATTATCCCGTACTCCTTTGCCTCATCTCCTGACATGAAGAAATCCCTGTCTGTATCTGCCTGTATCTTATCAAGAGACTGCCCCGTGTGGGCTGCAAGTATCCTGTTAAGTGTATCCTTCATCCTGAGTATCTCTCGAGCATGGATTTCAATATCGGTGGCCTGTCCATGGAAACCGCCCATGGGCTGATGCAGCATAATCCTTGAATGAGGGAGCGCGAATCTCTTGCCCTTTGTACCTGCTGCAAGCAGGAGTGCACCCATGCTGGCTGCCTGTCCGATGCAGTAGGTTGCGATGCTCGACTTTACATACTGCATCGTGTCGTATATTGCAAGGCCAGAGGATACTATACCCCCCGGTGAATTAATATAGAGATGAATGTCCTTGTCAGGGTCTTCTGTCTGAAGAAAGAGGAGTTGTGCGATAACCGTGTTAGCTATATGGTCATCTATACCCGTGCCGATGAAGATAATTCTGTCTTTAAGGAGCCTTGAGTAAATGTCATAGGCCCTCTCTGAACGACCTGTCTGCTCTATAACGATAGGGATAATACTCATCTACTCTCCTTTCTCAGAAATGGCTTTGGACAAAAGCATATCCAGGACTTTATCCTCATAGATCGAATGCCTCAGGCCTTCCAGAGAGCCATCTCTCGCTATGTAGAATTTCATGACAACCTCTGGTTTGGCCGAGAGCCTTTCCGCTATAAAATGGATTCGATCCTTCACTTCATCTTCTGTTACTGCGATTTCCTCTTTTTGGCCTATGGCATCTATAATTATCGATGCCTGTACGTTCCTCAATGCCTTATGTTTCAGTTTAGCCTGTAAGTTTTCGACATCCTCTTTTTCCTGTTCTGGGCTGCCAGCATCACCCCCCTTAAATTCCCCCCTTGGTAAGGGGGGAGTGAGGGGGGTGTTTTCTTGCATCATAAGGGATTCCAGCTCATTTCTGAGCAGGGTTTCTGGTACCTCAAAATCATGGGGCTCAATAATCTTATGGAGAATCTCTGCCTTCTGGATTTTCATAGCCTGTTCTTTTTTAGCTTTATATATATCTTCTTTTATCCTTTCTCTCAATTCCAAGATATTTTCAAAACCAAGATCCTTTGCAAATTCATCATCAATTGCCGGTAGGATTTTCTGCTTTACCTCCTTTATCATAACTTTCATATCAACCGTCTTTCCCGCAAGTTCTTTTGACTTACAACCTTCATTGAATGTGGTAGTGAACTCCACTACCTCGCCCTTTTTCTTCCCCATCACTCTTTCCATTATGTCCAGGGGGAATATCTCTTTACCCATCTTCAATATCTGTTCCTTTATGGATGGGGGGCTTTCTTCCCCGATCATTTTACAGTCTACATACTCAAATGTGACAAGGTCATCCATATCTACATCTTTTTCAGCAACTTCATATATAGCCTTTTTATCCTGGAGTTTTTTAATGTAATCATCTACCTCAGCCTCATCGACAACTATAGGAATATCCTTTATCTTTATATTTTCGTAATTAAGATTCTCAATCTTCGGCATCACTTCAACCGTGAATGAAAGATTAAGTGGATTGTTTCTTTTAAAGCCAAGCTTCTCATCAAATACAGGCATTGTTACAGGTATGAGTTCAGCTTCTTTTAATGCCTTGCTGTAATATTCAGAGATTACCTTATCAAGTACCTCTGCTTCAACCCCTTTGCCGAAGCGTTTTTCTATTAGATTAACTGGAGCCCTGCCAGGCCTGAACCCCGGTATATTAGTTTTCTGTCTTAACCTTTCGAGAGAATCCTTTATCTCCTTTTCGATCACGTCTGATGGAATCTCTACCCTGAGACGCTTCTTTGTCGGACTGATATCTTCTACCACCTGGAGCAATTTTTCCTCCTCGAATTTTTATTAATATTTTAATGTTAAAATAATAGCGAGACTTTGTCAAACACCATGACTATTTATCTTATTGATGGAAACTCTTATGCCTATAGGGCTTACTATGCTATAAAAGAGCTTTCAACATCACAGGGATTCCCTACCAATGCCATCTATGGCTTTACAAATATGCTCCTTAAAATCATCAGGGAAAAGAAACCAGACGGCATTGCCGTATCTTTTGATTCACCTATCCCAACAAAGAGGCACATAATCTTTGAAGAATACAAGGCCCACAGGCCCGAAACCCCTCGAGGGATTGTGGAGCAGATGCCACATATAATGGAGCTGATTTCTGCCTTTAAAATAAAGATATTCGAGATGCCTGGCTATGAGGCAGATGACCTCATCGGTACAGTTGCAAAGAGCTTAGCATCTGAAGGAATAGATGTATTCATCGTTACCGGAGATAAGGATATGCTCCAGCTTGTTAATAGAGGCATTAAGATTTACGATCCGATGAAGGATAGAATCCTCGGTGAAGAATACATAAAAGAGAGATTCGGCGTCGGGCCTGAAAGGATTACAGATTTTATGGCCCTTACAGGAGATACGGTTGATAATATCCCGGGGATTAAAGGTATTGGTGAAAAGACAGCTAAAGGACTTCTTTCAGAGTTTGAAAACCTTGATGACCTGCTGAATAATACAGACAGGATAAAAAAAGATAAGTTGAGGCTGCTTGTGTCCGAAAACGCTGATATAGCGAGGTTAAGTAAGAAACTTGCGACCATTGACACATCTGTGCCTCTTGATATTGATATGGAAGAATTCAGATTAAAAGAGCCTGACTGGCCTCATCTCCTTTCCTTATTCAGGGAATTTGAATTCGGTAGCCTTATGAAGCTCATCCCAGTAAAATCCAGAGAAAGGGAATATGAAATAGTTCTTTCCCTTGAAAGGCTCAAGGAGATAGTCACATTAATAGAATCCGCAGGCGGAGAGTTTTCTTTTAACACCGAGGCATCCACCTCAGGCGGAGGCAGAAATCTTATAACTGACAGCCTTGTTGGCCTGGCATTATGCATAGAGAAAGGTCACGCCTTTTATATCCCTGTTTCCCATTCGTATCCTGGAGTGCCCGTTCAGATAAATAGGAAGGATATATCATGGGAGTTTACCAAGATCTTCGAAGACGGAAGGATATCAAAGATAGGGCATAATCTCAAATATGACATTTTAATTCTAAAAGAGGATGGCATTCATATTAAAGGAACATTGTTTGACACGATGATTGCATCGTACCTTATTAATCCAAACAAACCTAACCACAGTCTCGAAGAGGTTGTACTGGAATATCTATCGTATAGGAAAAAGACCTTTGCGGAGGTTCTGGGAAAGAGAAGTTCATTTTCAGAGGTTCCTTTAGAAGAGGCCGCCCCCTATGTGGCTGAGGATGTAAGTCTCAGCCTTGAACTAAAAGAGATACTATTCAGTAAACTCAGAGAAAATGATCTTGAAAATATTTATTTTAATATAGAGATGCCCCTTGTTTATGTACTTGCCGATATGGAAGAGGCAGGAGTGAAAATTGATTCTAATAAACTCGAGGGAATCTCAAAGGAGCTTGAAAGAGAGCTTGATGGAATTCAGAGGAGGATATATTTTCTTGCAGGAGAAGAGTTTAACATAAACTCACCAAAACAGCTTAGCAGGGTTTTGTTTCAAAGTCTCGGTTTCCAACCAACTAAAAGGACAAGGACAGGTTATTCTACGGAGTTGAGTGTACTTGAAGAACTCGCAGAATCCCATGAACTCCCCAGAGAGGTACTCAATTATAGGAGTCTGAGTAAACTAAAAACTACTTATGTGGATGTGCTGCCTCGCTTAGTAAATTTAAAGACGGGGCGGGTACATACCTTCTTTAACCAGACAGCAACAGCTACGGGAAGGCTAAGCAGCAGCGAGCCGAATCTACAGAACATCCCGATCAGGGGAGAGTGGGGCAGGCGTATAAGAGAGGCCTTTATAGCAGAAGAAGGTAATATCCTGCTTTCAGCAGATTATTCACAGGTTGAATTAAGGATACTTGCCCATCTGAGTCAGGACGAGGGTCTTCTTGAGGCCTTCAGAAATGACCTCGATATACATGCAAGGACAGCATCCGAGCTCTTTGGTATTCCAATAGATAAAGTCACTCCCGATATGAGGAGGATTGCAAAGACAGTAAACTTCGGGGTTATCTATGGTATATCGCCATTCGGGTTATCAGAAACCCTCAGTATATCCAGAGATGATGCAAGAAAATATATAGAGCAGTATTTTAATAGACACCCTGGCGTCAAATGGTATATAGAGGAAACCCTCGAGGGTGCAAGGAATAGGGGTTATGTGGCAACACTATTTGGAAGGAGGCGTTTCATTCCAGAGCTAAAAAACCAGAACTCAAATATAAGACAGCAGGGTGAGAGGTTTGCGATAAACTCTCCTGTGCAGGGAACAGCAGCAGATATTATTAAAATTGCGATGATAAATATATGGAAGAGGTTTAAAGAGAGAGGTTTGAAGGCAAGGATGATTCTGCAGGTTCATGATGAACTTTTATTCGAGCTTCCCATGCGGGAGCTCGGAGTCGCTACAGATATTGTCAGAAAGGAGATGGAAGGTGTAATAAGGCTTTCTGTGCCTATAAGAGTAGATATCGGTTGCGGGGAAAACTGGGTAGAGGCGCACTAAGCAGTAACAAGTTAAAATTGCGAGAGTGGCGTAACTGGTAGACGCGCTGGACTTAGGATCCAGTGGGGCAACCCGTAGGGGTTCAACTCCCCTCTCTCGCACCAGGCTATCGAGACCTTAATCCTTATTTGCTCGCCTTCTTTTATTAAGATACCATTATCCCTTATTCTTGAGTTCAGAAGGCGGAAGGTTTAGCCTTATGACCTGGCCCTTTTCTCCGAGAGGTCCGATCTCCTTTCCGTTAAAGACCAATTTAATCCCACCTGCGTTACCAATTTTTAAGGAGAAACTATTCTTGGCATCCCACTTAACTGACTCCCCGGACCTCAGCAGTATTTCTTTCGATCTTGTTCCATCTATATTTACGAGCAGCCAGGTTGTATCCTCGGCAATAACCTCGAGGATAAGTGGTGTATCATACTTAGCTTCGAAAAGGTCTTCTTTTTTAGTCTCGGAAGGGCGAGATGGCATCTTTTGTTTTTCCGGAGCAAAGGGGTAGAGAATAATAGATGCGAAGGTTATCACCGGGATTAACAGAATTAATAGATATCGAATCTTTAGCCTTTTCCTCTGTGAAATCTCCTTTTGAGGGACTTCCTTCTCTTCAGTCGTTGATGTCTGCTGAATGTAAACATCTATGACAGTCTCTGGGTCGATATTTAGGATTTTAGCGTATTCTCTGACATAGCCCTTTACATAGACCTCCGCAGGAAGTTTTTCGAAGGTATCATCCTCAATCGCCTTCAGGTAGTCATGTCTTATCTTCGTAATTCCGGCGATTTCCTCGAGATCCAGGCCTAATTCCTCACGTCTTTTCCTCAGTATCTCCCCTACCAATTGCTCTCCTTATATATAGGGAGTTCTGCCAATAATAACATGTATAAGAGCAATAAATCTAAGGAGAATTGCAAACTCCACTATGCTATTATAGCTAACAATGAACCCAGATAATGCGATTGGAAGATTCAGGTGAATCGGGTTGTTGTTACTGGTATCGGGGCTGTTAGTCCCCTCGGCAATTCCTTTTATGAGTCCTGGAAGGCTGCAAAGGCCGGGTCATCAGGCATAGGGCCTATAAGGAGATTTGATATCTCTGAGATGAGATGGAAGGTAGCAGGGGAATTAAAAGGATTTGATGCAGGGGAGTATCTTTCTCAAAAAGAGATAAACCGTCTTGACCCATTCGTGCATTATGCTGTTGCTGCATCAATGATGGCTGTGGAAGATGCAGGACTGATAAACGACTATTTGACTTTAGGTGGTGTTATTATTGGGTCAAGCCGCGGCGGAATAAGCACAATAGAACAGTCGATAGTCAATAGTCTTAAGTCGTCACGCATATCTGCCTATCTTATGCCTTCAACAACAATCAGCATGGCCTCATCCTATGTTGCTCAGAAACTGGGCATAAAAGGCTACTGTCTCGGTATATCTAATGCCTGCGCCTCAGGCACAAATGCAATAGGTGAGGCATATAGGTTAATCAAGTCAGGCTATCGAGGTCCTGTGCTATGTGGTGGTACCGAGGCTCCTGTATGCAGGGTATGTGTTGAAGGATATGGTGTATCAGGTGCTTTATCTAAGGTTAATGATTCTACAGCGAGCAGGCCCTTTGACAGGACAAGGGATGGTTTTGTTATTGCAGAGGGCGCTTGCATTCTTGTAATAGAAGATTATGAAAGTGCATTAAAAAGAGGTGCAAATATTTATGGAGGGATTGCAGGGTATGGTAACACAACAGATGCATTTCACCAAACAATACCCCTATCTGAGGGTGAGGCGAAAGCGATGAGACTGGCAATAGATGAGGCAGGGTTGAGACCTGAAGATATTGACTATATTAATGCCCATGGCACATCAACACCCCTTGGTGATAAGACAGAGGCAGAGGCGATAAAAATTGTATTTGGTAGAAAGGCAAAGGACATCCCTGTAAGCTCCGTGAAATCCATGACAGGTCATATGCTTGCTTCATCGGGGGCCATTGAGGCAGCCTTCACCCTAATGGGTATAAATGAAGGAGTTATCCCGCCTACAATCAATCTGGAGGAAAGTGACCCTGAATGTGACCTCGATTATGTGAGGCAACCAAGAAAGGCCGAGATCGAGGCTGCTATATCTAATTCCTTCGGCTTCGGTGGAGTAAATGCGGTGCTGGTTTTCAAGACCCCTCCCTAACCTCCCCTTACTAAGGGGAGGATGGCGGGGTTAGCCTTTGAACTCCCTAATTGCCTCATCCTCTGGGGTTTCTGGCTGTCTTCTATATTTAGGTGAAAAATGCATGACGATAAGATTCTTGACCTTCGCTTCTCTTGCAATCCTTCCGGCGGCCTTTGCTGTAAGGTGGAACCTCTCCAATGCCCTGTCTCTGTCTTTTTCCAGGAAATAGGCCTCACAGTAAAGTGTATCAGAGTCGTGCACAAACTCAACAATTTTTTTAATATTTTCGTCATCTAAGGATACATCAGTGACATAAGAGACCTTTTGACCTTTTGTTATCTTTGCGATGTCTCTCAACTCTTCGAGCTTATATCCCCTGTTAGAGATTATGAACTCTGTATCCCCTGATTTTTGCTCCCTGATAGCCCTTTTCAGTTCTGAAAGCCATGGCCCAACGGGAAGTCCCCTCTCTATTAAGGTAGCCTTATTTATGTTAATGTGAAATTCTTCCCCGAGGCAGAAGGCGAGGCACGGCACCTGATGGTCTAACTGGATAGCCTTTACCCCGAATAAAGGCTCCCTTAAGATGGTACCATTGAAATCGGATACACCATTATCTATCCTCTCAAAGCAGTTTTCGGCATGAAAGCTTGAGGTGATTATTTTATCTCCCTTTATGCATAAGACCTTTATCTTCAGAGGATATTCCTTTACAAGATTCCATGTGTAGCCCCTTAGCTTACCCTCTATACAGTCCGTTATATTTGGAGGGCCATATATCCTCAGAGGCCTCTCCCTCCTGAGGAGTGCCCTGAGAAGTGTATCAAATCCAATGAAATGGTCTATATGCGTATGCGTTACAAAGACGTCCGTTATCTTTTGCAAATCACCGGGTTTAAGTCTGTCTATGCTGCCTATGTCAAATAAAAATGCCCTCCTTTCCCTTATTATCCTGATAAAAAGAGAGGGGTCTTCAAAAGGGCTATTTATCAGCCTGTGAATGAATGTAGGTTTCATGAGTTATTATATCCTATTATCCTGTTATGATATAATAATCCAAAATCCGTTAGGCGTTAAGCGTTAGGCGTAAGGGATTTTGAGACTCCTTGTGCCTGACGCCTTACGTTTCACGATAGTTTGGAGGAAATTTGTCCGAACTTAGAAAGGACCCTGTGACTGGCCGCTGGGTTATCATCTCCGTGGAAAGAGGTAAAAGACCAACAGATTTTGTCTCCCCCTTCTCCCAGAGAAAGAAAGGTGGTTTTTGCCCATTCTGCCCCGGTAATGAATATACTACTCCATCTGAGATACTTGCCTTCAGACCCCCCGATACAAAGCCGAACTCGCCAGGGTGGGGATTGAGGGTTATGCCTAATAAATTCCCTGCCCTCCAAGTCCATGGGGACTTGAATAAGATGGGAGAGGGAGTCTTTGATATGATGAATGGAATAGGCGCCCATGAGGTAATTGTAGAGACACCTGAGCATTTTCAATCTCTCTCGACAATGCCATTAAAAGCGGTTGAGGATGTATTGTGGGCGTATTATTTCAGGCTTTCTGACCTTAAAGGGGATGAGAGGTTTAAATATGTAATGGTATTCAAAAATGAAGGAGAGGTGGCAGGTGCATCTCTTGAGCATACGCATTCCCAGTTGATAGCACTCCCGATTATCCCCAGGCTTGTTAAAGAGGAGATAGATGCATCCAGGAGGTATTATGAATTTAAGGAAAGATGCATATTCTGTGATCTTATAAATCAAGAACTTGAAGACGGCAGAAGGGTAATATATCAAAACGGTGGTTACGTTGCCCTCGCACCCTTTGCATCGAGGTTGCCCTTTGAGACGTGGATTCTCCCAAAGGCGCATGAACCCCATTTCTATCCACCTGAAGAGGATTTTTCGGGTCTTGCAGATATACTTCAAAAGGTCTTGAGACAGATGGACAGGATACTCGATATACCTCCTTATAATTTTGTAATCCATACATCCATTCTCCACGATGAGATAAATGAGTACTACCACTGGCATCTGGAACTTATTCCTAAGCTTACCAAGATTGCCGGTTTCGAGTGGGGCTCGGGATTTTATATTAATCCCACTCCTCCTGAGGAGGCAGCCAGGTTTATGAGAGAGGCAAAGATATGAGAATACTGATTGCAACTCCTGAGGCAGTACCTTATGCAAAGACCGGGGGCCTTGCAGATGTTGCAGGCGCGCTTATAAAGAAGTATAGAGATATGAATAAGGAGGCATATATTATCCTGCCTCTTTACAGAAAGATGAAGAAGGTAGGGGCGTATAGCTATACGCCCCTACAAAATACGGGTTTAAAGATAAAAGTACCTATAGGAGATAGAGAAATAGAGGGGGGGATATTCAGCGACGAATCCTTAACCTACTTTATAGATTGTGATGAATTTTTTGACAGAGAGGAATTATATGGTACTCCTCAAGGAGATTATATTGATAATGCATCTCGATTTATATTCTTCTCAAGGGGAGTAATAGAGACATGCAAGGCACTTAACCTCAAACCAGATGTAATTCACTGTAATGACTGGCAGACAGGCCTTATACCTTTATATCTCAAGACAATATATAGATTAGATCAATTTTTCGATGAAACAGCTACTGTACTCACAATACATAACCTTGGTTATCAGGGGCTTTTTCCAGCCTCTGAGATGTCCCTTACTGGCCTTGGATGGGAGCTTTTTAACCCTGAAGGTATAGAGTTTTATGGAAGGATAAACTTTCTGAAGGCAGGTCTCATATCTACAGATGTACTGACAACGGTTAGTTACACCTATGCAAAAGAGATTCTAAAAAAGGAATCTGGTTTTGGCCTCGAAGGCGTTTTGCAGAGAAGAGAAAAAGACCTCTATGGTGTTATAAATGGTATAGATTATAAGGAGTGGGATCCATTTAAGGATAGGTTTTTACCCAAAAATTTTAATATCAAAAATCTTCAGGGTAGGAGAGAATGCAAGAGGCAGCTTGTAAAGGAGGTATCTCTTGAGAAACTCGAAAGGCCCCTTATAGGTATGATCACCCGGCTCTCTGCTCAGAAAGGTTTAGACCTTGTTCTGCAATCTATTGAGGAACTTTTATCTTTAGGTGTAAACCTTATTCTCCTGGGCAAAGGGGAGGAGGCATTCCATATTGGTTTTTCAGAGGTTGCCAACAGATATAAGGGTAGGGTCTCTGTTACAATTGGATTTGAAGAGCCACTTGCCCACAGGATTTATGCAGGTTCAGACTTCTTTCTCGCCCCTTCGAGGTATGAGCCATGCGGACTTGGCCAGCTTATTTCGATGAGGTATGGCAGTATTCCCATTGGGAGGAAGACAGGTGGTCTTGCTGATACTATCCAGGACTTCTACCCACTGACCTTAAAGGGAACGGGATTCCTTTTTTCTGATTATACCCCATCTGCAATGCTGGATGCTGTAAAAAGGGCACTCTGCGTTTATACTGATAGGGATAAAATGCAGAGGATAATCGTAAATGCTATGAAGGCGGACTTTTCGTGGAAGAGATCAGCAGAAAGATACATTGAACTCTACGATTATGCTATTAAGAAGAGAAAGGGCATGGTTTAAATGGGATTTGTGATGGATAAGGAGTACCTTCAAGGCATTATTGACAATTTTGCAGATGCTATCGTTATCTCTGACCTGAACGGTATTGTTACATTATGGAATATGGGTGCAGAGAAGATGTATGGCTTCACGAAGGAAGAGGTCATGGGGAGATTTTTGCCCTTTGTCCCGGAATTTCTTATTGGGGCTGAGAAGGAAAACATCGAGAGGATAGGAAATGGAGAGGTCCTGAAGGATCTCGATACCATCAGACAGAGGAAAGATGGCACGATCACAGAGGTCAGCCTTACTCTCTCGCCGATAAGAGATGTAGAAGGAAGGATTGCAGGAGTTGCTTGCATATCGAGGGATATCTCGGAGAAAAAGCGCGTGGAGAAGGAGCTGATAAGGAGAAACCAGGAGCTTTCAAGACTCTTCTTTATTAGTTCGGCAATGAGGGGAACACTTGAACTCGACAGACTTTTAAGGATGATATTAACAGCGGTAACCATGAGTGATGGCCTCGGCTTTAACCGTGCAATCCTCTTTCTCATTGACGAAAATAAAGGTTTGTTGAAAGGGACTATGGGAGTTGGACCTGCAAGCCATGAGGAGGCATGGCAGATATGGGAGAGGCTTTCCTTAGAGAAGAAAACGCTGTCTGATATGATTCATGAGATTGAGACAGGGCCGTTGAGAAAGGATTCATTTCTCGATAGGCTCAGCCTCGGTATAGAGATACCTCTATCAGAGGAAACAATCCTTACAAAAACGGTTAAAGAGAAGTGGCCCTTTAATATTCAGAATGTAAAAGAGGAGTCACTCTCGGATGCTGTCCTCACACAGCAGTTAGGCACGCAGGCTTATGCCGTCGCACCTCTGATATCGAGAGATAAGGTAATAGGTGTTATCTGGGTTGACAACCATTTTAACAGGAGACCTATCCTCGAGGAGGATATGAGGTTTTTGAGCGCCTTTTCGAACCACGTCGCAAGCGCTGTAGAGAGCGCAAGGCTCTTCGAGCAGGTTGCCCTTGCAGAACGGGAGCTTGAAAACATATTTAAGTCAATATCAGATATGGTCTTTTTCACCAGTAAGGATTATGTGATTAGAAAGGTTAATAAGGCTGTCAGTGAAAGGTTGGGGAAACCGCCTGAAGAGATCATAGGAAAGAGGTGCTATGAGGTATTTCATGGCAGGAGCGAACCATGGTTAGAGTGCCCTCATCATAAAACTATCGAGACAAAAAAGCCCTATGCCGAGGAACTCGAAGAACCGAACCTTGGAGGGACCTTCATTACCTCGAGCTCCCCAATATTTGATGGCACAGGGGAATTCATAGGTACGATCCATGTAGCCACAGATATAACAGAGATTAAGAAACTAAAGGAGAAACTCGTTCTGGCGGAGAGGATGGTGGCACTCGGGGAGGTTGCGGCAAAGGTAGCACATGATATAAGAAATCCTCTCGTTTCTATTGGTGGATTTGCAAGGAGACTCGAAAAGAATTTAGGGGGAAATCTTAAGGAATATGCAGGGATAATTGCTAAAGAGATTGCGAGACTCGAGATTGTCCTCGGCGAGATTCTCGCCTTTGTCAGAGGGGTAAGTCTTGAAGAGCAGATGGCAGATATTAACTCCCTTGTAGATGAGGTTACTATTGTGATAAAGTCTGAGCTCGAAGAAAGGCAGATAGTCCTTATTAAGGAACTTAACGCCCCCTTCGAGGTGTATATGGATCCTGGTAATGTCAGAGAGGCCTTGCTCAATATCCTCACAAATGCTGTTCATGCTATCGGAAGCAATGGCACAATTGTTGTTAAGACATATGTGGAGAAAGACTCTGTCGTAGTCGAAATAAAAGACACCGGTCATGGCATATCAGAGGAGGTCATGCCGTTTATATTCGACCCGTTTTTTACTACGAAGGGTGCTGGCAGTACCGGCCTTGGACTTACGATCACACATAAGATTATAGAAAAACACAATGGAAGGATCGAGGTCGAAAGTAAACCTAACATGGGAAGCACATTTAAGGTGTTTCTGCCATTGAAAATTAGAGAAGAAGTAGGGGGGGAGTAACATGAAAATACTCGTTGTTGATGATGACCTGCATATCCAGAGGCTTTATAAAGAAGAGCTAACTGAGGAGGGCTATGAAGTTGTCGTAGCAGCTAATGGGGCTGAGGCAATGGAAATGTTTGAGAGAGAGAGTCCCGACCTTGTTACGCTCGATATACGATTGCCTGATGCAGATGGTATCTATCTCCTGAGGCAGATGAAGGAGAAGAGACCGAAGTTGCCCATTATTATGTCTACTGCTTATGATTACAGGAATGATTTTTCTGTATGGGCCTCAGAGGCTTATATTGTTAAGTCATCAGACCTCGTTGAACTTAAGTCCATGATAAGAAAGTTGCTCGGCAGGGAATAATGTCCCGAAAAATCTATCTTGAAGGCACACCTTTAAATGAGGCGCTGACAAAGTGGTTTAGGAAGCTTGATTCTGAAGGGGTTGGAAGACCTCTTTCAGGTGAGACAATTAGGTTTGAGGATTCTCTCGGAAGGATTACTGCAAAGGCAGTTATCGCAAAAATCTCGTCTCCCTTCTATCACTCATCAGCAATGGACGGCTACGCCGTCAGGTTCGCTGATACATTCAGCGCCTCGGAAACTAATCCCAGGAGACTCAGGATAGGCGAGCAGGCGATGTATATTGATACAGGTGACCCCATGCCTGATGGGTTTAATGCAGTGATAATGATAGAGGATGTGAATATAGTGGGTGACTTTATTGAAATTATTTCGCCTGCAACACCCTGGCAGAATGTGAGGGTAATTGGTGAAGACATCGTGGCAACGGAGTTGATAATCCCCGAGAACCATAGGATAAGACCTGTTGACATAGGTGCAATGCTTGCAGGTGGGCATACGGAGATTGTGGTCAGGAGGAGGCCGAGGGTAGTCATTATACCTACAGGAACGGAGATTGTAGAACCGGGCACCGAATTAAAGAAGGGTGACATTATCGAATACAACTCGGGAATTCTGAGTGGTCTTGTCTCTGAATGGGGTGGAGAGCCAGTGAGATTCAGGATAGTGCCTGACAGGCCTGATGAAATCAGAAAAGCGATACTTGAAGCCCTTGACATGGGAGATTTGATTGTTGTTAATGCCGGTGCATCTGCTGGTTCAGAGGATTTTACCGCAAAGGCTATAGAAGAGCTTGGAGAAATGATGCTTCACGGGGTTAATATAAAGCCGGGCAAGCCTGTTATCCTCGGATGGGTGAAAGGTAAACCTGTGCTTGGAATCCCTGGCTATCCTGTATCTGCATATATAACATTCCAGTTATTTGCAAAGCCTCTTATCTACAGATGGCAGGGCCTTGAGGTTGAAAAGCCTGATATGCTCAGGGCAAAGATTTCGAGGCAGGTTGCATCCACCCTCGGGCATGAGGAATTCCTGAGGGTAAAGGTAGGGAAGGTAGGAGATAATTTTATAGCAACTCCCGTTAGCCGTGGGGCAGGTGTGCTTATGTCTCTGGTGCGCGCTGATGGCTTTGTCCGGATACCTGCCATGTCTGAAGGTATCGGGGCAGGCACAGAGGTGGATGTGGAGCTAATGAGATCTAAAGGTGATATCGAAAATACGGTTGTCTGTATAGGAAGCCATGACAATGCACTTGATCTGCTTGCAAACATATTAAAGAAGAGGTACCCAGAGTTTTCCTTCTCCTCAGCCCATGTTGGCTCAGTGGGCGGCCTGATGGCATTGAAAAAGGGCGAAGCACATCTCGCAGGAACGCACCTTCTTGATGGGGAGACAGGGGATTACAATGTACCATTTATAAAAAGACTCCTTTCTGATAAAAGGATTATACTTGTAAATCTTGTCTATAGAGAGCAAGGCCTTCTTGTGCTAAAAGGCAATCCCAAAAGCATAAAGGGATTTGAGGATTTAACAAGAGATGATGTTGTTTTTGTTAACAGGCAGTCAGGTGCAGGGACGAGGCTTCTTACTGACAAGTGCTTGAGGAAACTTGGTATAAACCCGAAAGATGTTAAAGGCTATGAAAGGGAAGAATACACACACATGGGTGTAGCATCAGCAGTGCTTACTGGGATTGCAGACACAGGTCTTGCAATCCTTGCATCTGCGAGGGCCCTGGGTCTTGATTTTATCCCTGTTGCAAAAGAGAGGTATGACCTTGCCATACCTCATGAATTCTTCAAGACCGAGATGCTACAGTATCTCCTGAAGATTATAAAAGAAGATGCTGAATTCAGGGAGATGGTGATAGGGCTTGGAGGATATGATATATCAGACATGGGAGAGGTGATGTACGAAGGTTAGTTATCCTTCATCCTTTAGTGTAGTTCTCCTTTTTCGCCCTCTCCTTCAATAATTCTCTTCGCCCCTATAAATCTCTTGAGATAATAGGGGGTATTAAGGCTGTCTATAGTGACCTTTCTGCCCTTTTTTGAGGCATGTATAAACAGGTCATTTCCGAGATAAATACCTACATGCGAAGGGAAAGATGCGTATGTCCTAAAAAATACTAAGTCGCCGATGGAAAGGTCATCTTTTTCAACCATTTCTCCAGCATGGAACTGCTCTCTTGCTGATCGTGGCAAGTTAATTTCGAGAAGGCCATATACTTTCTGAACATATGCTGAACAGTCAATTCCCATGAGGCTGTTTCCACCAAACCTGTAAGGAACATTTAATAATTTTTTTGCGAACAGGATAATTCTGTCCTGCAGCCCGATTTCGCTGAGTTCTTTAGATTCGACTACCTTTTCTATCCCTTCATCTATGCGAGCCTGTGAGGGTATTGTCTCATATTTTTTTTAGTTCATTCAATTCCTCTTCAGGTTCGAGAAGGAGTTTCTGCCCCGGTTTTAATAA
The DNA here is from genome assembly GCA_040753955.1 of Nitrospirota bacterium. Taxonomy (GTDB): domain Bacteria; phylum Nitrospirota; class Thermodesulfovibrionia; order Thermodesulfovibrionales; family SM23-35; genus JASEEX01. The sequence goes on along the minus strand of JBFMDQ010000004.1, from coordinate 54,225 downwards.
ATCTGTCTCGAGGCCATTGATATCTTTCAGTTCGTCTGCATCAATATTACATTTTCTGGCAATCTTAAAGATGTTATCGCCTTTTCTGACCGTATAGGTCTTCGGTCCGATCCATTTAACAAGGAGTTTCTGTCCAGGTCTGAGTTTTACTGATCTGAGGTTATTGATTTCCTTGAGTTCACTGACTGATATGGAATACCTTTTCGATATGGCTGATAGGGTATCACCTTTCTTTACAGTATGATATTTGGTCTCGGGTGTGGCTTCGGCTCTCTTCTCTGCGTGAGCATAGGCTGTAAGCAGAATAGAAAAGGTTAAGAGCAAGGTCAATAAATAAAATCTCTTCATAACACCCTTCCAGGATCAGGCTGCCTCTTCCCTCACGAGGTCTTTAGGGGTCGGCAGTTCTGTAAGGTCTTTTAAACCAAAACATTGCAAAAATTCCTTTGTTGTTCCATAAAGAAAGGGCCTGCCAGGTGCCTCTTTACGGCCTATTACCCTTATGAGCCTTCTATCGAGGAGAGTCCTGATAGCGCTGTCCGAATTAACACCTCTTAGCTGTTCGATCTCGGCCCTGATTATGGGTTGTCTGTATGCTATTATGGCGAGGGTCTCGAGGGCAGGCATTGAGAGTCTGCTTGATAAATGGGCACTTTTGAACTTCTTTACCCATTCCGAATACTCAGGATTTGTCACCATTTGGTAGCCATTTGCTATCTCAACTATCAGTAGCCCTGCATTTCGCTCTTTATACTGTGCCATCAACTCTTCCATAAGCCTTTTTATTTCAGACTCAGGGAGCTCTATCACATCCTTTATAGTGGAAGGCGTTATTGGTTCCCCTGAAAGAAACAAGAGTGCTTCAAACACCGATATCTTTTCTCTGTCTTCCATCGCAAAGCGATGGAAATATACCAGATAAAGGCAAAAAATTCAATCTTTTTTATTCAATTTTTTCTTCTTCAATGATTTCCGTGGTTTGCTGCTTAATACGCCTTCTATCATATCCTTTCTCACCCTTTTTTGCTATAACGGGATGGCTGCGGAGTTTCAAGGCTGCCTCGATAGGAAGGCGGGGTTTTGGTTTTTTCCTTTTTGTAGGTTTTTTCATTTAAATAAAAGATCCTGCTTTACCCCGCACCCCATAAAGCCCCGCTCTTCCCCGGCCTCGCTCCGCGAAGCGGGGCGGGCAGAGCGGGGATGAAAATAAGTTCCTTTTCAAGCGAACACGGGGTCAATGCCTCGTGTGAGCAATCCCGTTAGAAGGGCGAAAGGTCTTCTAACGGGGTTTACTTCAGCCCAAGCACATCCTGCATATCATAAAGACCTGCTGGTTTACCATATACCCACATAGCTGCCTTTAATGCACCCCTTGCGAATGTGTCCCTGCTTGATGCCTTATGGGTAATCTCGATCCTTTCACCGAGGCCACCAAATATAACGGTATGTTCTCCTACAATGTCACCTGCACGTATAGTCTGTATGCCAATTTCTTTCCTGGTTCTCTCGCCAATAAGCCCTTTTCTTGTGTATACAGCAACCTCATCAAGATTTCTGTTTATAGCATCTGCAATTAACTGTGCCATCTTCATTGCCGTGCCACTGGGTGCATCCTTTTTCATCCTGTGGTGTGCCTCGATAATTTCTATATCGTATTCGTCACCCAAAACCTTTGCTGTATTCTGCAACACCTTCAGCAGGAGATTTACGCCTGCGCTCATATTGGATGACATAACGCATGGTATATTTTTTATCGAAGCCTCTATCTCCTTCATTTCATCCCTTGAGAATCCGGTTGTTCCTATCACCATTGCCCTACCTTTCTTAGCCGAAAGCCTTACGTTTTCTTTTGTCGAGCTCGGAGTAGTAAAGTCGATAATTACATCTACATTGTCAATAATATCTTCAAGGCTGTCTTGAAGTTTTATCCCTATCTCACCTATTCCGATTACAAGTCCAATGTCCTTTCCCACCGCATCATGCCCCTTTTTTTCGAAGGCACCTGTGAGTTTCAATTCAGGATATTCCCTCGAAAGGGCAGTGATTCTGCTACCCATTCTTCCTGCTGCCCCTGCAACTGCTATCCTGACCATAATAACCTCCTGTCTTTATTCTTTCTTTTCCTCTTTCTTCTCCTCTTGCTTTTCCCCTGCAATCCTGTATTCCTCTGATACCCATTTGCCGAGGTCAATGAGTTTGCACCTCTCGGAACAAAATGGCCTCCAGGGATTTTCCTCCCACGTTGTTGTTTTTTTACATATAGGGCAGATAATCTTCATGCTACTCTTGCGTGACTGGGCCTTAACAGTTTATTCCTTAAGAATTTCCCTGTATAGGAATTGGGGTTCATGCTGACCTCCTCTGGGGTGCCTTCTGCAACAACCCTTCCTCCTTCTTCTCCACCTTCAGGCCCGAGGTCTATAATGTAGTCGGCTGATTTTATCACATCGAGATTGTGTTCTATTATGATGACCGTATTTCCTAAATCTATGAGTCTGTTTATTACATTGAGCAGTTTATGTATATCAACAGAATGAAGCCCTGTTGTGGGTTCATCGAGTATATAGAGCGTGTTGCCTGTTGATTTTTTCCCGAGCTCTTTTGAGAGTCTCACCCTTTGTGCCTCACCCCCTGAAAGTGTTGCTGCAGGCTGTCCGAGCTGTAAATACCCAAGCCCGACATCTTCGAGGACCTCGAGTTTTTGCCTTATTGAAGGAATGAATGAGAAAAATTGAAGTGCCTCGGATACAGTCATATCAAGCACCTCAGCAATATTTTTACCTTTATATCTGATCTCGAGGGTCTCCTTATTGTATCTTTTCCCCTTGCAGGTATCGCACGGTATATAAACATGGGGGAGAAAGTGCATCTCTACCTTGATCAGTCCATCTCCGCGGCAGGATTCGCATCTTCCGCCAGACAGGTTGAAACTGAACCTTGAAGGGGTGTAGCCCCTTATCTTTGAATCAGGCACATGTGAGAATAACTCTCTAATAAATGAGAAGACCCCGGTATAGGTTGCTGGATTAGATCTGGGGGTCTTTCCCAAAGGTGAATGGTCAACACATATCACACGATCTATCTTATCCGCTCCTATTATCTCTTTATGTCGGCCGGGTGTCAATTTGCTCCTGTAAATTTCCTTTAAGAGTGCCTTATAGAGTACCTCCAGCACGAGTGTGCTTTTGCCTGAACCTGAAACCCCTGTTACGCATGCGAAGGTTCCGAGGGGGATATTGACATTGATATCCTTGAGATTGAATTCCTGAGCACCTATTATCCTGATAAAGTCCTCTGGCTTTCTCCTTATAAGAGGAGTATCTATTGATATCGAGCCACTGAGGTATTTTCCTGTTATTGACTTTTCGTTTTTCTCTATCTCCTCGGGTTTCCCTGAGGCTGTAACCCAGCCACCATTCAGCCCTGCCCCAGGCCCCATATCCACAACATGGTCTGCCCACCTTATTGTCTCCTCATCGTGCTCGACAACGATAACGGTGTTCCCAGCATCCCTTATTGACGAAAGGCTTTCGAGGAGTTTTTTGCAGTCCCTCGGATGCATTCCTATTGTTGGCTCATCGAGTATATAGAGAACCCCTGTCAGGGAAGAGCCCAGTTGTGTTGCAAGCCTTATCCTCTGTGACTCTCCACCCGAGATCGTAAGGGATGACCTATCAAGCGTGAGATAACCTAATCCTACCTTCTCGAGGAAATTAAGTCTGTCCTTGACCTCCTTAAGAACACGAGATGCAATTGTCTGCTCTCTCTCCGTGAGTTTTAGATTGTTGATAAAAAACAGCGCATCCCTCACAGACATCCTTGCAAATTCACCTATGTTTATATCCTGTATTTTTATGTTTAATGCCTCTCTTCTCAACCTTAAACCATTACAGAGTCTGCAATATTTCTGGTCCTCAAGCTCGGTAGAGTTCTCCTCGATGTTCTCAAAACCAAGGCCATTACATCTCGGGCAGGCACCCTGCTTGCTATTAAAGGAGAAGAACATAGGGTTTACATCGGGGTAGCTAATTCCGCATTTTGGGCAGGCAAGGGTCTTCGAAAACAGGATATCCCTGTTTTCATCAATCAAGTTTATTACTACAATATCCGAATAACTCAGGGCTGTTTCGATTGCATTCTTTATCTGGCGATCAATGCCCGGCTTTATAATCAGCCTGTCTATAACAATCTCTATGGTATGGCGTTTCTGCTTCTTAAGGGCAATATCCTCTGTGAGATCCATCATCCTTCCATCTATCCTTGCCCTTATAAACCCTTCTCTTCTCATCTGCTGAAGCTTTTTCCTGTATTCGCCCTTTCTGTCCCTGACTATGGGTGCAAGGATTTGCAGACGGCTGCCCCGGGGTAAGGACATAACGGAATTAATAATATCCTTAGATTCCTGTTTTGATATTAGAGAGTCGCAATTATAACAGTATGGCTTGCCTATCCTCGTGTAAAGGACGCGCATGTAGTTGTATATCTCGGTAATGGTGCCGACGGTCGAGCGAGGACTCCTTATTGCGGTCTTCTGGTCTATAGCGATAGACGGAGACAGTCCCTCAATATAGTCCACATCGGGTTTACGGAGCTGCTCAAGGAATTGCCTTGCATAAACTGAAAGACTTTCGACATAGCGCCTCTGTCCCTCTGCATATACCGTATCGATAGCAAGGGATGATTTACCTGAACCTGATGGGCCTGTTATTACAGTTATTGTATCTCTGGGTATTGAGAGGTCGATATTCTTGAGATTATGCTCTCTTGCGCCTTTTATTGTTATGTAATTCTGCATTTTAGTATCTTTTCAATATAACCTAAAGCATACGAATAAGTTAATAGACCCTCAAGAGACTCGATTCTTCAGAACCAATACTTCTAAAATGCACGCAGGCTAAAGTCTGCGGCTACCCGATAACCAGAGATATTTCCTTATTTAAAAGGTATGTTGTAATATATGTCCATGAGAAAGATTTTTTTGCTATTGTTTTTACTCCTCTTCCCAGTGGTCTCCTATTCCCAGCCTTTAATATTGTTCGATACAGACAGATATGATTTTGGGACAATAGATGTAGGTGAAATGATCGAATATACATTTGAGTTTACAAATGCAGGTAATGAGGAGCTCGTCATAGAAAAACTGATTCCCTCCTGAGGGTGCACAGCGGTGATGGCCAGTTCGAGCCGCCTGAAGCCTGGGGAAAAAGGAAAGGTTATTGCAAAGATTGATATAAAGGGCAGAGTGGGCCCTATCTATAAAAGCGTACGGGTTTCCTCCAATGACCCTAAAAGGCCTATGGTTACCCTTGTTCTCAAGGCAAGAATACAATGAAACACCCTGTCCTGTCTTCCATAACCCTTTACTTGTTTCTCCTTTTGTTTTTTCAATCCCCTTGTGATCTTTCAGCATCGGACCCTTATCTACAGAAGCGTCAGGCCATGGTAGAGAATGATATAAAGGGCAGAGGTATAAAAGATAAAAGGGTTCTTGAGGTGATGGGAAAGATTCCGAGGCACCTTTTTGTGGATGAATATCTGAGGGGTAGGGCATATGCAGATTATCCGCTACCGATAGGAGAGGGACAGACAATTTCTCAGCCCTATGTCGTTGCCCTAATGACAGAGGCATTAATGTTAAGGCCAACTGACAGGGTGCTTGAAATAGGCACAGGCTCAGGTTACCAGGCAGCGGTACTGGCAGAAATAGTAAAAGAGGTTTACACGATAGAGATAAGGAAATCCCTTGCAGACATGGCGGCTAAGAGGCTTAAAGACCTCGGTTATAAGAATGTGAAGGTGAAACATGCTGACGGTTATTCTGGATGGGAAGAATATGCCTCCTTTGATGCAATAATCATAACTGCTGCTGCGAACCATGTCCCTCCGCCCTTGATTAAGCAGCTTAAAGAGGGAGGAAGACTCATAATCCCTTTAGGAAGCACAGTCTATTATCAGGTATTGACCCTTGTGACAAAGAAGAAGGGCGAGCTTGATGTCGAGCAGATGGGCCCTGTGGCCTTTGTGCCAATGGTTGGCGAAGCACAAAAGTGAAGGTCTTATTTGGTGCTTGGGACTTGGTTATTGTTGATTTGGGACTGGAGAGTACTGAAAAAATTCGTCATGAGGCAAATTTCTTTATAAATACAAACGCCATCACATATGTTAATGCCCCCAGCCAGAGGACCATTTTGAACCCGATGACTATTGCTAACATAATAGTCAGGATAGGTGCGAGGACTGATAGGCAACCGTTTATCGCCCATGCCCAGGGGATTAATGATTCATTCTTCTCACCGAGGATTTTCAGACCCGCGGGGAAGGGGATACCCATGAGAAGGCCGAGCGGCATGAGGATGAAGAATACAGAGATAATCTTTACCGGTATCGAATAAGGAGAAATTATATCTGGGATAGATGGGAGAAGAACGCTGTAAAGGATGATAAGAAAGGAGAGAGCGATTGTTACAGAGGGGCTTCTGAGACCTGAAACCCTGTGACTCAATAGACTCCCGATACCTGAACTTATGAGGATTGATGTGAGGACGGTAGCGACTGCATAGGAGGGGTTTTCAAGGGGAAGGATGATCTTCTGGATCAGAGACACCTCTACAAACATGAATCCGAGACCTAGGAAGGCGAAATAAGGTAAAAACCTTTTTCCCATGTCATTGCGAGCCCCGTATTCAATACGGGGCGAAGCAATCTCGTCTTTGCCTCTTAGTATTTGCTGTTGGGATTGCTTCGTCGGTCGAAACGACCTCCTCGCAATGACATATGATTTTCTTGATAAGGCCGGGAGAATTATAAGAATCAGGCTTAAAAACATTACCTGCATGAAGATCACTGGAAGGATGTATCCTTCTTCTATAAAATACTGCCATTTTTCCCCCATAATTTTATAGGTCTCCTTGATGTTTTTGAGTTTGAGATAATAATGAAAAAATGGGCTGTCATCACGGACAGGGCTTATATCAAAGATATAATCATGTATAAACCCTGTACGTGTTTCGGGATTCAGGATATTTTTAAAGGCAGTGAAATATTCATTTGAGGGCATTCGAATATAGACGTTTGCCTCCTCTTCTTTGATGCCCGGATAGTGTATTAAATCGAACCGTCTGTCTTTTGAAAACTCCTTGATAGCCTCTATCTCATTAAGGGTAAAGGGTGATCTTTTTATGAGAATACACATACTTCCCCAACTTCGAATAGCTACAACCTGTTTTTCCATATCTTTTATCCCGAGCTCCTCCATAGCTGTAATAATGGTATTTATGAGTCTCAATTCTATTCGTGGAGGCGGTAATATAAAGAGGTTTATGCTCAAAAGCCCCTCCGGTTTTAGATGGCCTATGTATTCCATGAATGCCTCAACAGTAGACCTGTAGTCCTCTGATATTCCAAAAGAACCAGAGGGTGCTGAACCCATCAATGAGATGTCGATAATATCGAATTTCTTGTAACCTGACTTGAGCCACGACCTTCCGAGCCCTGACCATGTATCGTCCCTGTAGATATTGCCAGAAAAGGCTTTGAATTCATCCCTGATGATTTTTATCAAGAGAGGATTGGACTCGACCTTATAGAGATTTTTTGAGCTGTAATGAGCTGCAACGATGACTTGAAGACCTCCTTTTGGGTCAAGGATTAATACATCCTCCCCTACGCTTACTTCATAGGGGAGTGCAGATGGCAGGTATCTAAGAAAAGTGCCAAAGGGGGACTCCGTTCCCCTTTGGGGGATCCCCCCATGGAAAGCTGTTATAGCATTTATCTCGCTTCCGTCTATTGAAAACCCTATCTGTTCAGGGAGTTTATCAAGATACCTGAGGCTCAGGCCAGGGGCAAAACGCACTACAGGGCTCTTAAACGTGTCTATCCTTGAGAAGGGACTGAAATAGGTCTTTAAATGTTCTGCTTCAGGATATCTCAGGGCTACCTGAAGCCCCTTGTATGGAGACATCCTGAGGTTAATAAATACAGGTTGAAAGAACAGAGCAGAAAGGTTAAGTAAGATTAATACCAGAGAGATTGCCTTCAGCCTTTTCTTGCCGATAATGAATGATGCCATGAGTACGATTGAAGAGAGGATAAAAACAGCCTTATCAGGCCCTGTGATTGTCATGAGATACAGGATTCCTATTGAGCCTATACCTGCACCGAGAAGGTCTGCACCATAAATCATACCTGATTTCTCGCTTATACAGGAGAATGCTGTGGCGATGATCAATCCTGTGAAGAAAAATGGCATCGAGAGTGTTACGTAGTAGAGACCGATATAAAGCAACTGCATCCTTGACCAAGAAAGCCTCACTGGATCAAAGGGTATCTGATTTGAAAAAAGATAACTCAGAGATATTCCGGTACCGAGCAACAGGCTATAAATACCGATATTGGATAGGCTTCTAAGTTTAGGATAGAGGGATAGTAATGTCCCGCTTGCACCGATGCCAAGCATGGCAATACTTATTATCATAAAAGCAAAGTGGTACCAGAGGGAGACAGAAAATATCCTCGTGAGGGCTATCTCATAGGCAAGGCTCGAAAAGGAGCACAGGAATATTACTAAGAATATCCTTGGGTCTCTATACATGGTTTTAAAATTATACTTTGTGGTGAATTTTTGCAAAATGCTTTCTATCATATGTTATAAACCAAACCCCAAATAACCAAATTCCAAGCATCAAATAAATTTCAATAACCAATCACCAAAAATTCAAGTCAAAATTATCAATAAGCAATTATCAGATTAAATGTTCACTGATAATTTTGCATTGATAATTCTATTTGGTTATTGGAATTTGGTCATTGGTTATTCGAATATATGGTTTTTTGTTTCTTGACAACTTCATCGTATAGATGCAGTCTATATTATGGATTATTCATGGGTACTACTTTCATTAATATCTGCCTTTACACTTGCAACAAGCGATGCCCTTACCAAGAAGGCCCTTACCTCCAGTAATGAGTATATAGTTGCATGGCTAAGGCTTATCTTTTCACTGCCCCTGTTGTTCGTCATCTTTTTATTTATACCTGTGCCTGAGCTTGATAGGGCTTTTTATACTGCCTTTTTACTTTCTCTGCCACTGGAGATATTATCGATAGTTTTATATATAAAGGCCCTGAAGCTTTCGCCGTTAAGTCTTACCCTTCCTTTCCTTGCTCTTACTCCTGTATTCCTTATCTTTGTCTCTTATATCATACTCGGTGAGAGAGTCTCTTTGCGGGGTAGTGTAGGTATCCTTTTAATTGCATCAGGAAGCTATACATTGAATATTGGCAAAATTAGGGAGGGGTTATTTGAGCCCATCAGGGCAATAATAAAAGAGAGAGGCTCGATCTTGATGATAGGTGTTGCACTGATTTACAGTATCACTTCATCACTCGGCAAGATGGCTATAGAGCATTCTTCACCCCTGTTTTTCGGGATTACTTACTTCACAGTATTAACTCTCCTCTTTACACCCATCGCGTTGTATAAGGGGGGGAAAGATTTAGGGGGCTCATGGGGGAGACAACGTCTCCCCCATGCACTTCTTCTGCCAGGTATTTTTTACTCTCTTATGGTGGTATCCCATATGGTTGCAATAAGCCTTGCAAAGGTAGCCTATGTAATATCCATAAAAAGGATGAGCCTTATTATCGGGGTTCTATATGGTTTTTTATTTTTTAAAGAAGAAAATATAAGGGATAGGCTTTCCGGAGCAATGCTGATGTTCATAGGTTTCTTAACGATTGTAACAGCTGAATAAGAGGACTATTAAAATTTAAGTTATCAGAATATTTAATAAGTTTATGAGTGTTATTTAATTGACTGGAAAATTACGATTTAGATAAATTATAATCCTTAAGCAAGTCACATTTCGAAATACATCCAATATGTTGCAAACCGAAACATACATTTGAGCATTTGAGGATATCAGGTAAACCTATATTGGAGGGGTAAAAAATATAGATAAGGAGGACAAAAAGGAGAATATGGAAAAGCGATTATCAAGATTTATATTTATAGGCTTGTTATTTCTGACATTAATTTTAGTAGCAGGTACTGTATTTGCGACTACTGAACCGTCAGCAGTGCCAGAGGCAACCTCAGGCTCACAGATGCAGTGGTGGGTATGGCCGATTATACTATTAGTCTTCACATTTATTTTGGGTATCTTGGCTGTTCTCGGTGGTGTAGGAGGTGGCGTCTTGTTCGTCCCACTTGTCAGTGGTTTTTTCCCCTTTCACATTGACTTTGTTAGAGGTGCTGGTCTTGTAGTGGCCCTCTCTGGTGCCCTTGCGGCAGGACCAGGACTTCTCAAGAGAAACCTCGCCAGTCTCCGTCTTGCCCTGCCAGTTGCACTTATTGCATCATCTGCTGCTATAATCGGAGCGATGATTGGCCTTGCACTTCCTGCCCATATAGTTCAGACCCTCCTTGGTGCAACCATTTTAGGTATTGTGGTTATCATGGCAACGGCAAAAAAATCTGAATTCCCAGATGTCCCAAGAGCAGATGGTTTGTCCCAGACCCTCGGTATAATGGGGATCTACAGGGAAGAATCCCTCGGGAAAGATATTGATTGGCAGATACACCGAACAGTTCCAGGGTTAGTTCTATTTATAGTTATTGGCATAATGGCAGGAATGTTTGGGCTCGGTGCCGGGTGGGCAAATGTCCCGGTCTTGAATCTTTTGATGGGTGCTCCACTTAAGATATCTGTTGCAACAAGCAAGTTTTTACTCTCCATAACCGATACATCTGCCGCATGGATTTATCTCAATTCAGGCGCAGTGCTTCCAATGATAGTTGTCCCATCAGTCATCGGGATTATGCTTGGCTCTATCGCTGGTGTGAGGATACTTGCCGTGGCAAAGCCAAAGGCAGTCAGGTGGATAGTCATAGGACTTCTATTATTTGCAGGACTCAGGGCCCTACTTAAAGGGCTTGGAATATGGAAATAGGAGGGTAGTATGGCAGAAGAAAAAAGAACAAAGGCAGCAGGAGAACAGATAGCATATGCAAATATCTTAAATATTGGAATGTACATAGGGCTTGCGATCATAACGGTGACCTTCATCGTGTATGCCCTGGGGATAATACCGCCTTTTATCTCCCCTCAGGAGATCCCTAAATACTGGACTATGAAGTCGGGAGATTTCATACATAACTTGCAGGCCCCAACAGGATGGGATTGGTTGGCGATGGTGGGTAAAGGGGATTATCTTAATTTCGTGGGGATAGCGCTCCTTGCAGGGCTTACGATTCTGTGCTACCTGGTAATATTGCCAATATTCATGAAAAAGAAAGATACTTCTTATACAATTATAGCAATATTAGAGGTTGCAGTATTGGTCCTTGCAGCAAGTGGAATCTTAAAGTCAGGAGGGCACTAATATGAGCGCATATCAGGCATGTCCTGTAGCAAGACTTGAAAAGTTACTTTTATCCACAGATGGTTCTGAACTCAGCGAGGGTGCGGTAAGAGAATCTATTAATTTAGCAAAGACCTGTGGGAGTAAACTCTATGCGATATCCGTTGTAGAGGTAAATCCCGAGTTTGAGGCCCTTGCACCTGGGCTTGTCGAAAAGATGGAAAAAGAGACGAGGCAGCATCTCGAATCTGTTAAATCAAAGGCATCAAAGGAGGGCGTTGACTGCGAGATTATTGTACATGAGGGAGAAGAACCATATCAATATATTGTTGATGAGGCAGCTAAAAACAAAGTTGAAATGATAATCATGGGAAGGAGGGGAAGGACAGGTCTTAAAAGGGTTATGATGGGAAGCGTGACCGCAAAGGTCATAGGCTATGCACCATGCAAGGTATTGGTCGTCCCGAGGGCTGCCGAACTTAGATGTCCCTGCGAAAGTATCCTCATAGCTACTGATGGTTCAAAATACAGTGAGGCTGCGACACGTGAGGCTATCAGTTTAGCAAAGCGCTGTGGAAGTAATCTGATCGTCCTTTCCGTTGCAAAAAAGGACGAAAACTTACCAGTGGCAAAAGAAAGTGTTGATATAGTAAGAAAGGTTGCAGAAAGGGAAGGCGTAAAGGTGGAGGCCCTGGCCCTAAAAGGTGAGCCATATGAGGTCATAGTCAAGACAGCAGATCAGAAGAATGCAGGTCTCATAGTTGTTGGAAGCCATGGAAGAACAGGGCTTGAAAGACTCTTTATGGGAAGCGTAACAGAAAGGGTGATAGGACATGCAGGGTGTCCTATTCTGGTCGTGAGAAAACCATAAAAGAAAGTTTTTAATACTAAAATATCGAAAGCCGCCCGAAGGGCGGCTTTCTTTTTGTAAACTCTTTTGCATGTTTCAGGATATTTTGGATGCAGAAATATACTTTATTATTCATTCACAACAATTAAAAAGGTTGATTTTTAAAATGAGATGACTTATTTTAAGACCGCTATAAAGACCTATTTTTAATTTCTAAAGGGGGTTTTTATGAAAAAGGTAATATGTTCTTTTTTTGCTGCGATTTTCCTTTTTTGGGTATGGGTTATGCCTGTTTTAGCTGCTGACCCGTCAGAAGAGATAGAACAGCTTAAAGGAGAGGTACGGAAGCTTCTAAAGAAAATCGAAGATTTAGAAAAAAGGCAGACTGAGACCGAGATGAAGGCAAAAGAGGCTGAAAAAAAGGCAATAGAGGTTGAGAAAAAGGCAGGAGAGGCTGAGAAGAAGGTTGCTGAGGTCGAGAAAAAGGCAGAAAAGGCCGAAAAAAGGTCACTAAAGGACCGTGTCGAACTAAGCGGTGAAGCACGGTTTCGTATTATGAGTGAGACAGCCAGAACTGAGTCAGGTTTTTATGGTATTGGAAAACCTACGGAGAGTTTCGAACAAAAAGACGAAACTTCTTTCCCTGTACGAATCAGGTTGAACGGGCATGCCGAAGTTGTGCCCGATATTGTGGATTTCTATACACGTCTGACTATAAACAAACGTTGGGGTGCTTATGATACTACTGCCACTGATCCATTTAATAAACCAAATTCTTTTGAAGCAAGCATCGGACATGACATCAATGCACGATTTGAACAGGCCTATGCAACATTCAAGCTACCCTATGATATCACCTGGTATGTTGGACGCCTTCCAGGGCTGGATGGTCCTCCATCACGTCAGGCAAGGAGCCTCTTCCCGAGACTCTTTATAGACTCCGAGATTGATGGTACATTAATCAAATGGGATGCACCTAAGACAGCGCTCGATGACATAGAACTCCCGTGGACAAAGAAACTATGGGGTGGAGGATCGACAAGCACGGCCGCTGCTGGTAAACCTGAAGGGGAGGTAAGGAGATTTGTTACGCTCGAGGGCTACGAAAGGAAGGTCAAAGAAAGAAGCGGTATTATATTGGGATACTTAAAATATGATGAAAGGAAGATTTCGCTGCCGGAAGATGCTGACGTATATCTGGCACAGGCAGAGGTGAAGATAGGCAAGGATACAGCTATCATTCTGGACGGTCTTTATATGGATGACTGGCATATGCCTAACACCAGTGGCGTAACTGCTGTGTCTAACTTGAATATTAAAACTCCTTATTATTTGACCGGCTTTTATGTAGATACACAGCTTACAGGATTTCAGGTATACGGAGCTCATTATTATAGCCATTTCAAAGTACCGGAACATACGTACGGCAGCAGAACATTTGAAGGAGATGGTTTTCCCGGACATATCTGGTATTTAGGGTTTAACACAGGAGATATAATCGGGCGGAATCACCAGCTATGTGTTGAATATGCTAAGGGAAGCGATGCATGGATCAATCCCTTCAATTACCGTGGTTATAGGAGGAAAGGTACGGTACTGCAACCCGCTGCAAATGAATTTTATGGTGGCGGTAGCAACATTGCAGGTTTTTATCCATTTAATGCCGGGGTATGGGATGCCTACTATGACTACTATTTTCGTCCCAATGTGCGCTTCCGTCTGGGCTTAATGGACTTCATATACACAAAGCATGAGTCTAAAATAGCAGGTACCGATCTTTCCATATTAGGGAGCTCGAAGTTTCAGCATGATTGGTGGCCATACTTTGAGGTCAATCTCTCGTTTTAAGGGATAGAGCGTTCTTAACTCTGACTTTTGTCCAATTCTTAATCTGTACTAAAAATATTAAGGCCGCCCGAAGGGCGGCCTCTTTCTTTTATAATATGAAGCAGATCCTTTTGCCTTCTGTTCCGAAATAACTTTTAGAAGTTTAAATTTTAGATATTATCCCAACTTTTAAATATTCCTTCCACTCAGTCGGTATGATATAATTTGAAAATATGGATGAGGCAAGAGCTCATTTATTCGTCGAGGGAAGGGTACAGGGGGTCTTTTATAGGGCCTTTGCCAGGGATATTGCATATACCTTCGGTCTGAAAGGCTGGGTAAGAAACCTCCGCGATGGCAGGGTTGAAGCTGTATTTGAGGGCACGAAAGGGGTTATAGAGTGGGCTATTAGAGAGTGCTATATCGGCCCGCCTGGCGCAAGGGTTACAAATATAGAGGTGAAATGGGAACAACCCAGGGGTGACCTGAAAGGATTCACCGTAAAATATTAGACCTTTGACAAAATTGAAACTAAAAGAACTAAGAATCAAAAATCTTGTTATCATTGATGACCTTACAGTGAGATTCGAGAATGGACTCAATGTACTCACAGGTGAGACAGGCGCCGGGAAGTCAATAATCGTGGATGCCCTTAGTCTTGCCCTGGGCAGTAGGGCACAGTCAGATTTAGTCAGATCAGGTGAAAAGGAGGCAGCTGTTCAGGCATATTTTGAAGTAGAAGGGGACAATATCCCTGATCTTGGCATTGGTATATCCGATGGCCTTATCCTAAGGAGGTCTATTTTTCCTGGAGGCAAAAGCCGGGCATACATAAATGACACGATGGTAAACCTGCAGAGCCTTGTAGAGGTCGGAAGATACCTTGTTGATATACATGGACAGCACGAACATCAGAGCCTTACCTCAATTGAGAAACATAGAGACCTTCTTGACTCATACGGCAAACTCCGTGATGACAGAGAAACTGTAGAATCCCTTTATAGCGTGGTTCAGGCACTCAGAAGGGAAAAGGATGATTTAAAACAAAAGGTGAAAGAGAGGGCACACAGGCTTGACCTTCTCAGGTTTCAAATTAATGAAATAGATGCAGCCTCTCTGAGGCATGGCGAGAAAGAGACACTCACTGAAGAGAGGACGATTCTATCAAACCTGAGCAGGTTAAAGGAATTAATAGAGATGGCCTATTCAATACTCTATGGCTCTGAGGGCTCTTGTGCGGAAAGGCTTTCTTCTGTAATAGCTAAGGTGAGGGAGATGTCCTCTATAGACCAGAGCGTATCTGGGACCCTGAATTTACTTGAGTCAGCACTTCCCTTCCTTGAGGATGCAGCTATCTCCCTTAGAGGATTTAGGGACAAATATGACCTTGAACCTGAAAGGCTTGCTGAAATCGAAGAGAGGCTCGAATTAGTCAAGAGACTCGAAAGGAAATATGGCGAAGGTATCGAAACTATCCTCAGATACCGGGATGAGACAGAGAAAGAACTTAAGGGACTTGAGCTCTCAGATAAAAGGCTCGACTCTATAGAGGCTGAGCTCAATGTGAAAGAAGATATGCTTCTAAAGGCTGCCCTTTCCCTTTCTGAAAAAAGGAGGAAGGTTGCTAAAGGGATAGAGGAGCTTGTCGAAAAGGAACTGGAAGAGCTTGCCTTCAGTAAAGCGGAATTCAGAATAGATATAAGGCAGGATTCTATCACATCTAACGGCCTCGATAGGGTTGAGTTTATGTTTTCTGCAAACCCTGGAGAGCCTCCAAAGCCACTTATAAAGATCGCATCAGGCGGTGAGCTCTCGAGAGTTATGCTTGCTCTAAAGGGCGTCCTTGCAGATGTTGACAATATACCCATTCTCATTTTTGATGAGGTTGACGCAGGAATTGGAGGAAGGACTGCAGAGGTTGTAGGAAATAAACTAAAGGCAATATCCAATAAGCACCAGGTGCTCTGCACGACCCACCTACCACAGATTGCCTCTCTCGGAGATTTCCATCTAAAAATTGATAAGAGACAGAGAGATGAAAGGGTATATGTTGAGGTAGAAGAGCTTACAGGTAGGGAAAGACTGGATGAGGTAGCACGCATGCTGAGTGGTAAGATTACAGAGGTCTCCTTAAAGCATGCGCAGGAATTACTCGGAAGTGCTGTATGAAAGGTATGATTGTAATAGATAAGGAGCTGTGTAAAGGCTGTACCTATTGTGTGGATGCATGCCCATTGGGGGTTATAATTATTTCAGATAGATTCAACGGAAAGGGCTTTTTCCCTGCACACCCTGAACATCAGGAGAAATGCACGGGTTGTGCTATATGTGCACAGATGTGCCCTGAAATAGTGATAGAGGTCTATAAAGAAGAGTAAATGAATAAAAGACATGCCATAGGTATCGATCTCGGTGGCACAAATCTGAGGGTGGCATTGGTCACGAGGGATGGTGAGATTATCAGGAAGATGAAGGAGCCGACATCCGAGAAGATACTTGACTCTATTTTCAGGGTAGCAGGCAGCCTTTTTTCTGACGAGATTGCAGGAATCGGTCTCGGTGTGGCAGGGCTTGTCGACAGGGAAGGCGGCAGGATAGTAATCTCTCCGAACCTCCCTGCTGTAGAAGGGATTAATCTTGTAAATGAAATGAGAGAGAAATTCAGGGTGCCCGTGTTCATTGAGAATGATGCAAATGCCGCAGCACTTGGAGAAAAATGGATTGGTGCGGGAAAGGGATTCTCAAACCTTGTCCTTTTTACCCTCGGTACGGGCATAGGAGGTGGAATAATACAGGACAAAAAACTTCTCAATGTGGCTGCAGAGATAGGGCACATGACCATAAATGCAGATGGTGAAAAATGTTTCTGTGGTAATTATGGATGTCTCGAATCCTACGCATCTGCGAGGGCGATGCTATCAAAATTAGTATCTGCTCTCGAAAAGGGCAGAGAGAGTATACTGAAGGAACTCTGTGGTGGGAATTTTTACAAACTCACGGCAGAGGATATCTACAGAGCAGCTCTCGGTGGAGACAGTCTCGCAAGGGAGACACTTAGGGAAGCTGGGAGGTATCTCGGCATCGGAATTGCAAATATTATTAACGTGATGAGTCCTGAGGCAATAATCCTCGCGGGTGGCCTTACAGGGGCATGGGATATATATATCCAGGAGGCTATAAAGGAGGCATCTAAAAGGGCCTTTAAGGAACTCTTTGGTGCAGTAGAGATAATCCCTTCTTTACTTGGAGAAGATGCAGGGATTATTGGCTCTGCAGGGCTTGTCTTTGAGAATGACCCTTTCGAGGTTATATTCTGAATGAAAAAGGACAGAAAAAGACTTATAAGGGAGTACGCAGAGGCTATACTCACGGCCCTGTTACTTGCACTCGTTATAAGGGCCTATGTCATACAGGCCTTTAAGATTCCTTCTGGCTCAATGATTCCTACACTTCTTATTGGTGACCATATACTCGTCAATAAGTTTATATACGGAACAAAGATTCCCTTTTCTGATAGGCGGTTTCTGGTATTCAAGGAGCCGGAAAGAGGAGATATAATAGTTTTTAGATACCCTGAGAACCCTAAGAAGGATTTTATAAAAAGGGTTATCGCCACCGAGGGTGATATTCTAGAGTCGAGGGACAAAACAGTTTCTGTGAACAGAAAGGCAGTTATAGAACCCTATGCGCATCATTCTGATAGCTATATCATACCAAAGGGGAGTAACCCGAGGGACAATTTTGGGCCAATAACCGTGCCTAAGAATAAGGTCTTTGTTATGGGGGATAATCGAGACCAGAGTCATGATAGCAGATACTGGGGATTCGTTGATATAAAGGATATAAAGGGTGAGGCCCTTATTATTTATTGGTCCTGGGATTCCAAAAAAAATTGGCTCAGGTTTAATAGAGTAGGAAGGTCAGTACAATGAAAAAGGCAATTTTTTGGCTCCTACTTTTTGCCTTTCTTGCATATTCGGGTATTAAATTCGGCATGCCCTATTACCGATATTTAGCCTTTAAGGCTGATGCAAAAGAAATTTCGAGGGTTTCCCTCGAAAATAAGGAGGAGATCAGGGACAAGGTATTTGAAAGGGCAAAAGAGTTGAAGATACCCATAAGTAAAGGAGATATAGAGGTCTCCAGAACTGGTAGGATTATGAGGATTAGGACTTCGTGGTTCGAGGTAGTAGATATACTCGGTATATATCGAAAAACCCTCAAGTTTACTATTGACACAGAGAGGTAAGATGTTTACTGGTATTATTGTAGAGATGGGGGAAGTAACTTCGATAGAGAAGAAGGGTATTGTCCACCTTTCCCTGAATTCAAGAGAGATCATAAAAGATGCAAGGATAGGCGACAGCATCTCGGTCAATGGTGTATGTCTTACAGCAGTTGATATAAAAGGTGGCACCGTAAGATTCGACCTTTCTGATGAGACCCTGAGGTCTACAAACCTTGGTCAGCTGAGACCTGGCGACCGTGTTAACCTTGAGCCTTCCCTTCGGCCTGACTCAAAGCTCGGCGGGCATTTTGTTTCAGGACATGTGGATGGTATAGGCAGGATAAGGTCAAGGACAGATATAGGAGATGCCTTCAAGATAGAGATAGAGGCGCCTCCGGAAATCATTGGTTTTCTTGTTGAGAAAGGCTCAGTTGCTGTAGATGGAATAAGCCTCACCGTTGTTAATATACTAAAAGGCAGTTTTACTGTAGTGATTATCCCACATACAGCAAGGCTCACAACGATGGGATTCAAAGGCCCTGGCGATACTGTGAATATCGAGGTGGATGTTATAGGAAAGTATGTTGCAAGATTTCTCAGGATGGAGAGAAAAGATTTGGGTCTAATGAAAACTTTAAAAGAAGAGGGGTATATCAAGTGAAATTTAAAATTCAAAAAGAAAAATTTAAAATTACAGACCAAAATTTAAAAATTTTAACTCAACAATTCCTTGTGGTCTTGCCACAGGGTTATCCGTATTCTGTCATTCCCGCGAAAGCGGGAATCCAGGAAAATGAAAGGAACTGGATTCCGGGTCAAGCCCGGAATGACGCCATACGGTATCATTGTGAACAATACTTCGATACCCTGGGGTCTTGCCAAGGGTTATTCATTTTTGGAGAGGTTAAAAATGGAAAGGTATAGATTCAATACAATTGACGAAGCCATAGAGGATATAGCAAAGGGCAAAATGGTTATCCTTGTTGACGATGAGGATAGGGAAAACGAGGGTGACCTGTGTGTGGCAGCAGAGAAGGTAACACCGGAGGCGATCAATTTCATGTCAAAGTATGGAAGGGGGCTCATCTGTCTTTCCCTTACCCCAGAGCGAGTAGAAGAACTGAGGCTCCCGATGATGACAGATGACAATACATCAGTTTTTGGCACCGCCTTTACAGTCTCGATAGAGGCAAAAAAAGGCGTCACGACAGGCATCTCAGCAGCAGACAGGGCAACGACAATACGGACCGCTGTTGACCCGAAGACGAAACCAGAAGACATTGTAAGGCCCGGTCATGTCTTTCCCTTGAAGGCAAGGCCAGGTGGTGTGCTTCAAAGGGCAGGACAGACAGAGGGCTCTGTTGATTTAACAAGGCTTTCAGGGCTTTATCCAGCAGGTGTTATCTGTGAAGTAATGAATGATGATGGGACAATGGCAAGGGTTCCTCAGCTTATGGAATTTGCAAAAAAACATAATCTCAGGATAGTCACAATAAAGGACCTTATTGGATACAGGATGAGGGCAGAGTCATTTGTAAAAAGGTTCGTAACGGTAAAACTGCCAACGGAATATGGCGGCGAGTTTAATGCTATAGCTTATACCAATGATATTGACGACAATATTCATGTTGCCCTGGTTAAAGGTGAAATCAAACCAGAAGATGAGGTCCTCGTCAGGGTCCATTCTCAGTGCCTTACGGGAGAGGTCTTCGGTTCAAAGAGATGCGACTGTGGAGAGCAGCTACACAGGGCAATGGAGATGGTTAAGAGAGAGGGCAAAGGGGTTATCCTCTATATAAGGCAGGAAGGCAGAGGCATTGGTTTGATAAACAAGCTGAAGGCATATGAGCTGCAGGATAAGGGTCTTGACACTGTTGAGGCTAATATCAAGCTCGGTTTCAGACCTGACCTCAGAGACTATGGCATTGGTGCACAGATACTTGTTGACCTCGGTGTGAGGAAGATGAGACTTATGACGAACAATCCGAGGAAGATCATCGGACTCGAGGGGTATGGCCTTAAGGTGGTTGAAAGGGTCCCTATAGAGGTAAGGCCGCATGAAAAAAATATTATCTATCTCAAAACAAAGAAGAAGAAGTTAGGGCATATACTTGATAATGTCTAAAATACCTAATAATCAATATGATCAAATTACAATGACCAAATAATAACCAATGTTTCAATAACCAATGGACAGGCATAGGCTTATTTTGTGTTTGGTTACAAGTGCTTGAAATTGTTTGGAACTTGGTGCTTGGTTATTGGAATTTATTTGGTGTTTGGTTATTGGTGATTGATTATTTGACGTGTTGATTTGAAGCTGAATGTTGTTTGAAAAAAGGAGGATTTATGAAGACTATTGAAGGTGAGCTTCAGGCCAAAGGGCTAAGATTTGGTATAGTAGTCAGCAGGTTTAATGATTTTATTACAAGCAGGTTGCTCGATGGTGCCCTTGATGCCTTATTAAGGCATGGGGCAAAGGAAGAGGATATAGATATTATCAGGGTTCCGGGCTCTTTTGAGATCCCTATGTTAGCCAGAAAATTGGCATTGAAAGGGACATATAATGCAATCCTATGTCTCGGTACAATTATACGGGGTTCAACCCCACATTTCGAATATATTGCTGCAGAGGTGTCAAAAGGCATTGCATCAGCATCGATAGAGACAGGTGTGCCTGTAGCCTTTGGAATCATAACTTCTGATACCATAGAGCAGGCTGTTGAAAGGGCTGGCACAAAGAGTGGTAATAAGGGATGGGATGCAGCAATGGTAGCTATTGAAATGGCACAACTCCTCAAAAAACTGTGAACAGTGAGTAGTGAACAGTGATCAATAAAGACTATAAAACGGGTCTTTTTTCACTTTTCAACCCTCGGCCTGAGCTCGGGTCGAAGGCTTTTCACTTTTCACTTTTCACTTTCAAATGAAGCGTCGCAGGGCAAGAGAGTATGCACTGCAGATGCTATTCCAGGTAGATTTTAAAGGGAAAGAGATTGATAGCAGGGACCTCGAAGATTTCTGGTCAGGCAAAGAAGAGAGCGAGGACGTTAAGAGGTTCACAGAGGACCTTGTCAGGGGGACCATAAAAAGGCTGAATGAGATAGACTCGATGATTGAAAGGGTAGCAGAAAACTGGATACTAAAGAGGATGGCTGCAGTAGACAGGAATATACTGAGATTTGCTACATATGAAATACTCTACAGGAAAGATATTCCGTCTGCCGTTACGATAAATGAGGCAATAGAGATAGCAAAAAAATTCTCTTCTTCAGAGGCAGCTCCCTTCATCAATGGTATTCTTGACAGGCTTGCGAAAGAGGTTAGTAAAGCCTGATGCCCTATGCCGTGCTTTCTGATGTCCACTCAAATCTCGAAGCCCTCAAAGCCGTCATAGAAGATATAGATAAAAGGAAGATAGAAGATGTCTTATTTCTGGGGGATTCAATAGGATACGGCCCTAACCCGAATGAATGCATTGAGCTTCTCGTAAATAGATGTGAAATCATGCTTGCCGGCAACCACGATTGGGGGGTACTCGGACTAACAGATATCGCATACTTCAATGTATATGCAAGGGCAGCGATAGAGTGGACAAAGCGTGTGCTCACAGAAAAGAATCGCAAAACCCTCAGATCCTTCCCTGTTAAAAAAGAAATGGGAGATATACTTCTTGTGCATTCGACCCCGAAGGAACCGGAGGAGTGGCATTATCTACTCACACTCTGGGATGCAGAGATAAATTTCCATTATTTCGACAATAAATTCTGCTTCCTCGGGCATAGCCATCAGCCGTTTATTATAGAGAGGCTCCCGTCAGGAGAGCTTGCCACATATAAGAAGGCAGCTCCTATAGGAAAAACGGAGAGGTACATAATAAACGCTGGAAGTGTCGGTCAGCCCAGAGATGGTAACCCGGGGGCATGTTATGCAATCGCTGATGATGAGAAGATGGAGATAGTGAGGGTTCCCTATGATGTGGAGGCAGTACAGAAAAAGATGATAAAAGAGGGTCTACCTTCATTACTTATTGAAAGACTTTCAATAGGAAGATAGAAAGTGCAATCAGGTAATTGCTTAGAGTGTTGTATACCTCGTCAACACTTATTTTTGATATATCCTTCCCTTTCCCGATTATAGGGATATGTTTAAGTTCTATATTCGGTGAAGGTATTGCCTGTTTCATAATCCCCTGATTAGCATCTCCCCACAATGAGATTACAGTTATAGGGAAGTAAACATCGATGTAGTATGTTATTGACAAAACCCCTCCATCCGGAGCAATGAGGATATCGCAGCAGTTTTTGATTATTGAGAGCATTTCAAGGAGGCTGGTCTTACCCCTGAGGTCTATGATTGAAGACAGATTAAAAGAGTCTGTTTTACTATGACCAAACAGTATTATTTTTGTATCTGATTTTTCAGAAAGTTTTTCAAAAAGCATCTTCCAGCTATCGACTGGCCAATCTTTTTTATAGCCATAAAACTGCTGGGTTTCTGTATTTACGTGGGCAGCAATATAGAATGATGAGTCCTGTAAATTAAAGCGTTTCCATAAGTTGTCATACTCATCCTTCCACTTAAGCCTTGGGATGAGTTTGCCCCAATAATCTCTGAGTTCACCAGTAGGATCTACTTTGTCTAAGATGACATCGTAATACTTATAGTCAATGCCCATTGTTTTAAGCGTCTCCTTTATAACAGGGATAGTTGGAGTGCCGTCCTTTCTTTTCCATGAAGGCACAACAATAACTTCAACACCTTCCAATAAGCGAAAAGCCTCTTCGAGTTCAGGACGTGTAAGAAAAGTTATTTCTGCCTCTGGTATATACTGTTTCACTCTATCTACAAAGGCATAAAGCCCCAATGGTATATCACCGAATCCTCTATTCCATGCGACAAGAAATTTTTTATCTCTTCGCCTTACTGCCATTGATAGGATTTTACTAAGACCTGGTGTAAATAATCTCTTAATTTGTTTGGAAATTGACATTGTTTTTTAGATTTTGTATCTCCGAGATTAGTTTTCGAGCTCTATGCATATAGGTATGTTCTTTCATCACCTTTTGATAAGCTCTTTCTGCAATCCTTCTGCGTTCTTCATGTTTGTCTAAATAATAGAATATCTTATTTTTACAATCTTCAATATCAGAATATGTAACAACTTCATCGCCAATGCTAAAATCATCTTTGATATGTACACGATCATCCATCAGAAGAAAACCACCGCATGCTGGGATACCGTAACACCTTTCAGGGAGCCCCCAGCTTTTTCCATACACAGAGTCAGCCGCTGATAAGCAACTCAAGTTAATTTTGCTTCTTTGAATGATCTCTACCTGTTCATCAAAGGATAAGTCCTTGCCATCTGCAAACAGAAAATTTATCCCCTTCTTTGTTAAAAACCTACCAATTCTCTCTAAGAATTCAACCCTGTTTTCGTGCTCGCGATACCTTTCTTTGTCCATATTACCTATAAAGAATACATCCCATTTGTAAATATTTGGTCTTCTTAGATCCTCTAAAGTAGCACTACGAAGATTGTATTTACTAATCCATGCAGCATTCGGTAGATATATAGTTCTCGTATGCTTGGTCCAATCAGTATCCTGAAGGGAGTGGGTTGCATATAATGAGAGAATATTGCTTCTTAGAAGCAAATTTACTTTCCATTTTCTTATCCCCGCATTCCATGGGGAATCAACATTCCATGTAATAACAGGTATCCCATGCCGCTTTAATCTGTAAATTAGCGACAGGAACTTCCACTTTTCCTTAAAAATATATTTGAACTCAAAGATTACGGCATTAATTCTTTCAGAGACAATTGAGTTGATATCCCAGATATTATCTATGACCTCATGTCCGGCTGATTCAATGCCTTCTTTGAGTCTTAGGTTACCTTTTCTGTAGTTAATAGCTATCTTCATGACAAGACTTTATTGCTATTAGCTATCCACGCCTTACATCCCAGTGATCATCTAACATGGTTTCTCTATCTTTGGTTTGAAACCAATGGCAGCAATAGTAGCCCTTGTATTGGCAATAATAAAACTCAATTTATTCTGCTTACGTTTTACCAAAAGTTTTAAATTTATAACAAGTAATCTATCAAATAATCTTCCTAAAAACTTCAATAAAGATTTACTCTTTATCACAAAAAGTCTATTACGGATTTCATGGTTATACCTCCATAGGTTTTCTACTTTATCGGTATAAATATTTGCGCTGTAATTTTCCGGAGTTTTGTGAATGCAAATACTTTTAGGCACATAAACACCTAAAAATCCTGCTGACACAATTCTCGAAGTATATTCAATATCATCAAACCAAATTACGAATTCCTTAATAGGGTACCCGACATGTGCGACAGCATCTCTAGAAATAATTGCAGAGGTATAAGAAGCAGCTTTAACTAAGTATAAATCTGACGCATCAAACAAATTGAAAGGCAATGTTCCCGCAAAAGAGGAAATTTGCGGTAAATTCATATGATGCGGCTTGTAATCTTTCCAAATTACTTTGCTTACTAAAAAACCTATCTTCTTTTCTTGATAACAGATTGATTTAATGGCTTTTAATAACATTTCTAAAGCATCTTCTCTTGGCTCTCCATCATTATCCATCAACCACAACCAATCAAATCCTGCCTTATAGCCCATTTTGATGCCCTCGTAGTAGCCGCCTGCACTGCCAGTGTTTTCGGGCATTCTTACATAATGTATCTCAACAGTTTTATCAGGAAAAGTTGGCAATGGGATAGCTTTTACTGATTTAATCGGTTCTTTATCAGGAGTTAATAAAACGTTTATAAAACCTCTCTCCAGCAAGAATTCAGGAGTACCATCTGTAGAAGCATTGTCAATGATATAAATAGCGTCAAGTGGGTATGTCTGATTAAGCAGGGCATCAAGACACTCACCCAATAATTGCTTCCTGTTATAGGTTGGTATATTTGCAGCGATTCTTTCTTTTTTATTACCCATCTTTTAACCTCCAAAACAATTGCATTGCTCCACGAGCAATACTTTTTTGTTAAGTTGTGTAGCAATTCTCTCAGCAAGGGTGCAACCTGCAAATCCAGCACCAACTATTAAAAAATCAAACTTTATTTTTGGCATCCTTTGATGATTGCTCTACTTCTAAAATTTCAAACAAAATCTGTTCCATGTTGTTTATGGAGAAACTCCAATTAAATCTCTGTGCTGTAGCATGGCCGTTATGTGACAGCTTTTTTCTATATTCTTTATCGGTAACTAACTTAATAATACCATTAGCAATAGAGTATGGATTTCTTTCCTCCACTATTTCAGCATTGAAACCATGAATGGCATAATCTTCTGTCCCATATCTTGTTGTAATAACAGCAAGTCCACATGCCATTGCCTCCAGGGCGAACACAGAAAAGCCTTCATACCAAGAAGCGCTTAACATGATGTCACATTTATTATATGCAAGGGCAAGTTTCCTTGGTTGCAAAAAGCCTAACTGCGTATATTCTGCAATTGGGTTGTTAGGGGGAAGCATCGCATCTCCATAAACGAGCCATTCAATATTATAATCAGGCAATTTCTCCCTTACCATAGCTATAGCCTGCGCCATTTCCTCAAATCCCTTCCATTTTACATTTCGTCCGCCATAGCTGATGATCTTTAAATGTTTTGGATTTTCTCTATAATCCTCTACAGGAATTTTCTTAAAAATGTCTAAATCAACGGCATGGACACATTTGTAAACCTTATCAGTAATTTTGTGGTTTTTGCAATAGGTTTCTACCTTTTGCTCTATCCATGTGGAAATAACAATCTTATTAAGAGGTAATTGATAAGACCATTCGCAAAGCTTTTTCTCGTAGCTCTCTGTCTCAAAAAATACAGGCTCAAAATGCTGTATGAGATACGCCTTTTCTCCTTTGCCAAATCTGTATACAATCTCGGCTGTATCCCATAGAGTTGCTATTGTTATGTCTGCATCCGGTATGGCATATCGCATGTAATCCATACGAATAGCTCTTTGAGTAAAGACATTTTTTTTCCTGTATAGTTTTTTATCAAGCCAGTTTACGATATTCTTGACTGTTGAATTAACAGAATGTCCTAAAAGCCTCTCTTTAGCATTGAGCATAAAATTGGCAGAACAGTCTATCCACTTCGGTTTTTTGCTCCCAATTGGAGGTATGATATTTACTACATGTCCTTTTTTAGATAGACCATCAGCATATTTTAAAATGGAGTAAATGCCAGCACTGAATTTATATTTCTCCAATTTCGGAACAATAAAATTAATTGATAACCGTTTCTGCATTTTAATTGCCTGCCTTTTCTGCCCCTTGAAATGAGAAAGAGCCTAAAAATTCTAATCGCTCATCATTTCTTTGATAACATATTCAAGAATGCGGTTAAATGTCAGATTTTTCATTATCCATTCCCGCCCATTGGCGTTCATCTTCTTCAACCGCTCCTTGTCTTTCGATGCCTCTTTTACTGTTTTAAACAATCCATACGGCTCCACACCATAGTAAAAGCAGTGTTCTCTATCAATAAAAGCTGAATATTGTTCAATCCACGGATAATTTATCACCGGCACTGCTCCTGCGGCAAGAGCCTCATAATGCCGATTGCAATCCTACCCCAACCCTGCTGGTGACAACACTAACCGTGACTTGCCGCATGCCCTGTAAAAATCTTCCGGCGATAACCTCTCCTCAGGTAAATAAACCCTCACACCCTCTCCCTTCAGCTGTAGAAGCTCTTTAATGCCATTTTGTCTTACGGTACAATAATGTGACTTGCCCGCATAAAAAATATCGTATTCTTTCTCGTTCTTTTCAAGCTCTACCAAATTAAACTTCTTGTCAGAAATCCCAAATTGTATTGGCCTTAATTTTCTTTCATTTTTCAGAAAAAAATCCTGCCGGACAATGTTTACTGCGTCCTTATTTCTTGCTGTTGTATACAAAAATATATTGTAGTGATTCTGGGGCAATTCCCTTTTAAAATACCGATGACACACATCCAACAGCCCGAAATTCCTTTTTGCTATCAGCGGCGCATCAATTGAGTCAACTATTCCAAGCCGCATTCCGGTCTTTTGCACTAATCTTCTCAAAACCACCGGAAAATAAGTTGACGGTTTTTTAATAAGTGTTGTTATTGCCCTAAAGCAATTTTTTACAAATGGACGGCCACTATGCCAAACAGGATCTCGCCAAGGGGTTGCTAATATAAAATCATATTCTTTATTTAATAACTTCTTCTTCTCGGTAAAATAATCCGCTGCGCTCCTGACATAGACCTCTGCGACATCCGTTTCCATTAAGAATTGCAGATCTCCGCCCATGCTTTCTTTAAAAATAAGAATTCTGGGTTTTCTGTCTTTGTAAGCTTCCATTGTAAATATCCTGTTAAATTATGTTGCTCTTTCCCACAATTGCTCTGCTGTCTGTAAATAGCTTTTTGCAATTACTTCTCGATGCAGCAACCATAGCGCTTTAACCATCGTGTCTGTATTCTTTATATACGAGCTGCCAACCCTTCCATCCCATTCTCCAACTGCTACTATCAGTTTGTTTTTAATAGATAGTGGAGTTGCAGTAAAATAATCAGAGACTGGATTTGGGATAACAAAGATTTTTTTGATTAATTCCGGCATCTCCCAATATGACAATATGTAAGCAAGGTTGATATATGCCTGCGGAGATTCCACTATTACGCCATCTGCAAGATTTATGTGTTCGGCAAGCTTGTTGGCACGGGTCCGGCCTTCTAACCGTCTTTTGACCCTTTTATAAAAAATTTTAATTTTTTCTGTTGCTTTCTTAAACGGATAATATGACATGTCTCTCGGATATATAGGAAAAATGCGTCTGCCGTCGGTGTCAGCCTTTACTAAGACTGTTTTACTGGCTTTTTTTAATGTATAAGCAATCTGTGAATATAACCTTGTATATGCAACAATTACATCATAAGGAACACCACGCCAGTATTCAACATCGGATGCCTGCTCCATTAATAATAGTCTGATTGGAATAGAAGGAAAGCCTTTCCTTAATGCAGGCTTATCTATTGTGAACAGCTCGCTTTGTATCCCGATGTCTATTAATCCCTGCACAATTTGACCGGGGTCTTTTGTCTCATGAATAGGTGCAAATTTGTCAAAAAAGACAGCTAATTTCATGCTAAAATCCCCTGTTACCCATGGTCTTTTTTCTCTTTGCCACTATCAGGTATTGATAAGTCAGGAATTCATTCAGCTTGCCCGCTAAAATCTTGTTCAGCAATTTCATAAAACCTTCTGCCTTTTGTAATCGCTCTGTCTTAACAATATCAAGCCTTGATACAGAAAACATGTGTTTTATTGTAGAGATGCCAAAGAATCTCAGGTGTCCGCCGTCCAAAATCCCGTCTTTACGATAAAACCATCTGTCCCTGAGAATGTCTTTTATTATTTTGTAATGCCGGATATTCGGAATGCTCGCAATGACAATCCCGTCTTCCGATAAACATTCACTTAATTTCCTTAGTATCGTCCATGGGTCTATAAGATGCTCCAGAATGTCGCCTAATATAATACAATCAAATTTGGTGTCTCCCGGTATATCAAGGTTCTCAACATCTCCCACAATAACCCTGTCCATATGCATTTCAGCGTCTTTGGCAACAACCGGGTTTATTTCTATACCTACTATATTTCCACGAATGCCGGCTCCTCGTATTTCTTTGCCGCACAATCCTGCCCCGCAGCCAACATCAAGTATGTTTTTTGCGGTAGGGGGGATCAAGTTTACGATATGTGAGAATTCTCTGGTGTAATAAGAGTATGACTTGAATTTCCACGGATGAAGCTCAAGCATGAAGCTATCAATTTTTTTGCCCCATTTTTTATGGAAAATCTTTTCATTGTTCCTGTCGTTTCTTTTCTTATTTTTTTTTCGCTGTTTGTCCACCATATCCTTCATGCTCGAACCTTCAAAGTGGATTAAAACACTATGTGGACAGAAAAATATCTTATAACCTAATTCTCTGACTTTTAAGCAGAGGTCCATATCCTCGACTCCCTGGATATATCGTTCATCAAAGCCACCGACTTTTTCGAAAACAGATTTTTTAATAAGCAGACATGCTGCGGTAACTGCCTCGCATTCTCTGACTTCGAGTGCTTCTGGGATATTAGCAGGATACTTTTTAAAATAGTGTTTTCTCCTTCCCTTAAAATCCATATATACTCCTATGTGCTGAATTGTCCCGTCAGGATATAGAAGCTTGCTTCCGACAATACCGCATCCGGGAGTATTCAACATCAGGTCAACCATTGGCGTAAGCCAGTCATGTTTTGGAATTGTATCATTATTTAGCAAAAGCAGATATTCACCTGAAGCTGCCCTTGCAGCCTTATTATTGCCTTTTCCAAACCCGAGATTTACTGGACTCATAATAGATATATAAGGCAGGGATTCAAGATACTCTCTTGTGCCGGTTTCAGTCGAAGCATTATCGAGGACGATAATCTCATAATTTGGATAATCGGTATTTTTGACAGCATTCTCAATGCACTGTTTCAGGTATTCGAGTTTGTTCCAGTTGAGTATTATGATGCTTACCCTCGGAAATCCGCTTCTGATTTCTTTTGGCGGGGTCACTTTTTCAGTCATTTTATATTGTCCCTGATCTTTGAGTTTAATAAAGATTTCACTGATTCCAGTACCTCTTCAACTTTAATTTGCTCCATACATCTGGGGGTATCACATTTTTTCCCGATGCATGGATTGCATGTCTTTGGTTTTTCTATTATAACAACTCTTTCTGTATGATAAGGACCACAGAGCTTGGGGTCTGTCGGGCAAAAGAGGGCTATAGTGGGTGTTTTCAGGGCAAATGCAATATG
Source organism: Nitrospirota bacterium (assembly GCA_040753955.1). Lineage (GTDB taxonomy): Bacteria > Nitrospirota > Thermodesulfovibrionia > Thermodesulfovibrionales > SM23-35 > JASEEX01. The sequence goes on along the minus strand of JBFMDQ010000004.1, from coordinate 24,073 downwards.
CATGGGACCTGTATCATTGGTAATAAATATATTCAATCTTTCTATCAATGCTGCGGTCTCTCTGATAGTTAATTTCCCTGCGAAAGTGATTGAATCATTTATTTTTAAAGATACCATATCAGCCAGTGCCTTTTCCCCAGAGTCACCGGTTATTATAATTCTGCATTTAAATCTTTCTGTAAGTGTATTCCCAAGAGTTATAAAATTCTCCTGAGGCCAGCATTTAAAAGGCTTCTGTGCAGCCGGATGAAGACCCACTAATAATGTATCCTGAGTAATACCATTATCTCTTAAAAATCTTTCAGCTGTCTCTCTGTCTTTCTCTGTTAAATAAATAGAGATGCTCTTATTAGAAGTTTCGGCTCCTATCAAATTAATAAGGTTTAATCTTGCCTCTATACCATGTATATTATTCTGTGGTGCGAGTCTCCGTGTAAGCACAAAATCAAGCCCCTTGTTCTGTCCTTCAATGCCAATGATTTCGGCTGCTCCTGTTAAAAAACTTATTGGCCATATAATACGGTCAGAGGCATGAAATATAAAAACTATTTCAAACCTTTTCTGTCTGAGTGCCCTTAACAGGATTGGTAATGAAAGAATTCCCTTTAATCCCCTTCTGAAAATGAACAGCCCATCTATGTTCGGATTCTCCCGAAGGAGCTCAAATCCTGCAGGGTTTGTCAGAACTCCTATATAACATTCGGGATAGGTTTCCTTTAATGCCCTGATTGCAGGAGTTCCCCATAGTGTATCTCCGATGCCAGTAGTACTGATAACAAGGAATTTGGATGGTACTGCACAATAATTTATGTCAACAAGATTCATCTGTTTTATCAGATTTATAACTGTTTTAATTGCGAAATTTTTGGTTTTTTGATGTAATTTTCTCATGGCTCTACTCTTTACACAGTAATCTTCTGGCGTGATTAACAACTTCTTCTACAGTTATTTGCTCCATACAAAAATTATTATTACAATTAGTTAATTTACACGGATTACACGGCATGGTTTTTTTACTATTATTGCCTTCTCTGCGTGATAAGGCCCGGTTATTTTGGGCTCGGAAGGACAAAAGAGGGTTATCATTGGCGTTCTTAGTGCATCTGCTATATGCATAGGGCCAGTGTCGCCGACAATAAACAAATCCATTCTCTCTATAAGCGCAATAGTATCTCTTAAAGAGAGCTCTCCAGCAAAAGATATAGCGCCTTTTATCGCAGAAGCAATTATATTAGCCAATCTCCTTCGCCAGGCCCCCCTGTAATAACGATTTGTGCACTTAATCTTTCTGTTAATATATTACCAGCCTCTATGAATTTTTCAGCAGGCCAGCATCTATATAAACCATCTGCGCCGGGGTGAAACCCAATTAATGGCTTTTTCTCTGATATGCCATTGTTACATAAAAATTGCCTCATCTGTTCTTTCTCATCTTGAGATAGATAAATTGAAGCTGCTGCACTGGATTTTATAATGCCTATCTGCTCAAGCAATTTAAGTCTCCATTCTGCAGCATGTAACCCTTCTGGCAGATGAACAATATGTGTGAGGAGGAAATCAAGTCCCTTATTCTGCCCATGCAAGCCGACTATCTGCGATGCACCGGTAAAAAAGCATAATGGCCATATAATGCGGTCAACGGCATTGAATACAAATACAGTATCTATATGCTTCTTTCTCATCAGTTTTAAGACGGAAAGAGATGATAAATACATATTCCTTCCTTTTTAAGGACAAAAATATCATTAATATCTGGATTATGTTTAAATATCTCCAACCCTACATAGTTTGTTAATATTCCAATATAGCTTTGCGGAAACTCTTCCCGTAAGGCCCTAATAGCTGGCAACGAAAATACAGTGTCTCCAACCCTTGTTTGACAAATTATGAGAAAAGATGGAGAAGTGGGATTTCTTACATTTCTTGCAGGAATATTTAGTTTCTGTGAGATAGTTATAATAGCTTTAACTATCAGGTTTGTAAAGTTTTTATCCATTCAATATCTTTGTAATGGCAGTAATAACTTCCTCCACCGTTATAATTTCAAGACATTTCCTTACGCCGGCATTCTCGCATACGTCAAACTTGCAATCAGTGCACGACTCTATCTTGTTTAAAACCACATGCCTGTCTCCCCATGGCCCCCACTGGGCCTCACCTGTCGGACCAAAAAGGGCGATAACAGATGTCCCTACAGCAGCCGCTATATGCATCGGAGCAGAATCAACTCCAAGAAATAGGTCAGATGCCTCTGAGATTGCAGCAAGTTGTTTTATGGTAGTTTGACCACACAGGTCAATTACCCCCCCTTTGCCCCCCCTTGCCAAGGGGGGGCAAAGGGGGGGTAAATTCGGAGATTAAAGACAAAATTCTCTTTGCTTTTTCCATTTCTCTTTTATCAGGCGAGGATGTCACTGTTACCTTTACCCCCTGTTCAACAAGCCAGCTTATCACTTCTGACATATACTCATCTTTCCAGCATTTGAATAGCCACCTTGATGTCGGATGAACGTGTACAACAGTATTCCTTAACCCCCCGTCCCCCCTTTAGTAAAGGGGGGTAAGGGGGGGTTATTTTCTTCAAGGACTTTTCTAATCCAGACCCTGTCTTTTTCTGGAATATGAAAATCTACAGAAAGATTTTCTGTGTTTATTCCAAAATGCCTGACAACGCCAAGATTCTGTAGTACCATATGCTGACTACCATCCTTCTTTGCAAGATGGGTATAAAGATATTTCTTTCCCAAAAACCCGTCTTTGCCAGGATCGTATGCAAGCCTGTACTTTGCACCTGAAACAAGGGATATTATCGCCGCCCTGTCTCCACTTGTGAGGTCAACTGTCATATCAAATTTTCTCCTCCTAACTGATTTCAAGAATAGTAGCTCGTTAATATATCTCTGCAAAGGATTCATCTTTTTGATATTTCTATCAAATACTATTATCTCATCAATAAGTGTATTCCCTGTCAGTACATCCTCTGTACCTGAATTCACAAAGGCTGAAATATGCGCTTTTGGAAAATTTTCACGTAAAGCCCTGAACACAGGTATGGAAAGAACGACATCTCCAATGTGCCTGAGTTTTATAACAAGGATTTTTTTAACGTCTTTGAATTCATGCATTGCAAATAATTTTTTTAAAGGGGCATAAAAAGCCCATTGTTTAATATATATAATAAAGACTTGTCCAAAATAAGAGAACCATATTTCAAAATATCTTGGACAGCAACGATATATATACCTAAATGCAGTTTAAATAGCATAAATAAAGAATATTTTAGTTTAGCAAAAACTGTTAAAAATAACTATTTTTGATATTCTTTAGAAAACGCAAACTCCATCAAAGACTGTGATAATTACGGAAATCTTTAATCATTCAAGGCGGGCAATTTGGAACATCTCCCTAAGTCTCTGTTCATATGTATGGTATCTCAATGTTTTTAGAAGACCCTTTTCTGCTATATCAATCCTCTCTTTGTCGTGGGTGAGAAAAAAGGATATTTTTTCTCTGAGTTCCCCTGTGTTTTTATAAAGAACAATTTCCCTCTCGGGCTCATAAAGTTCAGGTATCTCTTCTTTATAATCAGAGACCTGAAATGCACCACAGCCATTTGCCTCAAATATACGGGGGTTTATACCATAGTCCCATTTTCCAAGCCATGTATGGATGTTAAGTATAATCTTTGATTGGTTGAATATATTTACCATCTCTTCAGGTGAAAAGAATCCATCTCTTACCACATTTTTTGTGAGATGGGAATTTTTGTTTATTTTTTTCTTCCACGGGCCGAAAATCGAGACATCGAAGTCCTGCGCAAGAGAACTTAATATCTCTTCTCGCACATGATGCCAATCACCTGCAAAGCAGACATCATATCTATTATCTTCATTCATGAGTTTTCGGTGAACAGGTGGATAACAGCCTACAGGCAGATAGAAGACATTTTTTATGTTGTTAGCATAGTAATCTTTAATCGTTCCCTTTGAATTTGTAAAGTAATAGTCATAAAAGGCTGCTTGTCTTAATGACCTCTTAAGCTGGAAAGGGTCATTAAGCCACCAGCAGATTGTAAGGACACATTTATTCTTTATGTATTCTATACTTGTTCTCCCATGATCAAATCCACAGATTGTAAAGAATACATCGGGCCTGAAATTGTTCACTAATCCTTCAACTTTCCTGTTTATGTAACTAAAAAACCTCTCTTCAGAGATTTTTTTGAGAATTTGTTGATAGAATCCATGAGCACCAAAATTAAAAAGCCTTACTTCATGCCCCATTTCTTTCAGAGTTCTGAATACATAATCATTCATCGGCACAGTCTTTAAATGTCCGGGAACCGAAAGAAGAATCTTCATTCTAAACTATTCTTAATGGTTTAAAAGCTTCTTATATAGTGATTCTATTTTATCAAGCATGTCTTCTAAGGAATAATTCTCCCCAACGAGTTTTCTGCCTTTCTTCCCGAATTCTTTTTTGTATTCAGGATGTTTGTAAAGCTCAATAACCTTTTCTGCAAGCTGTTCTGGATTTTTAGGCTTTGTGAGAAAACCTGTCTCTTTATTTATGACAACCTCTTTTATAGACCCTGCATCAGAGGCTACCACGGGTTTCTCCATTGCCATAGCTTGAAGTATTGACTGAGGAACACCCTCATTTGCATATGAAGGGTGGACAATAACATCAAGAGATGCCATTATTTCAGGAATATCTTCTCTGTGACCGAGTAAAACGACCTTCTCCTGTAAATTAAGTTTTTTAATGAGATTTGTAATGTTTTCCCTTTGAGGTCCATCGCCTACTATATAAAAATATGCATCAGGTATTTGTTTTAGTATAATGGGAATTGCTTCGAGAAAATATCTGTGGCCTTTCCAGCTTCTTAATACACCAACCATCCCAACGGAAAAGCAATCTGTGTAAAATGCACGCCTTACTCTTGCAGGGTCGAATTGCTTCAAGTCTATGCCCGTAGGGATTAAGTAAATCTTTGAGGCATCAAATCTATTGTAATTTATCATTCTCTCTCTTATAGACTCACCTGTGGTAACCAAAGCATCGGGCAATATGTCATAGATTAAACGACTGAGAAATGAGTTACTTATGGGTGTAGAAAGATGTCTGGTTCTGATAATCTTCGGTTTGTTTGGAGATATTTTTGCTGCTATAGTTGCAACCCAGCTATCAGAAGAGCTATGAGTATTGATGATGTTGAATTTTTCTCTATTAAGCAATGAGACCATTTTTAATATAGAAGTTGGATTCCTTTTCTGAAAATATACAGGTGAGACATTTATGCCGGCTTCCTTTGCCTTTTTAGAAATAGTACTCTCTCCAGGTGAGGCAACTAAAACCTTATATCCTCTTTTTATCATACCCAGAGATTCATGAAGAATCCTGATCTCCTGACCTCCCCAGCCCAGTGATGCCTCTGTATGAAGTATGGTAAGCATTTATGAATTATTTTACAGCTTGCTTTATGATCTCCATGAATTCACAGGCAGCTTTTTCTATGGGAAATTTCTCTGCCTTTTTTCTTGCCTTTTCTCCCACATGTGCAATATTGCCTAAGGAGAGAGATATCTTATCAGCTAATTCCTGTGCATCGAAAAGGTTATCCAGAACAAAGCCCTCATGTCCGTTTTCTATGAGTTCAGCCATCCCGTTATTTCTTGTTGTAATTACAGGAAGACCTGATGCCATTGCCTCTAAGGTAGCATTGCTAAATGGATCATAAAGGGTTGGCAATATAAAAAGGTCTGCTGCTGCATAGAATTTTTCTATCTCTTTTTGAGCTCCAAGGAAGATGATTTTATCAGAGATACCGTACTTTTCTGCCAAGGTCTTGTATTCGTTCACATCACCCTTGCCGATAATCAGAGCTTTAATATCCTCTCTTTTTATTATAGGGATAGCATTTATAAGGGTTTTTAGCCCCTTTCTTTTGAAGCCAGAGCCAACAAAGAGCAACACCTTTGGATCATTTGATATGTTAAGACTCCTTCTTACATCCCTATGCCATTTGTCTTTATTTTCTGGGGAAAACCTCATCAAATCAACTCCGTTATAAATTACAGTTATCCTTTCCTCCGGGACGGCATAGTGTTTTATAATCTGCTCCTTTACCATTTTTGAATTGGCAAGTATAAGTCTGGTATTAGAGAAAAGTCTCTTTTCCAGATTGATCAGGGAGGTATGAAGGGGATTTATTTTGAATGACAATCTTTTGTAGAGAGGCTCAAATTTTGATCTTATTTCAAGCCATTCTGAATGGCACCCTTCCCCAGCTCTATATATATCCTGACAGGTAGTTCGTTCAAAACTTATCAAACAGTCAGGTCTACTATCTTTCTTGATTGCCCTTTTAACATTTTTATTAAAAGTTATAACAGAGAGAAATGAACTAAGGGATAGGGTGTCGACTTTGTGAAAAAAAATACCATTTTCTCCTGACCATTGATTTGCAAAGATGTGTATTTCATGGCCTGCACTTTTTAAATTTGTTACGAGTGCTTGGAGGTACCTTTCTGCCCCGCCGTGAATAGAGAAACTCTTTTTTATAAATGCAAGTCTCATCTTACAGGAGCCTTCTCCACCACCATTCATTATCCACATACCATCGGATGGTCTTTTCTAATCCCTCATAAAATCCTGTTTCAGCCTCAAAGCCAAGTTCATTTTTTATCTTCTCCGAGTTCAAACTGTATCTGAAGTCATGCCCTGGTCTGTCCTGAACAAACTCTATCAAGCTCTCGGATTTACCGAGGATAAAAAGAATCCTCCTTACTACATCTATATTTCTCCTCTCCTGTCCGCTCCCTAAATTGTAAATTTCCCCGATCTTTCCCTTCTCCAGCACAGCATAAGTGCCACTTACACAATCCTCCACATAGAGCCACTCCCTCACATTTTTACCTTTTGCATATACAGGGACGGGCTTATTGTCTATTGCCCTGCTGATAACTACGGGAATGAGTTTTTCGGGATACTGGAATGGACCATAGGTATTTGATGGCCTCACTGTTATCACGGGCACACCATAGGTCCTAAAATAGGCCCTTGCTAACATGTCAGCAGAAGCCTTGGTTGCTGAATAGGGAGAATTGGGATTTAGAGGGGATGTTTCATAAAAATTACCTCTGCCCTTAAGTTCTCCATATACTTCATCCGTTGATATGTTTATGAATCTCTCTATTCGATAACGCTTAGAAATCTCAAGCAAAATCTGGGCCCCCTTTACGTTTGTCTCTAAAAAGGGTGAGGCATCCCATATGCTTCTATCAACATGACTTTCTGCTGCCCAGTGTATGACAGAATCTGGTTTTTCTTTAGCAAAAATATACTCCAAAGATTCTTTATTTGAAATGTCCGCTCTATAAAAAGTTATCTCCTTCTCAACCTCCTTTATTCTCCTTAAATCCCCGGCATATGTGAGCTTATCAACCACTACTATCTCATATCCATGCTTGACTCCCTGTCTGACAAATTCACTTCCTATAAAGCCAGCTCCACCTGTAACAAGAAGCTTTTTCATTCAATTCACCGGTCTTTTAATTTTTACTTTTAATTGTTTTCGTTCCCTCTCTTTTGTCATTTCCACTTTCGTGGGAATGACGGTTGAAAGGTTACCTTTTAATAAACCTATTAACAGCATCCTTCCAGTGGGGAATGTCAATTTTTAATGCCTTTGAAATTTTAGCATTGGACATTGCAGAAAAGTAAGGTCTTTTAGCTGGTGCGGGGAAATGGTCTGAGCCTACAGGAAGTATTAAATTATTAAGGCCAAGTCTTTCAGTAAAATAGCGTGCAACTTCATATCGGGAGGCATATCCACTGTTTGTTAGATGGTACACCCCTCTTAGTCCTTCATCGATGGCATGGATCGTAAATCTCACAATGTCCTCTGTGTACGTAGGTATAGAGGTCTGATCGCAAACCACCTTTATAATTCTCTGTTCCTTTACCCACTCTTTTAGTTTGTAAAGGAAATTCTGCCTGCCCTCCCCAAATACCCAGCTAACCCTGAATAATAAGAAGTTATCTGTTTCCTCTATTAGAAATCTTTCACCCTCTAATTTGCTCTTGCCATATTTGTTAATTGGGTTTGGCTCATCCTGTTCTGTGTAAAAATCCTCTTTTTTCCCATCAAAGACATAATCTGTACTATAGTGGATCAAAAGGACGTTATGTTTTTTACAGGCAGATGCTAAGTTTTTAGGTCCCATGGCATTTACTCTGAAGGCGGTATCAAAATCCTCTTCGGCCTTATCGACAAAATTGTAGGCAGCACAATTAATAACAACATCAGGTCTATAGTGTGAAACTGCCTCTAAAACAGTACTAAGAACAGAAACATCCAGTCTTTCTTTGTTCAGGGCCGTTATTTCATGTTTATCATTTTGTAGCGTTCTTAGAAACCCTCCCGCAAGTTGCCCCTTTGCACCGGTAATGAGAAACCTCATAATTTGTAGTTTAGACCCTTTAAGCCCATGGGGTTCTGTCATTTCGGCTTACCCCGTTAGAAATAAACTTTCTAACGGGGCTTGTCCGAAATCCTTCTTTAAAGCGTAACAACAGAAGAAAGATTCCCGACAAGCGGGAATGACACTTGTGTAAAAAGATGTTCTGAAAACCTATGAATCTTTTCACTCTATATGGCTAAGCTGTTACCATACTTAAAATTATTATCAGCGTCCTTTAACATTGGATGTTTACTATCCTTTTCTGAAAGGATAGGCTTTTTAACAGGCCAGTTTATTCTAATATCAGGGTCGTTCCAGATAATCCCCCTATCATTCTCAGGGTGATATTCCTCAGTGCATTTATAAATAACCTCAGCAAAATCACTTAAGACAACAAAACCATGGGCAAAGGCATAGGGGATATAAAGCATGAGGTTGTTATCTCCCGACATTTCAACACCAACCCAATGACCATAGGTCGGAGAACCCTTCCTTATATCTACGGCTACATCAAAGATTCTACCTTTTATGCATCGCACCAATTTCCCCTGTGCCCCGGGATCTTTCTGATAATGGAGACCCCTTAGGACATTCTTTGCTGATTTGGAATAATTATCCTGGAGGAAATATTCCTTTATGCCCGCTTTGGCAAAGTCTGAATACTTATAGATTTCCATAAAGAAACCCCTCACGTCTTCAAAAGAAAGAGGCTCAATGAGTATCACATCGGGAATTTCCAGGCGGGAAAATTTAAAAGGCATTTATTTCTCCTCTGCTATCTTAAGAAGATATCCCCCATATTCTGTCTTTTTCAATGGCTGGGCGAGCTTTATTAGCTGACCCTTGTTCATCCACCCCTTTCTATAAGCAATCTCTTCGATACAACCAATCAAAAGCCCCGTTTTATTTTCGATAGTCGCTATGAAATCGCTCGCCTCCAAAAAGCTGTCGTAAGTGCCGGCATCAAACCATGCAAAACCTCTCCCCAGGAGTTTTACTTTCAATTCTCCCCTTTTTAGATATTCTTCATTTACACTTGTAATTTCGAGCTCTCCCCTATGAGAAGGCCTGATATTTTTTGCGATCTCAGCAGCTTTATTATTGTAAAAGTAAAGTCCTGTCACTGCCCAGTTTGACTTGGGGTGTTTAGGCTTCTCTTCAATGGACAGAACACCCCTTTTTTCATCAAACTCAACAACACCATACTTTCTCGGATTATGGACCCAGTAGGCGAATATTATGGCTCCCCCATTTTTCTCAAGATCTCTTCGTGTCTCCAATAAGAGATCGGGTAACCCGTGACCAAAGAATATATTGTCTCCGAGGATCATGCACACATCATCATCTTCCACAAAATCTTCAGCAAGTAATAATCCTTCTGCAAGACCTCTCGGCTTTTCCTGAATCCTGTAAGATATATTAATTCCCATTTTGGAACCGTCCCAGAAGAGTTTTCTATAAACTTCTAAATCTTCTTTATTACAGATAATGAGGACATCTATCACATCCATAAGCATAAGGGTAGAAAGGGGGTAATAAATCATGGGCTTGTTATATATAGGTAGAAGATGTTTGTTCACAACCTGGGTAGCAGGGTGTAATCTTGTCCCCGAGCCTCCAGCCAAGATTATACCTTTCATTTCTATTCCCGATCTCTCAACTTAAGGGTTAACCCATAAAAGTGTTACCCATTCTTTAAAGTGACTTATTATATCATTACAATTCAAATTTTTTTTCATCAATCTTAAGCTTGTCTTCCGTTAAAAATGAACTGTGTTATAATTAAATTAAAAATAAATAACTTTTGGAGGATTCTCTCTGGTAAATAATTCAAAGCTCTATTTAATCCTTGCAATCCATAATCATCAACCTGTAGGAAATTTCGAACATATATTTGAGGAATCTTATAGAAAGGCTTATCTGCCTTTTCTCGAAGTCCTCAACCTTCATCCCTCATTAAAGGTTGTGCTTCATTATTCGGGTAATCTCCTCTCATGGTTTGAAAAACGCCATCCCGAAGCCCTTGAAATGATCCATTCTCTCGTCTCGGCGAAAAGGGTCGAGATACTCTCGGGAGGTTTTTACGAGCCAATACTCTCCGCGATTCCGGAAAAGGACAGGGTATCTCAGATAAAGGAACTCTCCGGGTATATCAAAAAGCTCCTCGGCTATTCACCAAAGGGCATGTGGCTGGCAGAGAGGGTATGGGAACCACAGATGCCAAAATATATCTCGACAGCTGGCATCGAGTATGTGCCGGTTGATGATTATCATTTCAAGCTTTCAGGTCTTGAAGAGGAAGACCTTTTAGGCTATTACATCACAGAAGAAGAAGGCTGTAAGCTCAGCGTATTTCCAGGTAGCGAGAAACTGAGATATTATATACCTTTCAGGAATATTGATGAAATTCTCTCATACTCCGGAGAGATACACATGAGGGGTGGCAAACCATTGCTTACAATGGCAGATGATGGAGAAAAGTTTGGTGTATGGCCTGGAACCTACAAGCACTGCTATGAAGATGGCTGGCTTGAAAGATTCTTTAATGCCATTGAAGAAAATTCTGACTGGATAGAGACGACAACATTCAGCGACTATCATTCTCGGTTTCGGCCTGTAGGGAGGGTTTATCTTCCCACAGCATCATACAGGGAAATGGGTGAGTGGGTGCTTCCTCCTGAAAGGGCACTCGATTATGAATATGCATTGAGGGAGATGCAAAGATTGATAGGGGACAAGGCAAAGAGCCTCCTGAGAGGTGGGATATGGCGTTCCTTTTTCGCAAAATATCCTGAGTCAAACCACATCCAGAAACGCATGTTAATGATAAGTAAAAAAGTACATAGAGCAATAAAAAAGTTAAAAGTTGAAAGTTCAAAGTTAAACGTTCACCCCCCTTCATTTCCCCCCTTACTAAGGGGGGAAATAGGGGGGTTATTGCATGAGCTCTGGAAGGGCCAATGTAATGATGCCTACTGGCACGGCATCTTTGGCGGACTTTATCTGCCTCACCTGAGGTCATCCCTTTACAGGCATCTCCTGAGGGCAGAGGGCATAGCTGAAGGCGTACTTAGTGAGAAATTAACTGTAGAAAGGTCTGACTATGATTGTGATGGTTTTGAAGATATTTATATTAGCGAGGGGGATATCTCACTTTCGCTAACAGAACAGGGGGGTAGCCTTAGAGAACTATCTCTGAAGGAAAAGGCTATTAATATACTTGACATCATTGCGAGGAGGCCCGAGGCCTACCATTCAAGGATCGCGCAGGCATCAGTTTCTAATACAGGTGAGACGAGGACTATTCATGAACAGTTCATTGTAAAAGAAGTAGACATCATCGATTATATGGTCTATGACAATTACAGGCGGGCATCACTCCTTGACCATTTTCTGAGGGACGGCACAAATGTTGACGATCTGATGCATTCCAGGTATGAGGAACAGGGTGACTTCATTGAAGGTATCTATTCATTGAATTACATTAAAGAGGGAGATACTGTTACCGTGGACCTTTTTAGAAAGGGTATCGTGAATGGCAATCCTTTAAAACTTCTGAAGACATTGAGATTAACTATGCCTCTGGAACTGAGGGTAGGTTACAAAATTGATGGTGTATTTTCCGGACTTTTTGCTGTAGAGTTTAACATCTCCTTTTTCGGCTCTCCCTATTCTTCCATCCTTGTGGGTGATAAAAATCTCCCTATAAGGAACAAGGGAACCCATGGTGATGTTAAGGAGTTTTATCTGAAGGATGAGTCTTTGAACCTCAGCATTGGTTATAATTTTGATGAAGAGATAGATCTCTGGCACTATCCTGTAGAGACCATATCCCTTTCAGAGCAGGGTGTGGAGAGAATCTATCAGGGCACAGCATTTCTATTCGTGAAAAAGCTTGATTTTGGTGATGAGAGAAGGTTAGGGTTTAATATAAAATTTATATATGACTCGTAGAGAAAAGGATAAGGGTAACCGAAACGGACTTTATTGCCTTAACCGTTTAACGTATGCATTGCTAATAGCTCTATGCCCTGTGCTCTATGCCCTATGCTTTCCTGTCGCTGCTAACGCTGATGGTAATTTACTTAACGGAATGAGAGATGAAACAGTTTCCTATTTTAAACCCATGACAGGCAGAGTCATAAAGGTCGAGGGTCAGAGGGGCTTAGTTAATTTAGGGACAGGAGACTCTGTGAAGACTGGCATGAGATTTACAATACTGAGAGAAGGAGCTACATTCATACACCCTGTCACAAAAAAGGCATTGGGAAAATTAGAGTTTCCTGTGGGCAGGCTCGAGATAAAAGAAGCCGGCATTGACTCATCAATGGGCATCATAATTACGGGAGAAGCAAAGGAAGGCGATAAGGTCAGGATATCGGAGACACAAGTCAGTATGCTCTTCTGCCAGTCAGGAGATATTGACTGGTATATAGCTGACTCATATTACAGAGTTCTGAAGGAGACAGGAAGATTTAATCTTATTGAAACAGGCATTGAGACGGATGACCCACAAGGGGTTATCAAGGAAGCGAAGAGGCTTAATGCAGAAGTTGCACTCCTCCTGACATCCAGGATAGTCGACTCAGGCATGCTTCTCACACAGAGACTTTTCTGGGTCTCTGACGGCCTCGGGTTTGCTGAGATGGATACAAAGATCGATGCCGCCTATGCAAAGGAGATGAGGTTCGGTGAGGAGTTCTTCACACTCCGTAAGGAAGAGGCATGGCTACAGGTAGACCTGCCCTTCGGCGTAAGGCTTTTAACAGTAGGTGACATCGATGGAGATGGAAACCAGGAGATTCTGCTCAGCACAGGAAAGGATGTCAGGATTTATACGCCTGGTGCGGACCTACAGCCTGCCCTGGGCGGAATCCATATAAAGGGCTCTAACCTTGACGACCACCTCTGGATTGAAACAATAGACCTTAACGAAAACGGAAGGGATGAGATCATCGTCACCTCAATGAGAAGAAAAGCTGAGACAGAAGACGTTTACAGAAACGGGAGGGATGAGGTCACCCTCTCCTCAGTTAGAAGTGGTGGTATTGTATCCTACATCTATGAGCTGAGGGGTACGGAATTTGTTCTTTTATACAAAGACAATGTCTTTCTGCGGAGAATAGAAAAGGAACTTATAGCCCAGGATTATTCGAAAGATGAAGGGTTTACGGGTGATGTATTCAGTATATTATGGGAAGGAGAATATAAAAGGGGAAGCTCAATAGGACTCCCAGAAGGGATTAACATATATGATTTCATATTTGTCGATGACTCTCGAACAGGTAGACTGATCCTTGCTTACGATGACAAAGGATTTCTTAATCTATATGACAAAGATATAAGGTTATGGAGGAGCAAAACTGACACAGGGGGCTTTCTCACAACCTTCAAAAAGTCATCTCCCTCGATACTCATTGACAGAGGTGAATGGGCGATTAAAGATAGGTTGTTCCTTAGAAACAGGGAGGTTCTTTTAGTCAAGAGGATTCCTTTTTTAGAGATGGCAAGGGGACTTGGTTATAAAAGGTCCCAGATTAAAAACTTATGGTGGGATGGGCTTTCTATGGAGGAAGGCGTTATGATAGATGACATAAAAGGTTCTGTCCTTGATTATGCAGTCATTGGTGACAAGGTCATGGTTCTGGTAAGCCCCATGTTTGGCATCAAGCCTGAAAACATACTGAAGGGAGAAAATCCACTGGGATCAATACTTTACATCTATTCGGTTAAAAGGGGGTAGAGGAGAGAGAATTGCTATTAACCGGACGTATACCGAGACATGTAGGAATTATTATGGACGGAAATGGAAGGTGGGCTGAGCTGCGCGGCCTTCCGAGGATAGAGGGGCACAGACGAGGGGCTGAACGCGTGAGTGAGATACTCGAGGCAGCAGCGGAACTCGGGGTAAAGGCATTAACCCTTTATGCCTTTTCTTTAGAGAACTGGCAGAGACCAACATCAGAGGTCAAGACCTTGATGAGGCTTCTCGAATTATATCTGAAAAAAGAACTACCTGAGTTGATGGCAAAAGATATTGTCTTCAAAACGATTGGAGATATACGGAGGCTGCCTGGAGAAATACAGGTCCTCATAAGGGAGGTAGAGGAAAAGACCGCTTCTAACAAGGGCATGGCCCTTGTTGCTGCATTAAGTTATAGCGGAAGGAATGAGATCCTCAGGGCCGCAAAGAAGGTTCTCTATTCAGGTATCAGGCCTGAAGAACTGACTGAAGAGTCTTTCGGCTCTTACCTTGATACTGCTGGCCTGCTTGCCCCGGACCTTATTATAAGGACCAGCGGAGAGATGCGCATAAGTAATTTTCTGCTCTGGCAGGGTGCGTATTCAGAACTATATTTTACGGATACGCTCTGGCCAGATTTTACAAAGGAAGAGTTCTTTCTCGCAATACAGGATTATCAGCAGAGAGAGAGGAGGTTCGGAGTCATCTCTACGAGGAGAGATGCACCTTAAGGGCGTAGATAATATCAACGCCCTTAAGAGGATAGCTGTTGCAGCAGTCCTTCTGCCTGCTCTTTATCTCTATATCATGTATCTCCCTGCGATATATTTTCTCTTTTTTCTTATATTCATGTCCATCATTGCCATGTCAGAATTTTATTCCATGTATCGCATAGAAGGAATTTTAAGATATGCAGGTCTGTTCTCTGGAATCTCAATCCTCAGTATATCTTACATTTCGAAAGATCTCCTGCTCGATATCATTATTTTTTCTGTAATCGCGATAGCAGGTATAAGGCTTTTTTTCAAGAGGAATCCCGTGTCCTCCCTTTCTGAAATCTCTCTCCCTGTCTTTGGGTTGTTCTACATCCCGTGCCTACTCACATTTCAGGCGCAGATCAGAGAGATCGGACCTGAGTGGATAATACTCCTTTATGCGACAGTATGGGCAGCAGACAGCGTGGCTTACTATCTTGGCACATTGATGGGAAAGAGAAAACTCTATGTGGAGGTAAGCCCCAATAAGACCGTAGCAGGCGCAGCAGGTTCTCTCGTTGGTGGTGTTATCGCTGCGATGATTATGAAAGCTACCCTTATACCTGTTCTATCTGTGCCCTCTGCACTTTTAATTGGTATAATAATTGGAATCATCTCCGTCCTCGGCGATCTTGTGGAATCCATGTTTAAGCGTGACGCTGGCGTCAAGGATTCAGGCACTATAATCCCGGGGCACGGAGGTATATTAGACAAGATTGACGGGGTACTTTTTGCAGGACCAATTCTTTTCTGGATTTTAACAGCCTTGGGAATAATAAAATAGTAGGTTCATGAAGTGCATAACAATTCTCGGTTCAACAGGCTCGGTGGGGAGAAATGCCCTTGATATTGTTTCAAGCCACAGAGATCGGTTCAGGGTTGTTGTACTGACGGCAGGGAGAAACATCGACCTCCTTGAAGAACAAATAAAATCCTTTTCTCCCAAAGTTGTTGCCGTTGCTGATGAGGCAGCTGCCAGTGAATTGCAGAGGAGGATGGGAAGACATGCCCCTTCCCTAAAGATACTATCAGGCCATGATGGTGTTGCTGAGGCCGCAAGCTACGAAGACTCAGACTTTGTCCTTTCCGCAATTGTCGGAGCTGCTGGACTGATCCCAACAATATCAGCCATACGCTCCGGAAAGACGATTGGACTTGCAAACAAGGAAGCCCTTGTGATGGCAGGAAGGATTGTGACCGAAGAGGCAAAGAAATATGGGGTGAGAATCCTTCCTGTGGACAGCGAACATAGCGCGATATTCCAATGTATCGAAGGATATAGGAGAGAAGATGTGAGAAGGATTATGCTCACGGCCTCAGGCGGACCTTTTGCAGGCAAGGGAATTTTAGAACTTGATGATATTAAGCCAGAGGATGCACTCAAACATCCGAGTTGGCGCATGGGAAAGAAGATAACTATAGACTCTGCAACGCTCATGAACAAAGGGTTCGAGATGATAGAGGCGCACTATCTATTTGGCCTTCAGCCCGAAAGGATAGAAGTGCTCATCCACCCACAAAGCATTGTTCATTCCATAGTCGAGTTTAATGACAGAAGCTGTATTGCGCAACTTTCGATACCTGATATGAAAGGGCCGATAGCTTATGCCCTCTCTTACCCGGAAAGGCTTGAGGATGTGATGCAGGGTCTTGACCTCGACAGGATCGAATCTCTTATTTTTAAAAAACCGGACAACGAATGCTTCCCATGCCTCTCTTATGCATACATGGCTATGGAGGCTAAAGGCACAATGCCTTCTGTACTTAATGCAGCTAATGAGGTTGCAGTGGATGCATTCCTGAAAGGCATAATAAGGTTCATCGAGATACCCCTTATAATCAGAGTAACGATGGAAAGGCATGTTGTGATGCCTGATACGGAACTCGATGCAGTAATAGAGGCCGACAGGTGGGCAAGGAAAACGGCAGAAGCGGTTATTAGGCAGATATAAAGGTGGCATTTCTATTAGCAATAATCCTTCTCGGTGCAATTATATTTATACACGAAATTGGGCACTTCCTCTCTGCAAAGCTGATGGGTGTGGGGGTCCTAAAATTCTCACTCGGTTTTGGTCCAAAACTTGTGGGAAGAAAATATGGTGATACTGAATACCTCATATCTTCAATCCCCTTTGGTGGTTACGTAAAGATGCTCGGCGAGAGCAGGGGAGAGGAACTAATGGAAGGAGAGAAGGTACTTGCCTATAGCTACCAGCCTGTATGGAAGAGGTTTATAATAGTATCTTCAGGGCCACTCTTTAATTTGTTATTTGCTACGGTTATCTTCGTCTTTGTCTTTTTATACGGCATTCCTGTATTGCTTCCCGAGGTCGGAGGTGTGCTACCCCTGTCACCTGCAGAAAGGGCTGTGCTTATGAGGGGAGATACCATTATCTCTATTAATGATTCTCAAATAACCCAGTGGGACGAGATGACAAAGATCATACACAATAGTCCTGGCAGGAGCCTCAATTTGAAGGTTAAAAGGAAGACCGAGGTTGTCAATATATCAATTATTCCAGAGAGAAAAAGGGTTAAAGACATCTTTGGCCAGGAGAAAGAGGTTGGACTTATAGGAATAAAGCCCTCGGGAGATACCTTCGTAAGGAAGAGTGACCTTACAGAGGCTATAGCCAATTCAGTCAGAAAGACGTGGGAGATATCTGTCCTGACCTTAGTCGCTGTTGCGAAGCTCATTCAGAGGGTAATACCCATGGAGACAATTGGAGGTCCCATACTTATTATCCAGATGGCAGGGGAGCAGGCGTCTCTGGGAATCTTAAATTTCTTCATATTTATGGCTGTTATAAATATCAACCTCGGGATACTGAACCTGCTCCCTATCCCGATCCTTGACGGAGGGCACATATTGTTCCTGGGGATTGAGGCGATCAGAAGAAAGCCACTCAACGAGAAGCTCATATCCGTTGCCCAGAGGGTCGGACTTGCAATAATCCTTTTCATAATGGCCTTCGCCCTTTACAATGATATAATAAGAGTCATTACGGGTAAGCCAATCCCATGAGGCCGGGGACCATAAAAAGGCAGGTTTCATCAGGTGGGGTTATATTTAGAAAAAATAATGCCTCAATAGAGATTGCCCTTGTTGCTGTTAAGGGTGGTAAGGTATGGTGCCTTCCCAAGGGCCTTATTGATAAAGGTGAGAGCCCTGAAAAGGCTGCAATAAGGGAGGTCGCAGAAGAGACGGGGCTTAAGGGAAGGATTGTAGAAAAGCTGGGAGAAATAACATATTGGTATTACCTTAAGGAGGAAGAGGCTAAGTGCAGGAAAACCGTGCACTTTTTTCTAATTGAATACGAAAGCGGAGACATCTTAAGCCATGACTGGGAAGTAGAGGATGTATCCTGGTTCCCGATTGAAGAAGCAATAGAAAAAGCCAGTTATAAGAATGAGGGGGAGATGATAGAGAAGGCAAAGGAGAGGCTTTTAGGTAGTAAGTAGTCAGTAGGAGGTGTGATTAACACACTAAATGCTTTGTCATTGCGAGGTCGCTACGACCGTGGCAATCTCGTTTTTAGCTTGCTAGGCTTTGGGATTATGTAGCCTTTTCCAGCCTGTCTTGAGATTGCCTCGTCGTCCGCCTAAGGCGGACTCCTCGCAATAACAGAATGACATACATTATCTGAACTTGTCATCGAAGCAATCTCTTACTTTGGACAAAATGAACAAAATACTAAATTGGAACGAATTAAAAGAAATTGTTGAGAGATTAAAGGCTGAGGGTAAAAAGATTGTCTTCACAAATGGCTGTTTTGACATTTTACACGTGGGCCATATAAGGTATCTCAAAGAGGCAAAGGCACTCGGAGATGTGCTTGTTGTCGGATTAAACTCAGATAGGTCTGTTTCTATAATAAAACCTGCCAGGCCAATCAATCCCCAGAATCATAGGGCAGAGATTCTGTCTTCCCTTGAGATAGTTGATTACGTGATCCTCTTTGACGAAGAGACTCCCTATGAATTAATAAAGTTACTTCGGCCTGATATACTCGTTAAAGGCGGTGACTGGAAGAAGGGGGATATTGTCGGTTCTGACATTGCAAAAGAGACCTACAGCCTTCCGTATATTAAGGGTGTATCGACTTCAGAGATAATTGAGAAGATAAAAAGGCTATAGTCCTTCCCTCACTCTTATAGTGTTTCCATGGGCATCTAAGCCTTCGACGGATGCAATTGTTTTGACCGTCTCGGCAAGTTCAGTAAAACCGTTCTTCGTGAACCTCAAAAGGCTTGAACGTTTGACAAAATCATAGACTCCGAGGGGTGATGAAAACCTTGCTGTTCCACCTGTTGGAAGGGTATGGTTCGGCCCTGCTGAATAATCCCCTAATGTCTCGGGTGTCCACTCTCCAAGGAATATGGCACCAGCATTTTTAATCATGGGTAATAGATCCATTGGCTCCTCAGTCATAACCTCGAGGTGCTCAGGTGCAATATGATTTGAGAGCTCCACAGCATCCTTTATATCCTTTGTGATTATTACCGCTCCATATTTATCAATAGACTTCCTCGCAATCTCCTTTCTCCTGAGCACGGAGGCTTGTCTCTTAAGCTCCTCAGCAACTGCATCTGCCAGCCTTCTGGAGTTAGTGATTAATATGGATGATGCAAACTCGTCATGCTCTGCCTGGCCGAGTAAATCAGCTGCAACAAATGTCGGGTTCGCTGAATCATCTGCAATAATCAGTATCTCACTTGGCCCTGCAATCATGTCTATATCAACCTCTCCAAAGACCATCTTCTTTGCTACTGCCACATAGATATTTCCGGGACCCACAATCTTGTCAACCTTCTTTATCGTCTCTGTTCCGTACGCCATTGCCCCGATTGCCTGGACCCCCCCAATCCGATAGACCTCCTTAACGCCGAGCAATTTTATTGCTGCCATGACATAGGGGTTTAACTCTCCTTTCGGTGTGGGCACACAGAGGGCTATCTCTTTTACACCTGCAACCTGTGCAGGGATAACATTCATCAAAACAGTGGATGGATAGGAGGCCTTGCCACCCGGCACATATACACCAACCCTTTCAAGAGGCCTTATCACCTGCCCGAGGAAAGCGCGGGGAGAACTTTGTTCCCCCCGCGAACCCCCCAGAATATCACTGCATCTGTCAATAGAAAACCTTCGATACTCTGGTTCTGTGACAAACCATGATTCTTCCCTCTGCATCTCATGGAATGTCCTTATCCTCTTTACCGAGGTCTTTAGCGCCTCCACTACATCTCTTTTAGCCTTCCTCGCATGTCTTGATATCTTGCTAGGGATTATCTTCAATCTTTTTGTTGTGAGGGAATCGAAGGCCTTTGTGTATTTAAGGACCGCCTTGTCACCATTTCTCCTTACATCATCGAGTATAGCCTTAACTTTGTGTTCGATCTCCTGACTGCCTGAGGCACGCTCCCTGAGAACCTTCAAAAAAGCTCCTATATCTTTTTTGCTCCTTATAATCTTCATAAGTTAATTCTAAACTTTAGGAGCTGATTATTCAATGCCCTACTTTTATGTAGAAAGCCCACCTCAGCCCCCCTTTTATTGAACATTTTCGATGGCAAGTCAGGAGAACTGAGAATAGAAAAATAGAGTGATTGACTATAAGTCGTTGATTCTGGCATCTTAAGAAGATGAAAAGAAATGTAATTTTCATCTTAGCTGGCATAATATTATTGTGTTTGATTTATGTAACATCAGAACTCTTGGTCCCTTTCCCTTTCGTTAGTAAAGAGATTAAGATAGCAAAAGGTGCCACTTTCAGGCAGGCCGTTGAAATCCTTTCAAGAGAGGGACTTATACGAGACAAAAACCTCTTCCTCTTTATTGGCAGAATAAGCGGCTTGGATAGAAAGATAAAGGCCGGATACTATTCCATCCATGGTTCAATGAGTCCTCTCGACATTTTCAAAATGCTTAAGAAGGGACAGATAATAGAATATGAGATAAAAATAGTTGAAGGAGATTCGCTCAGAGAGATAGCAGAAAAACTTTCAGAGAAAGGTATTATTGATAAAGAGGATTTCATGAAACTTTCGTCGAATAAAGACTTTCTCGCTTTATATGATATTGATGCCCCGACATTTGAGGGCTATCTATTTCCTGATACATATAGGATTCCAAAAGGTATGGATCCAGTCGATGCTATAAGTATGATGATGAGCAAGATGCGAGAAAAATACTCAGGTGAACTTATGGAAAAGACATATGAGCTCAGTCTCTCAGAAAGAGAGGTACTAACTCTTGCATCAATCATCGAGAAGGAGGCTGTGACAGATGAAGAGAGACCATTAATCTCTGCTGTATACCATAACAGGCTCAGGAAAGGAATCCCACTTCAGGCAGACCCCACTTCTATTTATGGAATAAAGGGCTCCAGAGAAAAAATAACTGAAAGAGATCTGAGAAGGAGAACCCCATACAACACCTATATCATAAAAGGGCTCCCACCAGGGCCCATTGCATCGCCAGGCATTAAATCGATTATCGCAGCACTCTATCCTGCAGATGTGCCTTATATATATTTTGTATCAAATAATGACGGCTCACATCATTTTTCTGTTACACCTGAAGAACACCTGTCTGCTGTGAAGTCATACAGAAAAAAGAAAAATGTAAAAAATAAAGAAGAGATTAAAGAAGTGACTGAAAAAAATGGAAGCTCGTAAAAAAACAAGGACAATTTATGTAGGCAGGGTGCCTGTAGGAGGAGGAAATCCGATTGCCGTTCAGTCCATGACAAAGACGGACACAGCGGATGTGAAGTCAACGCTAAGACAGATTAAATCCTTGGAGGCCTCGGGGTGTGAAATAATAAGGCTTGCAGTGCCTGATATGAAGGCAGCAAAGGCACTCGGCACTATAAAAAAATCTATCGATATTCCAATGATAGCTGACATTCACTTTGACTGGAGGCTGGCCATCGAGGCAGTAGAACAGGGGGTTGATGGCCTGAGGATAAACCCGGGTAATATAGGTGCGAGGTGGAAGGTAAAAGAGGTCGTTACTGCTGCAAAAGAAAGGGGGGTACCTGTTAGAGTCGGAGTAAATGCTGGCTCCCTCCAGAAAGAACTCCTTAAAAAGTATGGACATCCGGTACCGGAGGCCCTTGTTGAGAGTGCAGAAAGACATGTACAGATGCTCGAAGAAATGGATTTCACGAACCTTAAGGTATCACTGAAGGGTTCAGATGTTCCAACTACTGTCGAGGCATACAGGTTATTTTCCAAAAGATACGACTATCCACTTCACATAGGAATATCAGAGGCCGGCCCTCCATCCACAGGGATAATAAAGAGTTCTATTGGCCTTGGCATATTACTTTCAGAAGGTATAGGAGATACTATAAGGGTCTCTCTTACTGCAGAGCCAGAAGAGGAAGTACGTGTTGCCTATGAGATACTCAAGTGCCTTGGCCTCAGACAAAGGGGTGTAGAGATTGTATCCTGTCCTACTTGTGGCAGGTGCAGGGTTGACCTGAGGAGACTCGCAACAGAGGTTGAATACAGGCTCAGAGAGATTGATAAACCGATGAAGATCGCTGTTATGGGCTGTGTTGTAAATGGCCCCGGAGAGGCAAAAGAGGCTGACCTCGGTATAGCAGGCGGTAAGGGTATAGGAGTCCTTTTCCGAAAGGGGAGGGTCATTAAAAAAATAAAAGAGAAGGATCTTTTCGATGAGTTAATGAATGAGATTTCACTATGGAGATAATCAGGATACCAAAGATTATGCAGGGGACATCAAAGAGGTACCTTATGGAGGGTAAAACTATAGGCTTTGTGCCGACGATGGGTGCCCTTCATGAGGGCCATCTCAGCCTTGCAAGAAGGGCGAAACAAGAGAATGATATTACAGTGGTGAGCATCTTCGTAAATCCAATCCAGTTTGGACCCTCAGAGGATTTTAAGAAATATCCGAGGGACATCGAGGGTGATACAGAAAAGCTTCGGAGAGAAAAGGTGGATATAATCTTCATGCCAGAGATATCTTCAATGTATCCAGAGGTTTTTTTGACCTATGTGGAGGTAGAGAAGATTTCAGAAAGGCTCTGTGGCGCATTCAGGCCGGGCCATTTCAGAGGTGTAGCAACTGTCGTGACAAAGCTCCTGAATATCGTAAAACCGACAAGGGCATACTTCGGTCAGAAGGATTTTCAGCAGAGCATCATTACAAAGCAGCTCGTAAAAGGTCTCAATATGGATGTTGATATTGTTGTGTGTCCAACGGTAAGAGAGCAAGATGGACTCGCAATGAGTTCAAGAAACGCCTACCTTGATAGAGCACAGAGGGAGGCAGCAACAGTCATCTATAGATGTCTTAAAGAGGCCTCGGATTTAATAAAGTCTGGTGTAATAGATGGAACTTATATTAAAGGTTTAATGCAAGATAGACTCTTGAAGGAACCTGCGGTATCATCGGTTGATTATGCCGGAGTGTATGACCCTGAGACCATGAATGAGCTTTCCGAGATAAAAGGCGATGTACTGCTTGCCGTGGCATTAAGGATTGGAGATACGAGGCTTATAGATAATATGCTGGTTACAAGTAGCGAATACCAGATACAGCAGCCCAATTTTAAGAGTCTAAAGGAAAGGGCAATCTGAATGCTCCAAAGAGTTCATATCCAGATACTGGACAGTCCATTAGAGGACATTCTCTGCAATGGAGAGGAGTTCGAACCTTCTATAACAAACAGGGTACTTGCAGAGGAACTCAAAAAGGAACTGAATTATTTCTATCCTTCCCTCGTATTTGTGGAGTACATAGACCTGTTTATGGAGAGGGAAGAAGAGTTCGAAAAGATAAGGGAGCTTTTGTGGTCAGGTGCTGTAAATACCCCTATTGTTTTAATAAACGGGGTGATTAAAATACACGGAGGCATACCTCCTTTAGTAATAAAAAAAGAGGTGGAGAAACTGCTTTCTTCAGGACCAGTACATTAAAAGTTAAAAGTTGAAAGTTAAAAGGGAAGAGGTATTGTCAAGTCTTTTATGCAAATTCTCTCAGGGGCTTCATTCTCAATGGTTTTCATAGTTCTCAATTAAGCTGCAATCCTTTCAAGTTTTGATATCTTAATATCCGCAAGAATTACCCTCGC
>JBFMDQ010000003.1:0-82332 GCA_040753955.1 Nitrospirota bacterium | reverse complement strand
ATCGAGGGAAGGGAAGATATAAATTAGATAAGGGTTTGTATGGTTTAATTATTAATTAACGACTTTGTATTGTCAAGGGGAATTTCTAATAGAGATGCTGAACTACCCTGAATCCAGTTCAGGGCAGTATGACATTTTGAGTGTTCGGCATGACAGTAAACCCCGTTAGAAAGAATGCCCGTCCTTTTGATGGGGTCTAAAAAATGATATATAGCGAGGGCGGGGTTTAAAGCACCATCCGAGCTTTATAACGGGGTTTACTTTTCTGCCCTTGAAAAGAGGTCTTTGAGTTTTTCTTTAAATGACTTTGCTATCTCATCTCCATTTATTCGTGAAAATTCTTCGAGGAGTTCTCTTTGTCTCGGCGTCAGCTTTCTTGGAACATCCACATATACCCTTACAATCTGGTCTCCTCTCACATGACTACCGACTTTTGGTAATCCCTTACCTTTAATATGGAAAATCCTGCCTGAGGGTGTCCCAGGAGGTATCCTTATCTTTGATGTCCCATCGAGGGTAGGAGCTTCTATCTCCGCACCGAGTGCAGCCTGAGGGAATGAGATAGGTACCTCGCAGAATATGTCGGCACCATCTCTCTTAAAGAAGGGGTGTTCTTCAACATTGAGTATTACAAAAAGGTCTCCCGGTGACCCGCCATAAAGGCCCGGGTCTCCCTCGCCTGTTATTCTGAGCCTTGAGCCGGAATCTACACCTGCGGGTATTTTTACCGTTATACTTCTGAATTTCTTGACCCTGCCATGACCTTTGCATACCTTACATGGGTCTGTGATAATCTTCCCTGAACCGTTACATTTTCCGCATGTCTTGGAAATACTGAAGAAACCTTGTTGAATCCTTACATGACCAGTCCCTTTGCAATTCGGGCATGTAACAGGACCTTTTCCAGGGGTTGAACCTGTTCCACGGCATTCGGTGCAGTTTTCCCACTTCGGCACCTCTAAAATTTTTTCAGTGCCGGAGGCTGCCTCCATAAGTGTTATATCAAGGTCGTATCTTAGGTCATTGCCCTTTGTCGGTCTTGGTCTGCGATGGCCTGTGAATGTCCCAAAGAAATCCCCAAAGATATCTTCAAATATATCACCAAAGCCTGCCCCAAATGGGCCAAAACCTGCTCCAACTCCTTCTACAATCCCAAATCTGTCATAATTAGCCCTTTTTTCTGGGTCGCTCAGGCAAGAATAAGCCTCGTTTATCTCCTTGAATTTTTCTTCTGCCCCTTTGTCTCCTGGATTTCTGTCAGGGTGGTACTTTAGGGCAAGCTGTCTGAATGCCTTTTTAATATCAGCCTCAGATGCCTCTCTTAACACACCAAGAATCTCATAATAGTCCTTCATTTCTCCTTCTTATCAACGTCCTCAAATTCAGCCTCAACAACCTCTTCTTCAGGACCTTTCGCACCCGCTTTCGCACCAGCAGCCCTATAAATATGTTCTGCCAGTTTGTGAGATTTCCTGGTAAGGTCTTCTGTTGCAGATTTTATTTCAGATATCTCATTGCTTGTATCTCTTGCCTTTTTGCATTTTTCGAGGGCATCTTCAATCTCTCTCCTCTCTGATTCGGTCAGTTTATCGCCATAGTCCTTTAGAGACTTCTCGACTGTATAGATAAGTGTATCAGCCTCGTTTCTTGCCTCTGCAAGCTGTTTCTTCCTTTTATCTTCCTCCGCGTGTGCATCTGCATCACGCATCATCTTTTTTATCTCTTCTTCAGCTAGACCACTTGATGCGGTTATCCTTATCGATTGCTCCCTACCTGTGCCGAGATCCTTAGCAGAGACATGGAGTATGCCATTTGCATCAATATCGAAAGTCACCTCTATCTGCGGAACTCCTCTTGGTGCAGGTGGAATGCCTATAAGCTCAAAGTTTCCGAGGAGCTTGTTGTCTGCAGCCATCTCCCTTTCACCCTGACATACCTTGATTGAAACCGCTGGCTGGTTATCAGCTGCAGTGGAGAATATCTGACCTTTCTTTGTCGGAATGGTAGTGTTTCTCTCGATTATTTTTGTGAAGATTCCACCAAGCGTCTCTATACCCAAGGATAAGGGGGTAACATCAAGCAAAAGTACCTCTTTAACCTCTCCTTTTAGCACTGCAGCCTGTATTGCAGCTCCTACAGCAACTACCTCATCGGGGTTTACCGTCTTATTAGGTTCCTTCCCAAAAAAGCTCTGGACTGTTTGTTGTACCTTTGGGGTTCTTGTCTGACCACCAACAAGCAGGACTTCATCAACGCTTGAAGGAGAAAGGTTAGCATCTGATAAAGCCATTTTGCACGGACTTACCGTCTGTTCGATGAGGTCTCCAACAAGTTGTTCAAACTTTGCCCTCGACAGCTTCATAAGCAGATGTTTAGGCCCCGTTGCATCAGCAGTTACGAACGGGAGGTTTATCTCAGTCTCCATCGCTGTTGAAAGCTCTATCTTTGCCCTTTCGGCAGCTTCCTTCAGCCTCTGCAGTGCCATTTTGTCCTTTTTAAGATCTATACCCTGATCTTTCTTGAACTCTTCAACCATCCAGTCCATAATCCTGAGGTCCATGTCATCACCGCCCAAATAGGTATTGCCATTTGTGGATCTAACCTCTATAACCCCTTCCCCAATTTCAAGTATAGATATATCAAATGTCCCACCGCCCAGGTCATAGACTGCAATCCTTTCCTCCTTCTTTTTATCCATGCCATATGCAAGGGAGGCGGCTGTTGGTTCATTTATAATTCTCAGCACATTCAGGCCTGCAATTCTTCCAGCATCTTTTGTTGCCTGTCTCTGGCTGTCATCAAAATAGGCAGGTACTGTAACAACCGCATCTGTTACTGGTTCTCCAAGATAGTCCTCAGCAGCCTGTTTGAGCTTTTGAAGGATCATCGCCGAGATCTCCGGTGGAGAATAACGTTTACCTCTTATTTCCACATGGGCATCGCCATTTGGTGCCTCAACAATCTTATAGGGTAGTCTCTTTCTTGCATGTTCTACCTCGGGAGAATTGTATTTCCTTCCCATGAGCCTCTTTATAGAGAATACAGTGTTTTCAGGGTTTGTTATCGCCTGCCTTTTTGCTATCTGACCAGCAAGCCTTTCACCCTTTTCGGTGAAAGCCACCACAGATGGTGTTGTCCTGCTTCCCTCCTGATTAGGAATTACCACTGGCTCACCCGCTTGGACGACAGCCACAACAGAGAACGTAGTTCCAAGGTCAATTCCGATCGCCTTTCCCATTTTTATCAGTCCTCCTCAATAATATTTATTTCGTGTCAGTGTTTAGTGTCAGTGTCTCTTTACTGACACTGGCACTGCCACTGTTCACTGGTTTTTTCGATACTGCGACGAGAGATGGTCGCAAGACCTTATCTCTGAACATGTATCCTTTCCTGAATTCCTCAACGACTATCTTTTCTTCAATATCTTCTCGCTCAACAAGTGTCATAGCATGATGTACTAAAGGGTCAAAAGGTCTGCCCGTCGCCTCTATAGGGGTCACACCGTACTTTTCCATCGTCCTCTGGAGCTCCTTCAAAGTGAGCTCTACTCCCTGTACAAGACCTCCGGAAACGTTGTTAGAAGCATGTTTCAACGCCATCTCAAGGTTGTCAATAACAGGCAGTAGCTCGTAGAGGAGACTTTCATTGCCATATTTTACGAGTTCTTCTCTATCCTTATTAACCCTTTTCTTATAATTTTCAAATTCAGCATAAAGCCTTAGATATTTGTCATTCAACTCCTGAAGTTCAGCAGTTAGTCGTTCTTTTTCATCAACAGGCAATTCTTCAACAACTTTCTCTTCAGTTTCTTCTTTATTAGAGGTTAGTTGATTTTCGCTCATCTCACGCCCTTGCAATGTTTCCCTACCTTTCTACAAGCATTTTAGTAATGAATTTTGCTGTATTATCAACTATGTAAATCGCCTTTGCATAGTTCATCCTTGTAGGCCCGATTATCCCGACAACACCGATTGGCCGATCACCTTCCTTACATGTTGAGACCACTACGCTGAATTTTTCCATCTCATCCATTAAATTTTCCGAGCCGATTAATATCTGAACACCGTCAAACTCCGAGAGCTTATCAAGCAGCTTGATTATAGTATGTTTGTCCTCTATAGCTCTTGACAAATCCCTTATTTTTTTGAGATCAGCGAAATCAGGTAGTTCGAGTACCTCTGAAAGTCCTGATACAAAGATGTCGCTATGGAGAAAAAAAAGTGCCTCCTGGCATATCCTCATTGCTCTTAAGATAAGGCTATTGCATCTGGTCTTCTCTTTTGACATCTCTTTTATAACCTTCAGCCGGATCTCATCAAATGTATGTCCAGAGAATTCAGAGTTAAGGTACCCTGCAATCCTGTTGAGGTCCTTCTGGGAGACTTCAGAATCAAGAGATACGACCCTGTTTTTAATCAGTCCTTCATCTGTGAATAGTATTGCAGCTACTTTATCAGCTTTGTATTTAAGAAGTTCAATCCTTTTCAGGGTTGATATGTCAGGCATTGGGGACATCGCAACCCCGATGTAATGGGACAGCATAGAGAGGGTTTTTGTTGTCTCACTAAGCAACACATCTATGTTATTCCTTAAGGCCTCAAGTCTATTGTAAAGTCCCTGCAGAATCTCTATGTTTGAATAATAATCGCCTTCGGCCACAAGTGAATCCACATAGAATCTATAGCCTCTGTCTGTTGGTATCCTGCCCGCTGATGTATGAGGCTGTGTGAGAAAGCCCATCTCCTCAAGATCAGCCATTATGTTTCTTATGGTAGCAGGAGAAAGTCCGAAAGAATACCTTTTCGCCACAGTCCTCGATCCCACAGAACCAGGGAAGTCTATATAGTTCTGGACAACTGCACAGAGAACCTTTTTACTTCTTTCATTGAGCATATCTTGATGTGTTTAATTTTAGCACTCTCGATGGTTCAGTGCTAATAATTTAGCAATTAACGAGTTGATGTGTCAAGGGTGATAAAAACTCAAAAAGGAAGGAATTTAGGCAATTTGAGACCCTTCTTGCCTTTAAACATCCTGAGCATTTTCTTTATTTCTATATACTGTTTTATAACCCTGTTGACATCTGCGACGGTTGTACCGCTTCCCATGGCAATTCTTCTGCGTCTGCTTCCATCAACTATATTGTGATTTCTCCTTTCCTTTCTGGTCATGGAATTTATTATCGCCTCTATCTTTACGAGTTCCTTCTCATCAACGTCCAGATTTTTAATCTTACTAAAGCCCGGCATCATGCTGAGTATATTTTCCAATGGCCCCATGCTGCGTAGCTTTTTTAGCTGCTCTTTCAGGTCATCAAATGTGAATGATTCATCCATTATCGCCTTCTGGAGTTTCTCAGCCTCTTTCTGGTCGAAAGATTTCTGTGCCTTTTCTATCAAGCTTAAAACATCGCCCATGCCGAGTATCCTTGAGGCAATCCTTTCAGGATAAAAAGGCTCGAGCATGTCGATTTTTTCTCCAATACCGATAAATTTTATAGGTTTCCCAATTGTCGCCCTCATCGAGAGTGCGGCTCCACCCCTTGCATCACCATCCATCTTGGTAAGTATTATCCCATCAATACCTATCTGCTCATCAAAGTTTTTTGCGATATTTACCGCATCCTGCCCTGTCATTGCATCTGCGACAAGGACAACCTCTTTCGGCGAGACACTTTCTTTTATTCTTCTTAGCTCACTCATTAGGGAGTCATCAATGTGCAGTCTTCCCGCAGTGTCAAAAATAACAATATCCCTTGCATCAACCCTTGCTTCTTTTACTGATCCCTCGCACAGAGTCACGGGATCTTTGATCTCTTTCGAATAATATACAGGCACATTTATCTGCGAGCCGAGTGTAATAAGCTGGTCTATTGCAGCAGGTCTCTGAAGGTCCGCTGCTACAAGCATCGGTCTCCTGCCTTCTTTCTTGAAGTTCTTCGCTAATTTTGCAGCCGTTGTAGTCT
This sequence comes from Nitrospirota bacterium, assembly GCA_040753955.1. Lineage (GTDB taxonomy): Bacteria > Nitrospirota > Thermodesulfovibrionia > Thermodesulfovibrionales > SM23-35 > JASEEX01. The sequence continues at coordinate 76,367 of JBFMDQ010000003.1, read as the reverse complement.
TCCCGGAGCCGTGCAAACCTACCATCATTATTATAGTTGGAGGATTGGGAGATAGTTGAATCCTGCTATTTGTCTTTCCAAGCAGCTCACAGAGTTCTTCATTCACTATCTTTATAACCTGTTGTCCGGGTGTGAGGCTCTCAAAAACCTCCTTGCCAATAGCCTTTTCTTTAATCTTCTGAACGAAGTCCTTTACAACCTTGAAGTTGACATCAGCCTCCAGAAGGGCAAGTCTTATCTCTTTAAGTGCAAGTTCAACATCCTCTTCTTTTAAAAGACCTTTCCCTTTTAATCTTCTAAATATGGATTCTAATTTATTGCTGAGTGTTTCAAACATTTATCATAAAGTGCTCAATCCTCCTGATAATAATAAAGCCTAGCGGGTCTTGCCGGACCTCCGCTAATGATTGTGTCAGACTCCGGAGGTGTTGAGAAGGGAATCTATTTTTGCCTTTAGCTGCTGTTTCGGGACCGCACCTACTATAGAGTCAAGTGTACCACCATCTTTGAAAAACATAAGGGTAGGTATTCCCATAATTTTATATCTGCTGGCAATATCAGGATTTTCATCAGTGTTGAGTTTCATAAACTTCACTTTCCCTATATACTCTTTTGCTAACTCTTCAACTGTAGGTGATACTATCCTACAAGGGGCGCACCATGCGGCCCAAAAATCGACCATGACGAGCCCTTGAGCCTTGATCACCTCGCTATCCCAAGTGGATGATGTAACCTCACGTACACCTTCTACCATGAAAACCTCCTGTAAACCTCGCTATCAGGCGAGATAAATAAGTTGATTTAAATTATATTTTTAGTAACAACTCTTTGTCAACCCTCCGAATTGCCTTGGCTAAAGAGAAAGATATCCATGAAGATAAAGAAGATTTCGTATATAATTTTCATGAGGCAACCAGTAATCATTTCGTATAGATTTATATGTGAGGCAAGAGGGAGAGAATTCTCTTGACACATTCAATTCTCTGAGTGATGCTTATAGTATTATGGAATATGGAATGTAGTGAAGACGTGAGGTAGAAGATTATGAAATGCCCTAAGTGCCAACATGAGAATACGTCTTTTGCAAAATTCTGCTTAGAGTGTGGGTCTAAATTAAGCACCTATCAAGAGGGTCAGCCTCCTTTTGACCGAGAAATTATCAAGAACTTTCAAGGGGAACGAAAGTTCGTAACCGTGATATTTGCCGACATTACCAGATTCACCTCACTATCTGAGGAAATGGACCCTGAACAGATACGGGATTTAATAAATGCCTGTTTCGAGCAGTTAGTACCGGTTGTGACAAAATATGGGGGTATGCTCGACAAGTACATTGGCGATGCGATTATGGCAGTCTTTGGCGTGCCCCTATCTCATGAGAATGACCATGAAAGGGCCTTGCGAGCTGGCTTAGAGATGATAGAATCAATGGCGGCCTTTAATGCAGCGCATGCTACGAGTTTAAGCCTTCACCTCGGCGTCAACACAGGCCTGGTCATTGTGGGAGGCCTTGGCACGAGCGAGCGGCAAGATTACTCGGTAATGGGTGATACCGTTAATGTAGCCTCCAGGCTGAAAGATCTTGCAAAACCCGGGCAGATCCTGGTGGGACCTACTACCTATCGTTTGACCAGGGGTATCTTTGATTTTCAAGAACTTGGGCCGATTCGGGTAAAGGGAAAGTCAAAGCCTGTTCCAGCGTACAGGGTACTGGGTGTTCTGGAGCTGCCATATTCCTTGTATGGAAGTTCAGTCCGGGGTATAGTCTCACCAATGGTAGGGCGTAATATTGAATTTGCCACTTTCATTGGGAACATCGGACGTCTATTGGCAGGCCAGGGAAGCATCGTGTCAGTTGTTGGAGATGCAGGCCTTGGCAAGTCACGACTCGTGGCAGAAGTGAGAAAACAAGTGGAAGGATGGAAACTGCTCTGGCTGGAAGGCAGGGCCCTTTCTTATAGCAAGACAATCAGCTATTGGCCTTTCCAGCAGATCCTCAAGGCTTATGCAGGAATCACTGAGGAAGATGACGAAATAGAGGCCTGGGAAAAACTTGAAAAGGAAGTCACAGCCTTGTTTCCCGACCAGGTGGCAGAGATTCTCCCCTATCTCGCAAGTTTATTGGGTTTGGAAGTGAGGGGTGGATTAGAAGAACGCGTCAAGTACCTGGATGGGGAGGCAATGGGCAGACATATCTTTCGAGCAACACGACGCTTTTTCGAGCGACTCTCCCTAAAGTATCCGTTGATTCTTGTCTTTGAGGATCTGCAATGGGTCGACCAGTCTTCAATGGAGCTATTGGAGCACCCCTTCCCTCTTGTCAGAGAAGTCCCACTTATGATCTGTGGCATCAGCCGACCAGACCCTCAGAGCCCTGCAGCGCACCTGTGGGAGATAGCTGCAAGGGACTATCCTGACCGCTACACTGAGATTGTCATTACTTCCCTTTCACCAGTCGATAGCACCCGACTTCTGTATAACCTGTTAGAGATTAAAGATACAACTTCACGATTAGCCAAGTTAATCCTGCAAAAAGCCGAAGGAAATCCTTTCTTTGTAGAAGAGGTGGTCCGCTCACTTATCGATGTCGGAGCCGTTATACAGAATGTGTCGACGGGTCGCTGGCAAGTCACTAAATCGATTGAACATATTACCATACCTCATACCCTCCGAGGGGTAATCATAGCTCGTATTGATCGCCTTGATGAAGAAACTAAGGAGGTGCTCAAGATTGCCTCGGTCATCGGGCGTAGCTTTTTCTATCGAGTACTGCGGGCCGTCTGCAAAGAAGAACAAGGATTAGATAAGCACCTGGAGAAATTACAACAATTAGAACTCATCCATGAAAAGAGCCTCTTTCCAGAACTTGAGTATACCTTTAAGCATGCGCTGACCCAGGAAGTTACCTATGAAAGCATTCTTTTGCAACGACGACGGGAACTGCACCATCGGGTGGGAGAATGCCTCGAGACATTGTTTGCAGGACGCCTGGAAGAGTTCTACGGTCTTCTGGCTTATCACTTCGCACAGGCAGAGGATTGGGAGAAGGCCCAGGACTATCTGTTTAAGATTGGTGACCGTGCAGTTAAGGTAGCTGCAGACGCTGAAGCCCTTTCTCATTACCAGCAAGCAATAGCTGCCCATGCACGCGCGTTCGGTGACCAGTGGGATCCATTTCAGCGGGCAATACTCGAGCGCAAAATGGGTGAGGCCTTTTTCAGACGGGGAGAACACCATCAAGCCGCGGAGTACATGCAGCGAGCATTAACCTACATAGGAAGCCCATATCCCACCTCACGCTGGGGTATTCGCATGGCTATCGCCAAACAACTTTTAAGGCAGTTAGGCCACCTTTTGCTGCCAGGCTTGTCTCTTCGTCACAGACTTGACCGAAATGGCCCTATAGTAGAAGAACGGTCACGCATCTATGAGGTGACAGGCTGGATCAACTATTTTATTGACCGGGAACGACTTTTACTTGATGCACTCACGTTACTGAACTTCTCGGAACGGAGTGGCTTTTCACTGGGTATTGTTCAGGGATATATGGGTGTAGGGTTGATTTTCGACCACATACATATATTCTGGCTCGCTGAGAGATACCATCGGCGTGCAGTGACACTGGCAGAGCAGATCAAGAACCCTGTAGCAGTAGGTCTCTCCTATCTCGGTCAGGCAATACATGAAGACATTCTGGGTAAGTGGGAGGCAGCTATTGAAGATTGTCAGAAGGCAGCAGAGGCGTTCTGGACAGCAGGCAATTTGCGTGGATGGGGAGCGGCAAACTCAATACGTGCCGAATTATACCATTTCAGAGGAAACCTTACTCAGAGTTTTGAGACATTCCAGAATATCGCTCAGGTAGGTCAGGAAGGGGCTGATCACCAGATCTGGGGATGGAGATTGTGGGGACAAGGGCTCAACCTGTTGTGTACCGGAGCATTGAAAGAGGCTGAAGCACACCTGCAGAAGGCAATTGAATTGCATATGACCGTTCCAGATTACCAGGGGATGGTAGATGCGAGCCGTGACATCGGACTGTGCTATTTACATCAAGGAAGGCTGAAACAAGCCCGTGGCGCGCTGGAGAAGAGCGAACAACTCGCTGCAGAGCAGGGATTAAAGGGTCCGCCTATCACCAGACTTCGCAATGTTTTAGCCGAGGTCTATCTCGCCTCAGCAGAGAGGTCGGAAGGACTTGAAAGGACCGAGATGCTAAAAAAACAAAGCTGGCATGCCAGACAGCCCTGAAAGAAGCCAAGATCTGTCGCGGTGGGTTACCGCATGCCTTTCGTGTGCGAGGCACCTATGAGTGGGCCAATGGCAGGCCTGCTGCTGCCAAAAAGTGGTGGCAACGAAGCCTGTTAGCAGCAGAAAAGCTGGGGGCCTGTTGTGACCTGGGTATGACATATCTGGAAATGGGCAAACGGACAGGAGATCCCCTCTTTCTGAAACGCGCTGAGACGATCTTTGATAAAATCGGCGACAGGTTGAATCTGGCGCAGGCTCAGGAGCTTCTGAAACAGAGCTCTATTTAGTTCATTGACAGTCCTGGGCTTTTCTGTTATTTTTGAAAAAATGAGAAAGTACCTTCTGCTTCCTGTTATTTTAATGATTCTTTCCCTGCATAAAGATTCCTATGGTTTTGATATAACCGGTCTACAGCCTACTCCTCCCTATGGGGTTTTTTCGACCTTCAGTGCCGAGAGTCTCTCAAAAGGTAAGGTCGCTTTTTCTACGGATGCCGAAATATTGATAGAGCCAGATTTTTACAGGTTTTTTTTCAAGACAGCATATGGCATTACAGATGCTGTTGAGTTCAACATGACTATCCCTTATATACATAAATGGGCTGACTTGGTGGATGGGTTCGAGGATATTGCCCTCGGGTTAAAGCACAGGTTTTTCGATGAGGGCAAGTATGGGCTATCCATAGCATATATTCTGAATGCCTCTATACCATCGGGACGGGATGAGTTCAGCACAGATGGGCGTTTCGGGGGCGGCCTCATTGTAAGCAAAAGGATGGGCCCAGTTAAGGGGCATGCAAATTTTTTTTACGAAAGGCCTGGTAAGGGGAGTCTCGATGAGGAGATAATTTTGGGAGCAGGTCTGGACTTCGCCGCAGCTCATAATGTTAAGATCCTTGCTGAATTATACTCCAAGAAAAGTCATGACTCTAAGGAATTTGACTCCTTAGAGGGAAGGGTCGGTTACAGGATAAAGACTACAGACCTGATATATACGACTTTAGGCGCGGGGTTTGATCTTAAAAATAGAGGCCCTGAGTACAGGATAATATTCTCGGTGACATTTTTGTTACCATCTGAAAAGAAGGCTATTAAAAAGGTATATGAGGAGGAATAGTTTAGGCAGTGTTTGATATTGGTTTGCAGGAGCTGATAGTGATATTTATTGTTGTCCTCCTTGTCTTCGGGCCAAAGAGGGTTCCTGAATTAGGCAGGGCACTTGGCAAAGGCCTTGCTGAACTAAAAAGGTCACTACAGGATGTAAAGGAGCAGGTAGAGACTGAGTTTAAGGAGACCACCTCTAATATTAAAGAGGCAGTAGAGGGTGGAGAGAAAGGGCCACTTGGCAAAGAGCTCGCTGAATTTAAAAGGTCACTACAGGATGTAAAGGAGCAGGTAGAGACTGAGTTTAGGGTGATGAACGCAGATAAGAAGGTAGAGGAAAAGGAAGAAGAAAGGGAAGAGGCTTAGATGAGAGACATTAAGATGCCCTTAACAGAGCATCTTTCAGATTTGAGAAAAAGGATTATTATATCTCTTATCGCACTTTTAATAGGATTTGTTGCAGCCTTTATCTATTCCGAGGAACTGTTTAGATTTCTGACCATTCCATTGAAATATGATATTTCATTCAGTACCTCGTCGCCTTTTGCCGTGATGGTAGAGAAAAAAGTAAAGATTCCACCTCTTGTATTTCTTGCCCCTGCCGAGGCCTTCTGGATGCACCTTAAGATTTCCATGATTACAGGTCTGATTATATCCCTGCCTGTAATTTTTTTACAGCTCTGGAAATTTGTATCACCCGGCCTGTTACATAAAGAGAAAAAATATGTGATTCCCTTTGTCATAATCGCAACAACCTTCTTTTTGATCGGTGCCGCATACTGTTTTTTTTTGGTGCTCCCCCTCGCAATGGGTTTCCTCCTTACCTATAAGACAGAATCTATGACTCCGATGCTTTCTATAGGCAAATATGTTGACTTTTGTCTTAAGTTTATACTGGCCTTTGGGGCAATCTTTGAACTACCTATCGCTATAATCTTTTCCGCACGTATGGGTATTGTAACTCCGAAGACATTGGCGAAAAACAGAAAATACGCTATTATATTAGCTTTTGTTGTGGCTGCTATTCTTACCCCAACACCTGATGCATTCAACCAGATCCTGATGGCTGTACCTATAATAGTTCTTTATGAGGTAGGCATACTCATCTCGAGAATTTTTATAAGAAGAGAGGCTACTTAGTGCCTTCTACGAGGGGAAAGAGTCTCAGGGCAATTACCTATGATATATCAGAGGGGTATCTGGTTGTTAATCCCATATTCTTGAAGCCCCTCGATGATGATTCCCTCAAGGAACTCTATCATGAGATAATGAAGGCCCAGTCAGAGATCAGGGCCGGGAAGTTTCCTTACAGTGATTCTCAGGCAATCAGGAGGAGAAATATGAGGCTTCAGAGGCTCCATCAAGCCTCAATAGTAATCAAGAATTTTGCCAGAGAAAGAAAATTGATCCTTTTCTAAGGTTTGATACCATACTGTGGTAGCTTTTAATTATTTATGTGAAGACACCGGGGGTTTCATACATTAAGTTTATGGATTTTTTAATTATCAATGAAGATTCCGAGAGTTATGTCAACACAGCATCCTGACAATGTCAGGATACCCTTTTTTGCTGAACATCCAGATATGTCAGGTGATGACGAAATACTGGAGGCTTACTATGCCTTTTCGCATCTCGGGTGTGACGAGCAGATGTGGGATTGTGAAGGCAAAGAGGTCGATGTCTTTGTCATAAGAAAGCTCCTTACCAAGTATGAGCATTTTTTTGCAGAGAATGTCATTGGAAAAGATGTATTCATTACCCTAAGAACCCCTAACCCGACAGTAGAAAAGGAAGAAGCAAAGGTTCTTCTTGAGACTCTTGAGAGCATACCCCGTTCCTTTGATACTGCAAAAGTCTTCTATAAATCTGCCAAACCCCCGATATTTGAGGTCATTCTTCCAATGACCACATCGGCAAAATGTCTGAATAGGATTTACTACTACTACAAGGATTTTGTTGCAGGCAAAGAGAACCAGAGATTTTACCGGGGCGATATTACCATTGCGGAGTGGATAGGTAAATTTAGACCGGAAAGGATTAACGTCATTCCCCTGTTCGAGGATAAAGAGCACCTGCTTGAGTCCCATAACATTTTAAGAGAATATTTAAAAGATAAAGATATTCCCCGTCAGAGGGTTTTCCTTGCCTATTCCGATCCTGCAATGAACTATGGGATGATAAGTGCTATGCTATTAAACAAAATAGCGCTCCAGAGGTTAAGGAGGCTCTCAGAGAAGATTGGAAAAGAGATATTCCCTATCATAGGCGTTGGCTCAGCCCCTTTCAGGGGTAATTTTAAACCAGCAACCGCTGAGAAACTCTGCTTCGAATTTCCTGATGCCCAGACATTTACAGCACAATCGGCTTACAAGTACGACAATCCTGCCAGTGATGTAATATCTTCTATCCAGAGGCTCAAGCAGATACCGAGACGCCGGGGCTGGGATGTGGATGAAGAAAGATGCATAAATATTATCCAGAAGATTTCTGCTGAATATGCAAGACAGGTTGAGTCCCTTGCACCTCTCATAAACTTTGTTGCTGAATATGTGCCTAGAAGAAGGATGAGGAAACTCCATATAGGACTTTTTGGTTATGCAAGAAGTGTTGGAAAAGTGACCCTCCCGAGGGTGATAAGTTTTTGTGCATCCTGTTACTCGATTGGGCTTCCGCCAGAGATCCTTGCTTTTAATATTCTCGATTCTGACGATCTGGCCTTTTTGAAGGAGGTCTTTGTGAATCTTGGGGATGCAATGAGAGAAGCCCTGCGTTACCTCAATGAAAATGTCTTCAGTATTGTCCCAAAAGATATAAGGGTAAAGGTCAGAGATGCTGCTACAAGGTCAAAAGAATTATTCTTCTATGAATCAGACATGCCACATAAGGCAGTAACAGACGAAGTCATTCAATCTTTAAAAGAAAAGAGGACAGAGAATCTTCAAAGCCTTATAATAGAGACAGCGCATATGAGAAGGTTTCTGGGATAGGAAAATAATTGGAATAAATTTTAGCCATAATGAGGTCTGGGCATGGTTTCATTACCTAAGAATACTATAGAAAGAAGGGTTATTTATTTCGAAAAGCCCGGCAGTGAGAATACGGCTGCCTGCCTTGAGGTTGTTAAAAATGCACTCAAAGGGGGAAGGTATAAGCATGTAGTTGTTGCCTCAACAAGCGGAGATACGGGTCTTCTTTTCTCAGAGGCATTGGAGGGTTCTGATATTAATCTTGTCGTCGTAACTCATTCAGCTGGCTTTAAGGAGCCGAATACACAGGAGATGCCAGAGGAGATAAGAAAGAAGATAGAAGCAAAGGGTGCAAAGGTATTCACAGGTTCTATGTTAACTCATTCTATCGAGACATCCCTTGCCTCAAAGTTTGGCGGTTCCTACCCGACACTCATTATTGCTCAATCCCTCAGGAGGTTTGGCGAAGGTCCAAAGGTATGCTGCGAGATTGTGATGATGGCTTCTGATGCAGGATTGATTCCAGAAGGAGAGGAAGTACTTGCAGTTGCCGGTACCGCAAAGGGCGCAGATACCGTGATGGTAATTAGATCCACTGCCTCAAAGAGATTCCTTGATCTGAGAGTCCTCGAGATACTCGCAAAACCGAGGGGTTAAATATAGATTTTGAAGTAACCTTGACAGTAGGGATTTTTTCTTGATACTGTTAACCGGTTTTAAATTTGATAATATTAAGGAGGGGGAAATGACAAAGGTGGAACTCATTGACAAAATTGCCTCAGGAGCAAAATTAAGTAAGGCAGATGCCGCAAAGGCATTAGATTCTACTTTAAACTCCATAAAGGGAGCCTTAAAGAAAGGGCAAAAGGTTACCCTTGTAGGTTTCGGGACTTTCTTAGTTGTTAAAAGGAAATCAAGAAAAGGCCGTAATCCCAGAACAGGCGAAGAACTAAAAATACCTGCCGCAAAGGTTCCTAAGTTTACAGCTGGTAAGGCATTTAAAGATGCATTAAGATAGATTCACCCGGAACATTGTTAAACTCAGTGCGCGTGATTGATATAATGAAATTAGGCTTTATAATCGCTTCTTGCTCGGGTTTATTCCACTTACCGAGAATCTTTTTAAACGTTGATTCATTTGCAAAGGAAAGGAATCAGGGCGCAGGCATTGTTTTGGTGCCTGTTGGAGAAGTAAACAAAGAGGCTATCGAGAGACTTAAGAATCATTTAGGAAAGATATTTAACAAGAAGGTATTTATTGGCAAAGCAATGCCGGAGCCTGATTACGCCTTTGATAAGAAAAGAAATCAGTATTTATCCACGGCCATATTAAATACCCTTATAAAGCAAAAAGGATACAACGCATACGAAAAGGTTTTGGGAGTAGTTGATCACGATTTATATGTGCCTCGGTTAAATTTTGTCTTTGGAGAGGCTAGCGAAAAAGTGGCTGTAATTTCCCTAACCCGTCTAAGGCAAGGATTTTATAGCTTACCAGAAGACAAAGAGCTTTTTAATAAGAGAGCCTTAACTGAAGCTGTTCATGAATTAGGTCATACCTATGGATTAGGTCATTGCAACAACCCTCGATGTGTAATGTTTTTTTCAAACACCTTAGCGGATACAGACAGAAAAGGCTACGAATTCTGCCCGGCATGTAAAAGTAAACCCCGTTAGAAAGGACGGAGTTTTAAACACCCCCCTTTTCTAAGAGGATTTTAAAATTCATTTATATCATCTCTGCCCTCACGGACGGGGCCTTCTAACGGGGTAAAAGATCAAGACATCTCTTATTTAACAGAAATATCAATGAAAGATATTTTGCAGCTGATGATTTATAATTTTTTATGAGAGTATTATTAGTAATTTCTCAAATAAGTCTGAATTCGCCGCCTCTGGGAATAGGTTATATAGCAGCAAGGTTTAGGGCATCAGGGCATATGGCAGGCATATTGAATACTGCGGGTATGCCTGATGACAGACTTCTGGCATATATCAATGAAGGGGGATATGAGATTATTGGATTTACCTCTATGACATTTTTGATGCCTGAAATATATCGTTTAGCCAGGATAATTAAGAAGGAGAGACCTTCCTGTACTACCATTTGCGGGGGTGTTCACACCTCTGCATTGCCAGGCCTAACACTTGAGGAATGTCCTGATTTAGATTTGACTGTAGCTGGTGAGGGGGAGGAGGTGGTCCTTAATTTTATACAGGCACTGGAAATGGGATTCGATTTGGAATCGGTCAATGGTTTATTCTTTAGAAAGGGTGGTCAGATTATATCTTCTCCTCCACAAAGGTACCAGGATTTAAACGCACTTCCTTTCCCTATCCGTGAGATGAAAGGTAGAGTTAGCCAGGAGAATATCCCTATACATATTAATGTAGTAAGGGGCTGTCCATATAAATGCATAAGCTGTTCGTGCTTTAAAGTTTTTGGTTCAGGTGTAAGAAGAAGGACAGTTAAAAGTGTAATCCAGGAACTCAAATATCTTTCACAGATAGGTTATGACCATGTTCATTTTGTAGACTGTATGTTAACGCAAGATGGGCAATGGCTCGAAGATTTTTGTCAGGCATTCAAAAGGGAAAAACTCGAGGGGAAAATGAAATGGGAAATTACTTCTATACCTAATCTTCTAAATAATAAGAAGATTGAATTGATAGCCAGGCATGGCTGTGGGATGGTAAGATTCTGGACCGCTGACTCAGGGGATGATGCTATTCTCAAGAGAGCAAATAAACCCTTTACTACTTCTCAGCTACGGGAGGCATGTGAACAGATTAAAAAATATGGCATGGAAACCTTCGCTGCCTTTTTATTTGGCTATCCCGGCGAAGATGCCAACTCCTGTAAAAGAACCTTAGAATTTGCCAGGGAGCTCAATTTAGACTCCTATTGGTTTGGAATTCCCAAGCCATTTCCTGGCTCAGTGCTTTATCAAATGGGATTGGCTATGGGTAAGGAAATAATAGGTAACTGGAAAGAGTATTTCATGAATCCAGAAGAACCACCAAAACTTCCCGTTATTGGATGTGACCTTGATCCTGGGGAACTCTTTGGCTTTATGTCCACTGCAAGGCGTCAACTACCAGTTATTTTCTAAAAGTATAATGTTGTGTTTCACTCTTAATGTTTTTTAAACTTTGTAATGCCAAATCTTTGAGCCCTTTGCCCTGTGTTTCATCTCTTAGAGAATTTAATATCTGTTTTGCCGCTTTTTTAAGTGCTTGCCTTGTGGTAGTGAAAGGTATGGTGATCAAAGGAATTATTTCAAAGGGTGCAGATTCCCCGCTCACAGAAAATTGAGTTATCAAATTATCGTTTATATCCTTAAGGGTTACTTCTGCCTTGACAGAGGCACGCCCTACTAAAAATCCCATCACAAACCTTTTTAATCCCCCCACCCGTTTTAAATGGGTAATGACTATTAAAAGATTAAGACCTCCTCTTTCAACCACCTTCCAATTTTCCCTCTTTAATTTAGAAATTAAAATGTTCTTCAGAATCTGTGCTTCTTTTTCTGAACCATAAACCTTTGTCTGAACATCAACAGAAATTGTCATGAAACTCTCAGTGGAAATACCAACCTGTACCTCATTTTACATTTACACTTTTAACCCCTGATGGTCTCCAGGATAGTGAGATGCCGAATCTCTCTTTTATGGCCCTTTTAATGGCTTTGGCTATTTCCTTTAACGCAGATTGAAGCCTGCGGCTACAGAGATTTTTTGTTTGGTTATTGGAATTTGGTCATTGTAATTTATTTGGAATTTGGTGCTTGGTTATTGGTTATTCTTATCTATATATCCTTCAATCAAGATATCTTCCCCTACCCTTCTTACCTTCACATCCTTTAAACGGTATGCCTCTTCAAGCCTCCTGAAGGACTTCCCACCTACAGCAGGGAATGACTCTCTCCCTCCGATGATCTTCGGTGCAATGAAAAATATCACCTTGTCGACAATTCCTTCTTCGAGGGCATGGGCATTCATCGAGGAGCCTGCCTCTATCAGAACCGATGTGATTTCTCTTCCCCCAAGCCTTCTCATGAGCCAGTGGAGATTTAGTTTTTCTCCCTTATACTCGATGATTTGAACACCCTTATTGAACAATGTTTTTTTCTTTTCTTCGACTGCTGACTTTTTCGCTATTATAATTGTCGGGGGTGGTACCTTAAGAACCTTTGCATTCAAAGATATTTCAAGGTCAGGGTCAATAACGATCCTTCGGGGATTCTTACCATCTTTTATCCTTACCGTAAGCTCAGGGTCATCTGCTTTAACTGTTCCTATAGCTGTTATGATTGCGTCAACGCTGCCTCTCAGACGGTGAACCATCTTTCTTGCCTTTTCGGATGTTATCCATTTAGACTGCCCTTCAGGGGTAGCAATCTTCCCATCGAGGGTCATGGCAATCTTTAGTATCACAAAGGGTTTTCCTGTAGTCATGTACTTTATATATGCCTCATTAAGTCTCTCTGCTTTGTTCTCGAGAATACCTGATCTGACTTTTATACCAGCCTTCTGAAGCTCTGAGATTCCTCTGCCCGAGACCTTTGGATTTGGGTCTGTCATAGCAATAACCACTTCTTTTATACCCGCACTAATGATAGCCTCTGTGCAGGGAGGGGTTCTTTTCTCTGTATGGCAGCATGGCTCGAGATTTATATAAAGGGTGGAACCCCTGGCATTTTCTCCGGCCTTTTCTATAGCGAGAGCCTCAGCATGGGGAGTCCCAGGCCTTCTATGAAAATCCTCAGAAATTGTTCTCCCATTCTTGACAATTATAGCCCCAACCATGGGGTTCGGGCTTGTCATACAGCGTGCCTTTGCTGCAAGCCTAAGGGCACGCTTTATATAAAGTTCGTCACCCATGAATAATAGGATACCATAATTTTTTTACTTCCCACTGCTTACTTTTTTTGATATAATGACTACCATGAATCAGGTATGGATAGGATTAATAGTAGTTGCCGTTCTTGTGACGGCCGGTTTTCTCATTCCGCTGCTCATAGAATTGAGGAAGACGGCCCGATCTCTGAGGGAGTTTTTGAAGACAACAGGGGAATCAGCTAAAACATCACTGGAATCTACTAAAACAACACTGGAAGAACTACAGCAGACACTGAAGAGTCTCAGGAATGTATCGGACGACATTGAAGAAGTTGCGGTTAATGTCAAGACATTCTCTGGCGCCGTAAAAGATGTGGGTGAGAATATAAGGCATGTTAGTAGCCTGTTAGAGGATGTGACATCCTCTGCCCTAATAAAGGCTTCAGGCCTTAGGGTTGGAATAAGGACAGCCCTTGGAGTTTTATTGAATAATCTTTTAAAATAATCTCTTTAAGAAAGGAGGTAGACAATGAGAGAGGAAGGCGGGTATAGTGCAGGCAGTATGTTTCTTTCCTTCCTGCTCGGAGGTATTGTAGGTGCAGCCCTTGCATTGCTTTTGGCACCACAGTCAGGCCGCGAGACAAGACAGAGGGTAAAAGAACTTGCTGAGGATGTGAAGGGCAAGGCAAAGGATTATGCCGAGGATGTAAAGGGAAAGGTCACATCTACTGTGGAAAAAGGCAAGGAGCTTTTCGAGGAGAAAAAATCCGTTATAGCAAAGGCTGTTGAGGCAGGCAAGGAGGCTTACGAGAAAGAGAAAGAGAGGCTGTCTAAGGAATAAATGCATGAGGTATCGATTGCCCTCAGCCTGCTCGAGATTGCAACAGGATACTGTAAGAGGGAAGGGTATAAAGGTATAGAGTCGATAAGGGTGAAGATAGGTAAGTCTTCCGGTGTTATGCCTGATGCACTCCTTTTTGCCTTCGATGCAGTTAAGATTGGCACTATTGCAGAGAAGGCATGCCTGACTATAGAGGAAATACCCATCAGCGGTTTCTGTAACAGTTGCAGCAATAATTTCAGTGTGGAAGAGGCATATATTTTATTTTGTCCGAGGTGTGGAGATACCTCATTCCGAGTAGAGACAGGACGGGAATTAGATATTTATGAGATGGAAGTATTCTGATATGAGAGGAGGTTTAACGGGATGAAGATTAAGGTTGTAACACGAATCATGGAGGCGAATGAGAGAATTGCTGCCGAAAACAAGAAGTTTTTTAATGAGGCAGGTGTTTATGTTATCAACCTCATGAGCGCCCCCGGAGCAGGCAAGACCTCCTTAATAGAGAGGACGATTAAAGAGTATCAGGGTAAACTGAGAGTAGGCGTTATAGAGGGTGATATTGCTGGTACAGAGGATGCACAAAGGATAGGAGGCCTCGGCATCCCCGTCATTCAGATAAATACAGGTGGTGCATGCCACCTCGATGCTAATATGATTAACGAGGCAATTGTTGGTTTATCCCTTAAAGACCTTGATCTCCTTATCATAGAGAATGTTGGAAATCTCGTCTGTCCTGCTGAGTTCAAGGTTGGTGAGGACATGAAGGTTATGGTCCTTAGTGTAACAGAAGGGGACGATAAGCCCCTCAAATATCCGTTGATGTTCCAGGAATCTTCAGCATTGATCTTGAATAAGATTGACCTCCTGCCTTATACAAATGCAGATACAGGAAAGATAAGGAAGAATTCGTTATCCCTTAACCCAACTTTGAAGATATTTGAGGTTTCATGCAAGACAGGAGAAGGTATAGGCGAATGGGCAGAATGGTTACAGTCACTCATAAGGTGAAAATTAGCAATTATCAATGTAAAATTAACCGTATTATAGGGTAAAGAGGTTTAAGGTTAAGAAGCCCGTGCCGTCCAACGGCCAATGTCATTCGTTTTTCTATACTATTGAGTTCGAGGCCGAAAGACGTAACCGAATAACGATACCGGCATCGTAACCTTAACCGTATTGTGAAAAACAGTAAAATTAATAATTGTTAATTGATAATTTTAACTTGCAATTAAACCTTTGAGCATGGGATCTCGCAAAACTGATTAATGGTTAATGAAACCCAGGGTGAAGATATTAGTCAGGGGAATTGTCCAGGGAGTTGGCTTCAGGCCCTTTGTTTATAGCCTTGCCAAAACTTTGAATCTCAAGGGCCTCGTGATGAACTCATCCAGGGGTGTTACTATCGAGATAGAAGGTAACAATAGCTCCACCTTTATCGAGAGGCTTACCAGAGAGGCCCCGCCTCTTTCACAGATAATGGAAATTGATATAATTCCCATGCCCTATCATGGTTATCAGGATTTTCAGATAGTCAGGAGTAAGGACGAAGGGAGTTTCACCCTCATTTCTCCAGATGTCTCGTTATGCGAAGACTGCTTGAGGGAGCTGCTGGATAAGAATGACAGACGTTACCTCTATCCATTCATAAACTGCACGAACTGCGGTCCAAGATATACAATAACAAAATCTGTTCCTTATGATAGACCGAGCACTACCATGTCTGTTTTTCAGATGTGCCCTAAATGCGAGGAAGAATACCATAATCCAGAAGACAGGAGGTTCCATGCCCAGCCGAATGCATGTGCAGCATGCGGTCCACATGTTGAATTAATAGTAAAGAATGAAAGTAATCCCCCCTCACCCCCCTATTTCCCCCCTTACCAAGGGGGGACTAAGAGGGATAAAGAGGGAATGAGGGGATTATTAGGTGAAGAGCTAAAAGTCTATGAAAAAGGAAATCCTATAGAGGCGACAATAAAACTCATGAAAGAAGGAAAAGTTGTTGCTATTAAGGGGCTTGGAGGGTTTCATTTAGGCTGCGATGCAACTAACGATGAGGCAGTAAAGACGTTGAGATTAAGGAAGAGAAAGAGTAACAAACCCTTTGCCCTGATGGCGCCTGATGTTGGAACGATTAAAAAATTCTGCGACGTATCTAAAGAAGAGGAGGAGCTTTTAATTTCTAACAAAAGACCGATTGTGCTACTTAAAAAGAGGCAAAACTCTCTTCCCGATGCAATTGCACCGAATAACCCCTGCCTCGGCTTCATGCTTCCGTATACCCCGTTGCATTATCTATTATTTTTTTATCCCTTAAATGAAAAATTTCGCAGGCTGAAGCCTGCGGCTACAGCTTCAGGACTATCGACTATCGACTATCGACTAACGACTAACTTCGATGCCCTTATCATGACGAGTGGCAACCTCTCGGAAGAGCCTATCGTCATAGACAATAATGAGGCTTTCTCTACGCTTTCAGACATTGCTGATGCCTTTCTTATTCATAATAGAGATATTTTTATGCGGGTTGATGATTCAGTAGTAAGAGTCATCAGTCAAGAATTAAAAATTAAAAATCAAAAATTAGGATCCTTGACTCCCGACTCCCGACTCCCGACTTTTTTTATAAGACGTTCTCGCGGATATGTCCCTGACCCCATTCCCTTTCACGAGGAGGGCCCTGAGGTTCTCGGATGTGGAGCTGATATTAAGAACACCTTCACCCTCACAAAGGGAGGTTTTGCGATACCGAGTCAGCATATAGGTGATATGGAAAACTACGAGACATTGAGGTTTTTTGAGGAGAGCTTAGAAAACCTTAAAGATGTTTACAGGGTAGAGCCTGTGGCCCTTGCCTATGACCTCCATCCCGGGTATCTATCAACACAATGGGCATTGCGGCAGGAAGATATTGAAAAGATAGGTATACAGCACCACTATGCCCATATTGCTTCTGTGATGGCTGAAAAGGGGATAAAGAGGAGGGTTATAGGTTTCTCCTTTGATGGAACCGGTTATGGCACTGATGGAAATCTCTGGGGTGGAGAAATTTTAATTGCCAATATAGAGGGGTTCGAAAGGGTAGGTCATTTCAGATATATTCCCCTTCCAGGGGGTGAAGTGGCAATTAAGGAACCGTGGAGGACAGCTGTGAGCTATATTTGGAACATGGCTCAAGATAAGGCGATGGATTATCTTGAGTCCATAGGCTTTCTTGATAAGTATGGTCATGAGACGACGGAAAACATATCGAGGATTATCGATAAAAAACAATTTTCGCCCCTTTCATCAGGAGCCGGGAGACTCTTCGATGTGGTCTCAGCCATACTCGGGATATGTGACAAAAATACCTTTGAAGGAGAGGCAGCTATTGCACTTGAAGCCATAACGAGACCTGATGTAGTTGATGACTATCCTGTAGATATAAAATTCAGAGAGGCCATAGAGATTGATTTCTCCCAGACTTTTCTGAGGATTATAGAGGATTCAATAAAAGGAGAGGATGAAGGTGTTATTGCATCTCTTTTCCATAACACCGTAGCCACTGCTATTTTTAGAATTGCGCAGAAGCTCTCTTCCCTTTATATGATAAAAGAAGTTGTTCTGAGCGGGGGGGTATTTCAGAACATTTATCTCCTCGAAAGGACCATCGCAAGGCTTAAATCCATAGGAATGGAAGTCTATGTCAACGAAAAGGTTGCATGTAATGATGCCGGGATATCCCTCGGCCAGGCATATATAATCAGGGAAAGGATAAAGGCAGGAAGATGAAGTCAAAAATTAAAAGTTAAAAGTTATGAAAAACATAATTAAAAGGATAAGGGATTTAATGGATTCAATCGGCAGACCGGTAAGGCTCATGGAGGTATGCGGGACGCATACTGTAGCAATATTCAGACATGGCATAAGGGAGATTCTCCCTGAAGGCATTATCTTCCTGAGTGGCCCAGGCTGCCCTGTGTGTGTTACCCCGATAAAAGATGTGGATACTGCTATTGCTATTTCGAAGATGAATGACTTTATCCTCGCTACCTTCGGAGATATGATGAGGGTGCCTGGAAGTAAGCAATCTCTTTATCATGCACAGGCAGAGGGTGCTGATATAAGGGTTGTCTATTCCTCAATGGATGCATTAAAACTTGCATCAGAAAATAAAGAGAGGAATATTGTATTCTTTGCAACAGGTTTTGAAACAACATCGCCCTCTGTTGCTGGAACCCTCTTTGAGGCAGAAAGGATAGGGGTTGATAATTTTTATATATACTCCGCGCATAAGACAATTCCTCCAGCCATGAAGGCCCTCCTTGATTCTGATGATGTCAGGGTAGAAGGTTTTATTCTCCCCGGACATGTGAGTACAATTATAGGGAGTAGACCCTATGAATTTATAGCATCTGATTATAGAGTGCCCTCGGTCATAACAGGTTTTGATGCAGAGGACATACTTCAGGCTATTATGATGCTCCTTGAACAGATTTCATCTGGCAGGGCAGATGTCGAGATTCAATATAAGAGGGTTGTAAGAGAGGAAGGCAATCAAAAGGCTACGTCTCTCATGAATGAATACTTTGAGCCATGCAATGCGAACTGGAGGGGAATAGGGATGATTCCCCGGAGCGGACTGAGATTGAGGGATAAGTTCGGACGCTGGGATGCCGAAAAGTTATTCCATATTGATATTCCAGATTCTAAGGAACCAAAATCCTGCATCTGTGGCTCTGTCCTAAGGGGAGTCAAGATACCGACAGATTGCCCCCTCTTTGGAAGGACCTGCACTCCCGAAAGGCCTGTAGGTGCATGTATGGTTAGCACTGAAGGAAGCTGCGCAGCATATTATAAGTATTCAGGGGTATATCGTGGATAGAATTCTCCTTGGCCATGGCAGTGGTGGAAGAATGATGCACCAGCTAATCAGGGGGCATTTTGCCCCTGAATTTGAGCTTAAATCACTCAATGATTCTGCTGTCCTTGAGGGGATAAATCATGGAAGGATTGCCTTAACAACAGACTCTTATGTTGTCTCTCCTATATTCTTTCCCGGGGGGGATATTGGAGGACTCGCTGTTTATGGCACTGTGAACGACCTTTCGATGGTTGGGGCAAGACCCCTTTGCCTTACGGCAGGTTTTATTCTTGAAGAGGGCTTCCCCCTCGAAGATTTAAAGAGGATTCTATCTTCTATGTCAGAGGCCGCAGAAAAGGCAGGGGTAAAGATAGTTGCCGGAGACACAAAGGTAGTTAACAAAGGCAAGGGAGATGGAATATTCATCAATACATCCGGGATCGGAATAATCGAAGAGGGGCTTGATATATCGCCTTCGAGGGTAATGCCTGCTGATAAGGTTATTCTAAGTGGCCCTATTGGAAATCATGGAATTTCAATTATTGGAGAAAGAAATGGCCTCACTTTCGACCCACCCGTATTAAGTGATACAGCACCCCTGAATAGTCTCGTCAGGGATATGCTGAATACAACTAAGGAGATACATGCCATGAGAGACCCTACAAGGGGAGGTCTTGCAACATCCCTCAAAGAGATCGCAGGGGATTCAGGATACTGTATCGTGATTGAAGAAGAGTCTATACCTGTTCCGTCAGGAGTAAAGGGGGCATGTGAACTCCTCGGCCTTGACCCACTTTATGTAGCCAATGAAGGGATACTTGTTGCAATAATAAGCCCTGACGTAGCAGAAACGCTTGTTAGTATCATGAGAAAACATCCACTTGGGAAGGAAACCCGTTTAATCGGATATGTGCAGGAGGCACCAGCAGGAATGGTCTTACTGAAGACATCTATAGGTGGCACCAGAATAGTTGAGATGCTCTCAGGAGACCAGTTGCCGAGAATATGCTGATGCAGATAATAACCAAACACCAAATTCCAAGATCCAAATAATAACCAATGAAGAAAATTCCAATAACCAAACAAAAATTCGACCTTGAAGAGAGAACCACAGAGAACTCATTTCACAGTTAATCCGTGCAAGTGGTTCAGTTGCTAATTAAGGGTTAATGTTGTTTGGTTATTGGTTTTTGATTATTGGAATTTATTTGGTTATTGGTATTTGGTTATTGATCATTGGAGTTCTTTTATGATATTAGGTGTTAATGTTGACCATGTGGCTACTATAAGACAGGCAAGAAGGGGTATTGAGCCTGACCCTGTTATGGCTGCAACCTTAGCTATATTCGGTGGTGCAGATGGAATCACAGTTCATCTAAGGGAGGACAGGCGTCACATTCAGGATAAGGATTTGAAGATGTTAAAGGAGTTTATACTTGTTGAATTAAACCTCGAGATGGCAGCAACAAAAGAGATGATAAGGATCGCTACCCAGACAGAACCTGATCTGGTTACCTTGGTACCAGAAAAAAGGCAGGAACTCACAACAGAAGGTGGACTCGATGTAAAATCGCAGAAAAAAAACATTCAGGATGCAATAAAAAAGATTAAGGGTGTCGGCATACCCGTGAGTCTATTTATAAATCCCGATCTTGAAGACATTACTCTATCGAAACAGATAGAAGCAGATATGGTTGAAATACACACAGGAATTTATGCAAATGTAAAAGGTAAAAGGCAGGAAGAAGAATTGATTCGGGTTACGAATGCAGTTAGACACGCGCTTGATATTGGTCTTGTGGTCAATGCAGGGCACGGTCTTAACTATTTTAATGTTACAAAAATAGCCTCTATACAGGGCATAAGGGGGCTTTACATAGGACACAGTATCGTTTCAAAGGCGGTGCTTGTGGGAATGGAGAGGGCTGTTAGGGAAATGAAGGAGTTAATAAAAGAGGCTACCCACTAAAACCTCAGGAATGCCCCAATCCCTCCAACATCTGCCAACTTCTTGTTCTCTATTATGGCTTCAACGAGAGCGCCCTGCCGTATTGCCTTTTCACCTGCAAGATCAACTATATAATCAACTATCTCCATCTCACCTTTACAGTAAGGACAGGGTTCGACTTTTTGGATAGTCAAAAATCCGCAAGATGAACAGGAGTATCCAGATGTCCTGAAATCCTTTATTAAGACTAATTTCATCACCTTCTGTTCCTGCAGGGCATTTAGAACATTTTCTAAACCCAATACAGCATCTTTGTTCTTCATAGCTCCTGTGACAAGTTTTTCTACTGTTTCCTCCTCTTTCTTTTTCTCATAATTAAAAACTATCGGTTCTACTTTGGCCAGAACCTCAGAACTTTTAGCAAACATCTCTATCTTTACTGTTCCTATAACCTTGTCAAGAATTATCTTGCGCAGCATACCTTTGACCATAGAAACAGCTTCATCAGAGCCACCTATTATCAGCCTACCAATATATTCGCCACCAAGGAAGGAATCCAGTTTTTCTATCACCTCTTTGAGGTGCATGCCTATATGATAATCTATATGCCGCGCATAGTGATTCTGAGAAAGGGCAAACCATCCACCTTTTTTATGTTTTCCGGGAACGTCAGGGGTGTGGACCTCACCGTATTCTACAATCTCACGAAGGTGAATCACAAAGATCCTTGCGGACTCTTTATCCACGAGCAAAACTGCATACCTCTGGTAATTATCCAGAATATCCATAAGAGGTTTTGTATAAGGAGTCTTATCAATAATCAATTCATTCTTTACTGGAATTCCGAGATGGTATTCCTTCCAGAAGGAATTCTCAGTGGAACTCAAAAGGGTAAGTCCCTTTTTAAACATCCTTTTATTTGTAAGGACATAATTATCAATTCTTTCAAGGTCAACCTTTACTCTTTTATATATAGTCTTATCCAGCGACTCTACAGTGTTCTTCATCATATTTTTGAGATGCACCATATAGTCTCCCTTTTTATTGAACATAGGGTCAACATTGAGATAGAGACTAACAAAATAACCATCCTTTCTCTCCATAGATGCGATCTCTTTCAGTTCTGCCCTGCTAAGCATTTTGTCCTCCTTCTACACTCCTGAATATCTCGATAACCGATACAAACAGTGCCAGTACCAGTGGTCCCATTATAAGACCTATCAATCCAAATAATTTTATTCCTCCGAGAATACTGAAAAAGATGACAAGAATGGGCATCTTTGTCCTGCCACCTATTATGATGGGCTTTAAAATATTGTCTATCAAGCTTATCCCAAATATCCCCACAATTGCAAGGGCTATTCCTTTTACTACCGCACCCTTTATAAACAGATATATAACGGCAGGCACCCATACTGCAGATGCGCCAACAAGCGGGATGAAGGAGGCAATGGAAGTGGCCAATCCCCAGACAACAGGTGTTGAGATTCCGAGTATGAAAAAGACAATTCCGGCTATGGTTCCCTGGGCGATCGAGACAGCAACGCCACCATAAATCGTTGATATGACAATATCCCTTATCCGTTTTACCAGTCTATCCTTCTGTTCTTCTGAAAAGGGCATGTAATCACGAGCTTTACTCAGAAATTCAGGTCCATCCCTCAGAAAGAAAAAGATTGAAAAGGCCATAAAAACAAAGTTTAATGAGAAAGTTACAATATTAGCCATTCCCTCTGTAATTCTGTCAACCACTTCTTTCCCAAATCGCGATATATTATCAGCAATGGCCTTATTGAGTTCTGCTTCGGTAATATTAAATAGAGATAGTAACTTATCGAATATCGGCTTGATACTCGGATGCTGTAGCAGATCTTGAAAGGCCCTAATCCTTTCAACTTCCAGATAATCTGCTAAGGCCTTAAGTTCATTAATAAGTAAATATGTGAGATATGAAAAGGGGCCAAGAATTATTAAAAGTATGATACCGAGGGTAATAAGGGATGCTACCGATTTCCATTTTATATATTTAGTAGCGAGGGCAAAAAGGGGATAAAAAACTGTAGAAAGGACGATTGCCCATGCTATGGGAGATAAAAAAGGCCTTAATATTCGGTAACTTAGAAAACCCAGAATTAATACGAGGGCTATCAAGGCAAAAAGGTAAAATCTGTTAGTTATCATAGAAACCTCTTTATTATATATACCATCTGCTGACACTGCAACACCTTCAATGGGGTAAAAATAACCCGTTAGAAATATTTCTTCTAACGGGGTTTACACAGCTTTCTCTGTATGATAGAATTTTCTATGAAAAGGTTTTTCATGATTGGCCTTTCCCTCTTTTTTGCATGTATACTTTTCATAATGCTCAGAAGTGAGAGAGAAAGTAGTGAAGACTTAAAAATAAAGGGGAATTCTTTCATCGACGGTCTCAAGATCTTACATGAAAAGGATGGTAATGCTATCTGGGCGCTAACTGCCCGGAAAGCGAATTTTACCAAAGGTGAAAATATGGTTGAGCTCAGTGATGTTACCGTCGTCTTTCAGAAAAACGGCATGAGACTTTATGCTGATAAAGGTACACATGATCTTTTTACCCGAAACTTTACTGCAGAAGGTGAGATAAGGGCTGAGGCAGAGGATTATAAAATAATAACCACCTCGATTGATTACGAAGCCTCTCCTGGAAAAATTAAGACAGAAGACTCGATAAAGGTTGAAGGCAAAAGATTCAAGGTCGAGGGCAAAGGCATGACGGTAGATTCCGAACAGAAGCTGAGGATACTTAAAGATGTCAAGGCAACTTTTTATAAGTAGTCTTTTAATCCTCTTTTTACTATCAACAAATGTCTTCTCTGAAGAAAAGACCCAACAGATAAAAGGTCCGATAATCATAACTTCTGAGATGCTGACAGCGGATAACAAGGCCCATACCGCACTCTTTGAAAATTCTGTCGTTGCAAGGACAACAGATATGACACTTCATGCAGACAGGATGCTCGTCTACTATAATGCGGATACTGGAAATATAACAAAGATTGAGGCAGAGGGAGGTATTAAATTAATTAAAGGGATGAGGACTATTACCTCGAAGGAAGCTACCTATTGTGCCGATGGAGAGAAGATTATCTTTACAGGAGAACCGCGTGCTGTAGAGGGTGAAAATGTAGTCACAGGCAGAAAGATAACATATCTTTTGAATGAAGACCGCTTTCTTGTTGAAGGCAGTAAGGTCTTTCTGAAAACAAGGAAACAGCAATAAGGGGCGGAGTTAACTATGCACCTCCTTGAGGCAAAAGGGCTTTCAAAAAATTATGGCAGAAGGTATGTCGTCAAGGATTTTAACCTTTATCTCTCTACGGGTGAGATCGTAGGCCTCCTTGGTCCCAATGGCGCAGGTAAGACAACCACCTTCTACATGATTGTAGGACTTACAAAGCCTGACTACGGAAAAGTCTTTCTCGACAATGAGGATCTAACCAAACTTCCGATGTACAGGAGGGCTATGATGGGGATAAGCTACTTACCCCAGGAACCATCCATATTCAGGAGACTCACAGTTGAAGATAATCTCAGGGCAGTACTCGAGATAAGGGGGCTCCGCAAGGATGAGATCGATATTGAAGTAGACCGCTTGTTAAAGGAGTTTAACCTTGTAGACCATGCAAAAAAGGATAGCTATAAGCTCTCCGGAGGTGAGAGGAGGAAGACCGAGATAGCAAGAGCCATTGCGATAAAACCCTTGTTCATACTCTTTGACGAACCCTTCACGGGCATAGACCCCATTACGATCGTAGAACTCAAAAAGATGCTCAATTATCTTAAAGGCAAAGGCCTTGGGATACTGATAACAGACCATAATGTAAGAGATACACTTTCCATAACAGACAGGGCATATATCATAAGCAACGGCAAGATACTCGAAGAGGGCATACCTGATAAAATTGTTGCAGATCCGAGGGTCAAAGAGGCATTTCTCGGAGAGGAGTTTATACTTTAATGGCCCTTCAAAGCAGGATTGAGCTGGAATTAACGCAGAAGCTGATACTCACGCCTCAGCTTCAGCAGGCAATAAAACTGCTGCAACTGTCCCAGCTCGAACTCTCCCAGACACTCAGGCAGGAACTTATAGAAAATCCCTTTCTAGAAGAATCTATTGATGAGATAAACACAGAAGATTTAACACAGGAGGAAAAGGACTCTATCGAGGTTGAAGAAATAAACGAAGATGCGGAGGCTCCTCTTGAAAGGCTGATGAACTTTACAGTAGACGAATACTTTGAAGAGAGGGGGAGTAATGGAAGAGACCTCGGTTATTTCAATCCAGGCACTGTAACCCCCCTTCCATATGAGCAGCTTCTTACCAGAGGACCAAACCTCTACGACCATCTCTTATGGCAACTGAGACTCTCGAATGAGCCTGAAGACATAAGAAAGGTAGGAGAGATCGTGATAGGCAATATAGATGAGAATGGATATCTGAGGGAATCTATTGAGGAGCTCGCCGATGAGGCAAAGACTGACATGGAGACAGCAGAAAAGGCGCTCAGATTGATACAGAGTTTTGATCCCCCAGGGGTAGGTGCGAGGAACATCACAGAGTGTCTGCTTTTACAGCTCGAGGCACTGGACCTTCAGGGGACTCTCGCTGAAAAGATAATTATTAACAACATGGATGAACTCGAAAAGAAAAAATATATGCGGATTGCACAGCAGCACAACCTGCACATGAAGGAGATCATAACTGCTGTAAAGATTATCGAGGGGCTTGAACCTAAACCTGGCAGAAATTTTACCCATGCCACTATAAACTACGTTATCCCCGATGTATACGTGATCAAGACACCTGATGGATATCAGATAGTTCTCAACGATGAGGGGCTACCGAGATTGAGGATTAGTAGTTTTTACAAAAAACTCATTCGACAGAAAGATGCCTTCTCCAAAGAAGATAGGCAATTTTTCGTTGAAAGGCTGCGATCTGCAGTCTGGCTTCTTAAAAGTCTCGAGCAGAGGAACAGGACAATATACAGGGTAACGGAGAGTATCCTGAATTTCCAGAAGGAGTTTTTTGATGGGGGCATAGAATACATCAAACCCTTAACCCTCAAGGATGTTGCTTCAAAACTGAATTTGCACGAAAGCACAGTAAGCAGGGTCACATCAAACAAATATCTGTCATGTCCACATGGTATTTTAAGCTTCAGATTCTTCTTTAATTGTGCACTCCATGGCAGCACGGGAAATATTTCATCTACATCCGTAAAGAGTATGATAAAGAAGATTGTGATGGAAGAAGATTCCAGAAAGCCCTTGAGTGATCAGCGAATAGTAGAGATGCTAAAGAGCAGCGGCATCATAGTCGCCAGGAGAACCGTGGCAAAATACAGAGAGGAAATAGGAATCCCATCACAGGCTCGGCGGAAGAAGTTCACCTGATTAAAGGAGGGAGTCATGAATATCATTGTGACAGGAAGACACCTTGAAATCACGCCAGCTCTAAAAAAATATGCTGAAAAGAAGATTAAAAAATTCAACCGTTATCTACCAAACATATCCGAGGCCATCGTTACGCTCAGCATAGAAAAGTACAGACATAAGGTAGAGGTTCTTCTCAAGGTCAATGGAGTCCTCATCCAAGCAGAAGGGATTACAGGTGAGATATACTCTTCAATCGATGAGGTAGTGGAAAAACTCGATAGACGGGTAAAGAAATATAAAGAGAAACTCGTCTCTCATAGGAAGAACGAAGGAAAGGCAAGCAGGACACAGCTTGAGGCTGCAGCCACAGCAGAGACTGGCAGGATTATAAAAAATAAAAGGTTTGAACTGAAGCCTATGAGCCCAGATGAGGCCGCCATGCAGATGGAACTTCTTGACAAAGACTTCTTTGTCTTTACAAATGTAGGTAGCGGAGACATAAATGTTATATACCGAAGGAAAGATAGCAATTTCGGCCTTATAGAACCGCTGAGAAGTAAGAAGTAAGATATTGGTAAAGCCGATTATTGTCATAATCACCGGGCTCTCCGGCTCGGGCAAGACCGTTGCACTGAGAGCCCTTGAAGATTCTGGTTTTTTTTGCGTGGACAACCTTCCTATTACACTTATCGACTCCTTCGCTTCAATTATATCCAGTGACAGGGAGATTAAAAAAATAGGAATTGGTATTGACATTAGAGAAAAAGGATTTTTATCTGAAGTCAGCGATGTCCTGGAAAACCTCAGAAATAAATATCGGACGGAAATCCTCTTTCTCGAGGCAGAAAAGGATGTACTTCTGAGGCGATTTAAGGAGACCCGCAGACCCCATCCACTTGGAGGGGATATTGAGGAGGCCATTCAGATCGAAAAAGAAAGACTTTCTCTCCTGAGGGGGACCTCCGACAGGGTCGTTGATACATCCCCATTTACACCACATCAGTTGAGACAATTTGTGACGTCTATATACGAGATACAGAGAGGCAAAAAGGCGATGACCCTTGTCCTTATCTCGTTTGGCTTTAAATTCGGCACACCCCAAAACATTGACCTGCTCTTCGATGTGAGATTTCTGCCCAATCCAAATTTTGTTCCCGAATTAAAACCACTGAAAGGGATGGATAAAAGGGTCTCTGATTATATATTTAAAAAGCCAGAGGCAAGGGCATTTATGACCAAGGTAAAAGAGTTTGTGGACTTCCTTATTCCACTGTATATCAGAGAAGGCAAGTCCTATCTTACAATTGGTATCGGTTGTACAGGTGGCATTCATCGTTCTCCTGCTATTGTAGAAAAACTACAAAGCCACCTTAAAAAACATCCGATAGACCTTAACATCATCCATCGGGATATAGGTTGAACTCTCGATAAAATATTGCAATGTGCAAATTAAGCTAAAATACCCAATGACCAAATAATAATCAAATAAAAATTAGCAATTATCAATGCAAAATTATCATTGAAAATTTAACTTGGTAATTGCTCATTGTTAATTGATAATTACTCATTGATAATTTTGACTTGAATTCAGGTAGCGGCATCCGCCAGAGGCGGACTGACTTGCCATGATATAGACGAAAAAATCACTTGATTTAGATATAATATAGTTTAAGGAGAGGTGGCCGAGTTGGTCTAAGGCAGCCGCCTGCTAAGCGGTTGTGGGGGTAAAACCTCACCCAGGGTTCGAATCCCTGCCTCTCCGCCAGCAACTTTTAACTCATAACTAAAAATTAGGGAGGATTGGATGAAAAAAAGGGTGTTGACAGTGGCATTGTGTTTTGTTTTAGCTGGTTCAGTAAGTGCATGTAAGAAGAAGGAAACTCAGCCACCTGTCCCAAAAACTCAAGTTCCAATGGCACCTGGACAGATACCACAAGGGCCTATAATGCAGGGGCCGATATCGCCAGAGGGGCAGCAGCCAGTTCCAGGACCTGGCATGATGATGCCAATGAGAGAATCACAGATATTAGTGCCTGATTTTGTTAAGGGCAAATGGGCTGCGGTAAAGATTATCGTTGAAGATAAGATTACAAAGAAAACCCTGGAATACACAGTAAATCTAAATAGCGATTTCAAAATCCCGAATTCCAATCTTAACATCCATGTTGGAGAATTCCTACCTGACTTTAGGATGGATGGATTTGTTCTGACCTCGGCCTCCAACGAGCCTAATAATCCGGCAGTCAATATAAGGGTTTTTGAGGACGATAAACAAATATTTCCTACATCCGGGAAAAAATGGGGATGGTTATTCTCCAAGTTACCATCGGTACATCCACTTAACCATCCTAAATACAGCATCAGACTGAAGCAAGGGGTTGCAAAAAAAGGGTAAAGAACTGCGCGCCCATAGCTCAGCTGGATAGAGCGTCGGACTACGAATCCGAAAGTCGGGGGTTCGAATCCTCCTGGGCGCACCATAGCAAATTGGTATATATGAAAATGGGATCTGTGTGTGTGGGATGGGAGGCGGTGATTATCTTTTCAGGTTTCCATCCTGGTATTTCGAAGTTACAGCTTATGACCTTAACCCCAGCCTTGAGTTCCTTGGAAAGCTTTTCTCTCAATCTTTCCATCACATCAGGGAAAAGGTAGCAGAAGACTATATCTGCCTCGCTGAGGTCTGTCTTCCAGAAGTCCTGAAAGTGGATGGAGACATTTGCTTGACAGAGTCCCACTCTGAACTTGGATAGTAGATAGGCCCAGGGGTTTATCTCGAAGCCAATGGCCTTTACTTTATATCTTTTCGCTGCAGCTATCAAGAATCTTCCGTCCCCGCATCCCAGATCATAGACTACCTGCCCGGGACACATAGGTATGGCCTCTAAGATCTTTTTTATCTTTGAGCGATGGGTAGTAGTAAACATGGCCCCTCCCGTCTTAAATGATGATAGACCAGTAAGGAGGGCAAAGGCAATCTTCAGGGCAGCGAGGACTACCAAAAGGCCAAGAGAGATAAATATGATCTCATCCATCAGGATATATCTAAACCCTGTTGTTGCAATAATACATATGACTGAAACTCATGTTATGGCTAAAATACAACGTTTGAAGTCAATCAGACATGTATTCATAGATGTCACTAAAAGTTAAGTCCTGCGATAAGACATAAAATTGACATAAATGCCTGATATTCCTATATTGAGCTTTAGTAATCAAATAAATTTATGCAGCAACAGGGTAAACCTATGATGTGCCTAATGCACAGAGCATGAAAAGCAAGGGTCACAAGCCCGTATTGAACAAGGGTCTAAAATATTAGCACAGAGACAGTCCGGTGCAATCACCAGGAGGAAATAATTTTTCCGTCCTTCATTAAGAGTAACCAGTCTGCGAGTCTTTTTGCCTGGGCCATGTCATGGGTTGCAATGACAACAATTGACCTTTCCTCTTTTTTCATTTTTAAAATAATATCTTCTATTATTTCTGTATTTTCTTGATCAACAGATGCTGTTGGTTCATCGAGGAAAAATATTTCAGGCTCAATAACCATCGCCCTCGCAATACCAAGCCTTTGTGTCTCTCCGCTTGAAAGGGTCAGGGCATTCTGATTCTTTTTATGAGTCAGTCCAACAAACTCCAATGCCTTATCAACTTTTTCCTTTATTTTAGGCCCTTTCATTCCCCTTATCCTCAGCCCATAAGCCGTATTCTTAAATACCGTAGTGTTAAAAATCCCAACTTTCGGCAATAAAAGGGTTATCCTGCGTCTTAGTTCAATGTCTCTCTTTAAAATATGTACCCCTGAAAAATAATTAACTTCCCCTTCATCAGGATCTTCAAGAAGGCCACATATCCTGAAGAATGTTGACTTGCCACTACCATTAGGACCCGTCAGAACGTAGGTTCCACTTCTATCAAATGAAAAGGAACAGTCTTTTAGGACAGGCTTTCCGTCGTAACTCTTATAAATATTTGAAGTAATCAATTTTAGGTCCATATAGCAGTCTCTACTACGCCTTTTTTCTGAATCAAATATAAGAACATGTTTATAATAAATGACAACATTAAAAGTATAATACCAAGTGCGAGGGCAAGTTCAAAATTCCCCTTATCCGTCTCAAGGGCAATGGTCGTGGTCATAACACGTGTATAACCAGCAATATTGCCACCTACAATAAGTATTGCCCCTACCTCAGCCATCACCCTCCCAAGGGCAGCAATTACCCCTGACATAATCCCATACCTTGCTTCTTTTATAATAGTAATCATCACCTGGAAAGGCGTTGCACCAAGGGTAAGTGAAGCCTGTTTAATGAGAGGCTCAATTTTTTTAATAGCTGAGTGGGAAAGGGCAGCCACGATAGGAAAAGCAAGAATGCTCTGGGCAATAATCATTGCTGAAGGTGTATAGAGCAAGGCCATGAAGCCGAGGGGTCCTCTCCTTGATAGTAGAAGATATAGAAAGAGTCCAACAACGACAGGTGGAAGACCCATAAAAGTATTCAGGAGACTGATGATTAATCCCCTTCCCGGAAATCTCTTCAATCCTGTCAGGGCACCAATCGGCAAACCTAAAACTGTTGCTATTATAAGGGCTGTACCAGAAACCTTAAAGGATAGAACGATAATACTTAAAAACTCTGGATCGAAATTTAATATAAGGTAAAATGCCTTTCTAAAACCCTCTATGATAGAATCCATTTTTATCTATTTTGCATTTGGGAAAAAAAGCTGATTACCATAGCTGTCCTTAAATGATGCTATGGCCTTTTGACCTTCTTTTGATATTAGCCAGTTGATGAACTCCATAGCCTCTTTGTATTTTACATGTTTTTGTTTCTGAGGGTTTACAGCCATGACTCCATACTGATTAAAGAGGGCAGGATCTCCTTCGAGAACAATCACCATTTCAAGTTTGTCCTTCTCCCTTGTCGCAAGCCACGTTCCCCGGTCTGTAAGGGTATATGCCCTTTTTTCATTTGCAATCCTCTGTGTCTTTTCCATTCCCTGACCGGATTCAAGATACCATTTTTGCCCTTTCGGGTCTATCCCTGTCTTTTTCCATACAGCAAGTTCCTTTGTGTGCGTGCCTGAATTGTCTCCACGTGAAACAAATGGACGTCCACTCTCTGCTATTTTTCGAAATGCCTCAGATGCTGATTTTATCCCTTTTATGTTTGCTGGGTCATCAATAGGCCCAATAATAACAAAATCGTTATACATAACATCATGGTGATTAACAAAGTACCCTTCCTCAACAGCCTTCAATTCCTGTTCCTTAGCATGAACAAAGACAACGTCAGCATCTCCTCTCTTTCCCATCTCAATAGCTGCTCCTGTACCACGGGCAACGACTTTTACCTTTATCCCAGTCTTCTTTTCAAAAATAGGCAGGATATAATCAAATAACCCTGAGTTCTCTGTGCTTGTAGTGGACGCCAGGATTATTTCCTTATCTGCTGAAACACCTATATTTATGCCAACCACTAAAACAAAAGCTAACGTTAAAATGACTTTCAGTAATCTCATTTTTTCCTCCTCCTTTTTCGGTGATATATTATTCCTCATACTTGCGTGCATAAGCTGCATCATTATAAAGTCCATCGCCATAAAGATCTTTTCCATACTCTCTAATAAGTTTTTGTCCTTTCTCAGAGGATACAAAATCTATAAACTTTGTCGCAGTCGTTCCCCTTGGTGTTGCCCCTTCAGGTTGGCAAAGAGCATGATATGTATTGACAAGAAATTTGTTCCCTCTAAAAAGTATTTTCAGATTAGGCATATTCTTTTTCTCTGCCACCCACGTACTGCTGTCAGTCATGAAGTATCCTTTTTCATCATTAGCTCTTTTTAGGGTTGCTGTCATAAAATCTTTTGTGACAACATACCAGTCCCCAGAAGGCAAAATGCCGGTCTTCTTCCAAATTTCCATCTCCTTCTTGTGAGTCCCTGAGTTATCACCTCTGGAAAAGAATTTGGCCTTTGCTTTTGCTATACGAGTATAAGCATCCCGAGCATCACTTGCTTCTGTAATCTTTGCAGGGTCATCAGGAGGACCAACGATATAAAATTCGTTTGAACCAATAAGTATCCTTTTCGTAGCCCACCCTTCTGCCACTGCCTTCCTCTCTGCAGAAGGATCATGTACCATGATCATGTCGACAGCCTTTTCTTTCAAAAGCCTTAAAGCCTCTCCTGAACCGGCCTTTATCCAGCAGAGAGTTGTATTCATCTCTTTTCCGAAAGCTTCTCCCAAGACTTTTAAGAGACCAAGTTCTCCGGGACTCCCTGTAGCAAGAGAAAATTTGTTAGGACCACTTCCATATACTTCTGCACATTTTTCCTGTGCATAAGAAACTGAAGTTCCTTCATTTAAGACAATAATCAGTAATAAAAATAGAAAACAATTTTGTAATCTCATCTTGGCCTCCACAGACCGGATTATCTATTTTCCCTTGGTCATCACTGATGGGATAGCATCTGGATAGAAAAGATTAATACCGTGTTTTTTATAATTCGCAATTAAACGTTGACCCTCAGGTGATGTAACGAAGGCGATAAAATCCATTGCTTCTCTATATTTGGTTTCAGGAAATTTCTCGGGATTGACTGCGATGACACTGTAATTGTTCCTCAATATAGGATCACCTTTAAAGAGTATCTTTAAATTGATTTTTGATTCGTAATTTAGAAATGTCCCTATATCAGTCATTGTGTAGGCCCTTTTTTGACTTGCAGTGAGTAAGGTATCTCCCATTTTGGCACCTGTCTCAAAATACCAGCCCTTACCTTTTGGATTAATACCAGCATTATCCCAGATATCTAATTCCTTGATATTTGTGCCTGAGTCATCTCCTCGCGATACAAAGGGAGATCCCTTCTCTGCAATTTCTTCGAAGACTTCTACAGCATTTTTAAATTTTTTTATCCCTGCAGGGTCATTCCCAGGGCCAATTATGACAAAATCATTATGCATCACAGCTCTTCTGTTAACACCATATCCTTCAGTAACAAATTTTTCCTCTCTGAAAGGGTCATGAACAAAGAGTAAATCAGCCTCACCTTTTTTCGCAACCCTAATGGCTTTTCCCGTCCCTACAGCAATAATTTCCACTTTTATATTGTATTTCGAAGATTTTTCATATGCCGGTATGAGGATGTCAAAAAGTCCGGACTGTTGAGTACTTGTGGTCGACGCAATCACAAGTTTTGTTTTCTCTTTTGGCATATAACCTCCTTAAATTCTATACGCAGTTTACTTGATAGGACAATGCCCTTAGCTTCCTACAAAGGATATTTCACTTATCAATTAAACCTTAACCCAAGTTTTGATTTCTAATATTAGCATAGAAACAGATCAACAACGTAAAAATTACAAAAAAGAACCTTATCAGTAAAAATAATCACCTAACTTAGAAGTAAAACTGTATCATCGCTCTATACCTATTGTCATGCTGGTCTTCGGCAGAAACTGAAGCACCAGGAACCTCGATAAACTCCCTTGTTAGATAACTATAATCTAAAAAGAACTTCAGGTTGTGTCCATAAAAATAATAGTTTAAACCAACTGTGTATTCCCTGAGATTATCCTCAATAGCATTGTTTGTTCCACCATTGACACTTACAAGACCCAGACCTGAAGCAAGGGATCTTTCTATATTGTTATCTTTAAGCCGTTCAACATAAGCATACCTCGCTACTATTTCAAACTTCCTAGGTATTAAGAAATAACCAGCATCAAGTCTATAGGCGAAACGATCCCAGGTATTTCCACCTTCCCTATCCTGCTCAAACCTGTCATAGCCATATTCAGCATCCGCAGAAAAACCCCTATACCTGAATAAAGCAGCCAGATCGTAACCTGAACCTTTAATGTCATAGAGATTTACTGATTGTTCCTTTCCATCTGTTGAACTGCGAATCTTACTTAATCGATCTGTATTATGGAAGCCTGAGACAAGAAAACAGACCTTAGGGGTTTTGCTGTAATCTATGTCGCCTTGCTGGAGCAGGTTATATTTGCCGAATGGATTTATAGAGATCCTGCCTACCCAAAGAGATGTGCTGTCAATGTTTATGCCTCCTTTCGTATTTCTCCCGTTATATACTCCAGCCCAGTATTGTAAAAATCCATTCTGATCGAATAAATCAATATCACCTTGTAGCTGAACCCCTTGAGACCTGAAAAGATTAAAACCACCTATAGGAAACTTTGTAACAGAATCTTCATCACTGACAGGGAAATTGGCATTCCCACCAGGCCATTTCCTCGTATCTGATCTGCCGTCTACATCTGTTTCCCCTGAGAAGATACTTCTTTCAATCCCGTTAAGAAGGCTTGCAGATTGCCAGAAGTGAAGTCCATAAGGGAGTTTGGAACGGCCAAACTGAACCTGGGCATAAGGATATTTTTTCCATGTCACGTATGCATCATGCAGGTTAACTGCGCTTGTAGGCTCTAACTGAATGTGGAAGAAATATGTCCAGTCTTTATTAGGTGCATTGCCTGTAAAAAAGACCCTCGCCCGTCTTATGAAGAAGTTGCTCCAGTCCTCATCATTAACATTAACTGTTCTGTCAAAATGGAGATATGTATAACGAAACTGGAGGAATAGATTGGTCTTTAGGAGAAAATTCTCATCAGGGGACTTTATATAAAAACCTTTATCATATCCGGCTAGTATCCCTTTCTTCTCTGCTTCTACAACCTTTTTTTCTGTTTCGATAGTTTTTGTCTCGGTCTGGGTCTGAGTTTTTTCTAACTCCTCTATCCTCTTTTTTAGGATCGTCTGCTCGTCTAAAAGTCGCTGCATATCTTTTTTAAGTTGCTCTATCTCTATAGATGGGTCTGCTGCCATAACAGGCAAAATCCATACTGAAAGTGAAAAAACGAAAAGAGGCAGAAAAACACATAATCTCTTCATTTGAATATCTCCCTTTTTTATTTAGAGTGTAAGTGGAATGTTGAAATCCATAAAGTATCATTGGTTATCCTAATTGCGAAGAAAACCAAAGCAGGATTCTTATTTGACGTATTTGACCTCAAGCCGATTGTAGCCTATGCCTAAGACAAGCTAAATTAGATAAAGCAACTTACGATAAGAATCCTGCTCAGTACCTTCAATTATTAAATTACTTTTGCTAACAGTGAAAGGCAAATTCTTAATTTTCATCAAAAGAATGAATTAATTTCATAAGTTAGCTGTTTGACACTCTTGCTTTGACTACTTACAATAATGTTATGGAAGACCACAGGTTAAAGGCATTCTGTCTCGTTGTTGAGATGAAAAGCTTTTCAAAAGCAGCAGAGGCAAAGTTTTTGACCCAGTCTGCAATGAGCCACCTCATAAAAAATCTTGAAGACGAACTTGGCGTTAAACTATTGGAAAGGGAGTCTAAGACAGTTACACCAACACCTGCCGGAAGGCTTTTTTATGACTATGCAAAACAGATACTCGAACTCTACAAAAAAATGGAAAATGATGTTTACAGCCTCGTTCACAAGGCAAGAGGTCCACTCTCTATAGGCGCAAGCCCAACGGCAGCAACATACCTGCTCCCCCAAGTCTTTTATAGTTTTTCTAAAAATTATCCTGAGGTCCAGATAGAAGTCTCTGTCTCAAATACTGAATCTACCATTGACTACCTCTGTGAAGGAATGATTGATATAGGAATTGTAGAGGGAAATCCCCAGAAGACAACGATTCATCTTGAGGAAATTGCTGAGGATGAGATGGTCATTATTGCATCTGATGACAATCTCCTGACAAAGAAAAAACCTCTGACACCTCAGGATCTTATTTCCCAACCATTCATAATGCCAGAAACTGGTTCAGGCACAAGGGAATTGGTAGATGATTTCCTACATAACTTAGGGATAGAGCCGGGTAACATAAAGGTATCGATGACGCTCGGCAATCCAGAGTTGATTGTTCGCATGGTGCAGTCGGGAATGGGAATATCCTTTGTCTCAAAATGGT
The DNA here is from genome assembly GCA_040753955.1 of Nitrospirota bacterium. Taxonomy (GTDB): domain Bacteria; phylum Nitrospirota; class Thermodesulfovibrionia; order Thermodesulfovibrionales; family SM23-35; genus JASEEX01. The sequence goes on along the minus strand of JBFMDQ010000003.1, from coordinate 40,166 downwards.
CAGTTTTCAGTGCATTAAAGGATGGATCAATTAAGCTCTTGCATATGCCAACTAAAAGGCTCAGGAGAAAGTTCTATCTTATTAGTCTTCATGAAGAGCCTTCAACCGTAGCCGCCAGGACATTCAGGAAATTTATCAGGGAATACAAGTTCTTCATGCCGTTTTAATTGAAGTAATAATTTTATGCGTATTGTTACAACAAGAAGACTAACAAAATATTGCGGATCCCTAAAGGCCGTATGGAAAAATATGCTTATCAAAACCCTCCCGGAGAATCTGGTAGGTCTCCAAAAAAGAGCGTGTTAAAAATTTCTGGTATAAGCCTTATTTCAACAATCACCTTATCGTCCTTAATCCTGTAATATACTTCAAGGACATCATCCCTACCATAAACAAAAGGATAATACAGAGGCCTCAATTCATATCCAATAGTATTCCCTTTGTCATCAATAATCCTGCTTAATTGAGAATGCCAGAAAGCATTGTGAAAACTGACAAATTTTTTCGCTTCATTCAAGGCATCTTCAGCAGGGCTCTCTCTTTTTATCTTGTAGTCAAACTCAGGTGCGTAAGGCTCAAATTCATACTGGTCTCCTTCTTTATCAAGAAAGGCAATGGTTTCTAAGTCATTAATATGTCTTCCCCCATACAATATAAGTGTGAAAGTACCTTTTATTTCGTCAGCTCTTGCCCCTTCTGTTTTTAAGTACTTTGTAGCTGCAAAAGAATCATGGGATGCAAAGAATGAAATGACTATAAGTGCAACCATAAATGTATTAATAATTTTCCTCAATATATTCCACCTCACTATGGGCTCATTATAATCTATCGAGGAGTTTCAGGCTTTCTCCGAGGTTCTCCATATCATTAATCTCGAGAATCACACCTATATCTTGCTTTTTATCGAGAAGACGCCTGAGGGCCTTCAATTCTTTACAGCCTTCTAAAAGGCTCCAGTGATCCATAAGACCGTCATGAGGGCCGTTATATCTATGGATATGGACGAAGCTCAGCTTATCAATAATATCTTCCTCGAGTTCCATTACAAATTCCTCAGAGTCTATACCTGCAGCCTCAACATGCCCTATGTCGAGAGTTACAGAGTTTGCAAATCGCCTCCAGAACCATTCTATGTCATGCGTATTGTTCGCATTCTCGATCGATACAGGACACATTTCTGAAAGTTCGAGGAGGGCCTCCCTGTACGCCTCCTCATAAACACCTTCAAGCCGTGTGCCCCATGGTGTAGTTTCATCATGGACAATAAGAGCAAGATCTACATTTTTGGCAATTTTGCGCACTGTCTCTAATGTCTCAGCCCTATGGTTATGCCTTGTCTCAGAAAGAAAATACCCAACCGGGTGTATCACATATCTTAGATTTAAGGAACGGCAAGCAGAGGCTGCTTTCAGCATGTGGTCTATCCCTTCCCCAAAACCTCTGTATATGGATATCTGAATCAGACCCGCGGGGTAAAGACATACCTCCTCTTCTCTTATCACTCTATAGCCATAAATCATTTTTATTTTACTGTAGTTTAGAAAAAATATTGGAGTGAATACCCCCCATACCCTGAGCTTCCTTTCTTGACTCTGTTAAACCTTAGTAGACCTTACCACCGATTTGTGCAGGTCGTCGACGTGGTTCTAACAACAATAGAGCAAAATCTTTAGTCAACAATCAACTCATCTAATGATCGCTTTGGAACATGGTGAACACCCTCACTATCCCTCCAATACTTAATATCTCCTTCTGGACCAACTCTTTCGATCAACACTTTCTCTTTTGGCTTCCCAAGAGCCAAAACCAAAAGTATTTCATATCTTTCTGGAATATTAAGAGCAGTTCTAAGTTTCTCTCTTTGTATTGAGCCAATTACACAACCTCCCAAATCTTTCTCTCTGGCACCCAGAAGAATACTCTGGGTAGCGATTCCAGCATCATATCCAAAGAAAGAGGCAATCTCTTTATCACCAAGGATAATGATATAAGCAGATGGTCTTTCTCCCTCAGGTGGACGCCAGTCTTTTAGATAACCAGCCCAACTGAGACAAGGGAATATTAGATTGTTCTTTTCAGGATCGCAAGAAGGGATATATTTTAATGGTTGTAGGTTCCCTGACGAGGGAGAAAGCCTGGCCAGATCAATTAGCTCTCTTAAGATTTGGATATCTATTTTAAATTCCTGATAAAAACGGCGACAGCTTCTATTTCTTTGAATCAAATCTTTTAACATAACGTCTCACCTCTCTCAGATAAGCTATTAATAATCTAAAATTCCAAAAGGTTATTAAATTAAGAGTCAATCTAAGTTTACTCTATATAGTGGTTCTAAGTATAATACCTCTAAATCTTGACAGGTAGCAATGTCTGTTTCTTTACTCAGGGCAATTATTGAAAGCACTAAGCAATAAATTTGAAAGAGAGGAGGTTTTCTATGCCATTTGAGGAATACCAAGATGAGTTTTTAGATTTTAGATTCGGACCTTTTAGAATGGGGATCGGACCTTTTCTGAGGCCTTTCAAAGTGAGTTACTCACAGACAAAAAATTCCAATATCATCAGATTACGGCTCGATCCAGAACCTAATAAAGAAGACCTTAAGGTAAGGCTGTTAAAAGGTGGCATATTAGAAATTGAATGGCCAAGGAAGTTAGAAGAAGGAGAAGAAATCGAAGTGGAATAGATTATCCCTTTAAGGATAAATATCGACGTTATACTGAAAGAGTTATGAGAATAGGAATGATTTCAGATACTCATGCTTCGAGTTTATCTCTTGAGGTATTAGAAAAGCTCAAAAGTCTGAATTTAGATTTAATAATCCATTGTGGTGATTATACCGATATCAAAGTCGTTCATCAATTAAAGGCACTGGGAAATTTTTGCGGCGTGGCAGGGAATATGGATCCCTCTGAAATCAGAAAGACTTTAAAGGAGAAAGAAATTGTTGAAGTAGAGGGAAAAAGGATTGGGATTTTTCACGGGCACGGTTTGTTTCTTACTGATAAAAAATTAGAAAATAAATTCAAAGGAGAAAAGATTGATATATATCTTTATGGCCATACCCATCGACTAAGAAAGGAAAAGAAAAAAGATGTTTACTACCTCAATCCCGGTTCTTTTCCCAAATCGATGCTCATCGTTACTCTGGAAGAGGGCAAAGAAATAGAAATAGTTCCGGCAATTTAGGCATTTGAAGTCGCAGCCAGCCATGAAGATTGTGTAGCTTTTAGGAGGAGCTGGATGAAGCGTGGCTGATGCCCCCTTTGGTAAACCTATGCGGCATACACCTAATTCGCCCTTAAGCCTGTTTATACCACAGCGGTGTTCACAAAGCTGGCATGACTCTAAATCTGAGAGGTATTTAATATCTATTATCTCACAGGCCATTTTTCAGTCTCTTCTCTACATTACGGCAGTAGAAGGTAGAGCAATCTACTTAATTACTTAATAAGCTTTATCAAATCCCCCTCTTTTAATGTGGCTTCGATTTCTATACCGTTCAGTTTAGCAATCTCAGAGGCCTTCTCAGGTTCACCCAATTCCCTCTCAGCAATAGAGGTGATTGTGTCTCCTCTCTGAACTTTATAGATCCTTATACGCAAACCTCTGATTGCTTCTGCCTCCTCTACAGAAAGGACTTTGAAGCTTAAGATGCTCTGAGAGAAGACCTCCTCTAATCCTTTAAATTCGTGAGGCGGGGCAAGCCCAACCAGGTGAAGGACTTTGTCTCCTTTAAGGATAAAAACTATCTTTAATCTGACAGGCCCGAATGGCTCCACCCGGCCATCTGCTAATGCGACAAAGGCATCGAGGCCATTAATGCGGACTGAGGTGCCTGAGATAGGCCTGAGTGCCCTCTTCCTGAAGAAATTCCTGGCATATACCTCAGCTGTAATCCTTTTAGCCATGTCATGGCTGGTTAGCTCCATGAGCTGCTCTGCCTTAGGGTTTTTCACAAGGAGCCGACCCTTTTCATTAGTTATTTTCCATTTCTCTGGAAAGGTAACCTCAATAGCTAAATCCCGATGCCTGAAGACGTTTCCAATAACCGTCCCGTACCTTGGGTCATCTCCGTAGAGGAGGTCTTCAATTTTGCTTTTATATTCCTTAGAAAGTCTAATAACCTCCCTCCCCTCCACAAGGTAAGCCTTTGACATTTCCCTGTTTTTATCAATCCTCTCTTCTATGGGTGGATGGCTTGCAAAGAGACCCTCAAAAAAGCTCCTTTCCCTCTTGGGTTCATCCTTCATCCTCTCTAATGTCTTCATAAAAGAGACCGATGCCTCAGGGTCATAGCCAGCTTTAAAGGCATATTCTATTGCGAGTGAATCGGCCTGAAACTCATTCTTCCTTCCGTATCCCTGTAAGATTCCTACAAAAAGGAGGTCGAAAAGATCCCCATACCTTCTCTGAGCCACCCGGTATTCTTCAATAAAGATTGCACCTAAGGTGGAGAGTATCTGGTAACTTCTTGCCTTGGTCAACTGATGCACTGCATGGCGGGCAGTGACGTGTCCTATCTCATGAGCAAGCACAGAGGCAAGCTCCGCCTCACTGTTTAGCCACGCAAGCATCCCCCTGGTGATGTAGATATATCCTCCTGGCAGGGCAAAGGCATTAACTACGGGGGAATCCAGTATCTTAAACCGATAGATCAAATCAGAACGATGAGAAACCTGTGCAAGCCTTTGACCTACCTTATTAATGTATTCCTGAAGCATTCTATCTTCATAAAGGCCATATTCCTCTATGACTTTTGGATCCACCTTTCTGCCGATCTCTATCTCTTCCCCTTCACTTACCAGTACAAACTCCCGCTCCTTGGTTATAGGACTAACCGCACAGTAAGGAAGGAAAAAGAGACCTAATAACAGAAGTAGTAGAGCTCCTATTACACCCATAGCAAAGGCTTTATCCTTCATTATATCCAGATTCTAAGCAGTTGCATTTGTCTATTTGGAATGTATCTCCCCAGGGATAAAGACGACCATCAATACCCCTCGCAGCCTTCTCCCACTCCTTACTTGTCGGTAACCTCTTACCTGCCCATTCACAATATTGAGATGCTACATACCGGTTGATATTCACTACAGGGTGGTCTGGCTTCTTCTCACTGATCATTCTCAAATAGTTTAGATAATCATGAAATCCAGGGGGCATTTTAGATGTGATATTTATATCTTCAAGAAACTGCAGAAAATCCAAATTCGTCACTGGATATTTGTCAATGTAGAAATTATATTCGATTACTTCCGTTAGATTGTCAGGCCCAAATAAAAAAGGGCCAGCAGGAACGAGCATCATGGCCCTTCCGACTCCATCATATACCTCACGAGGCTTATCAGATTTCAAGGAAATTTAAATTAGAGTGGCTAAACGTCCAATCCTCTTTAATATATTCGGATGTGTAGTGAGAAGTTCTGCTATCTTTTCCCCTGCTCCCAATTTTACCTTCATTGACCTCAGAGCCATAAGCTCACCCTGATCAATTGTGCCTGAGTAATCTCTATCAATTGCTTTTAAATCAGCTATCTCATTATAGGCCCTGCCGACATCATTCAAGAAGAAGGCCTTTAAACCTTCTACCCGATGCAGTTCTTCCTCTCCCCGGGCAGTTTCTCTTGCTTTTGCTGAGCCATAAACCAGTTTGTAGAGAGCTGATGCCAGAGAATGAGGTGGGTTTCCCAATCTCACACTTTTCTCATCAGCATAATATTCCCTGATGCGGGAACCGGCTAAAACAAGAAGATTGGTGGTGAGGTAAGCCAGCATTGCTCCCACACCAATTAAAGCAGCATAACCTCCGCCTTCTCTTCTTCTGCCAATTCCTCCCCACATAAGGCTCCAGGCAATCCAGTAGCAAATCAAAGGTATAACTGAAAGCAAGGTGATAACCATCATGTCCCGGTGTTTGATATGGGCGATCTCATGACCGATTACTGCCTTTAGTTCATCTTTATTGAGTAATCTCCTGATTCCTTGTGTGATGCAAACCCTTCCGTCACCTTGACTCCTTCCAAAGGCAAAGGCATTGGGAATTGAAAGCTGGGAAATTCCTATCTTCGGTTTTGGGATTCCTACCTTCCGGGATAATTCCTCTACCACTCTGTGAAGTTCAGGTTCCTCCTGTTCTGAAACATATTTTACTGCCATCATCATTGATACCAGAGAAGGGCCTATTAAATACTGAATGCCTGTCAGCATCACAGCCAGAATTATATAGCTACCGGCACCTCCTACTCCCAGATAACTTCCAACTCCAGTAATCACTCCATAGAGGATGGCGAACATCGTTACTACCAATAACCACATCTTTAGTTGAAGTCCCATGTCAGTTCACCCACCTATAGACTAATTTTATGAGACAAATAAACTGATGTGAAACAGGTTTTAAAAATATTATAGTAATTACATGACAAGAGGTCAACGTTACGAATTGCCTCATCAAAAATCTTCATCGCCTTTCTCTCCTCCAAAGAGTCTTTGGAAGAGGTTCAGGCGATGTTAAAATTAGTTTACGATGTTATTAGATTTTTTGATTTACTATGTTATTAGATAAACCCGGTAGTGAAGACTCCGTCCTTTGTAGCTCTTCAGAATGATATAATTTCATACGTTTAACCCTCTTGGAATAACAGTACTTGCCAGAAATATTGTATGCAAAAATGACCACAGGAAATACTATCGTTTCAGGCCTTCCAGGTTCTACTCTCCTTGTTAAATATCTCCAGCCCCGCTTCTTTTAGTCTGTAGATTGTATGAGGATAAGGGTCGCATGTTTCTTCCTCCAGGGAGTCTTTATAGCCAATTTCACTGAGCTTCTTCAACATGGCTACCCTTTCTTCAGGAGGCATTAGTCTCGGGTCGCTCATGGCTGCCACATGGAAGGATATCTTTTCCTTCACAAGATATCTGATGGCGTTGTAAGGTAGCTCGTAAAAATCACCTTTTGCACCTGTCCTCCTCTGGAATCCCTGTGGTGTGCCTGCCTTAAGTGATACCCTTACATGGATACCTGTGTATTTAGTCAGTCTCTCGACATATCCTTCATCAGCACCGAAAAGTATGCCATTTGTCTCGAGGATGAAGAGATAACCTTTTCCTTCAATCAAGTCGAGAAGGCTAAGGAGATGATCACGACAGAGGGTTGGCTCTCCACCCGATATCCTCATCCTCTTTACCTTTTCTTTTTTTGCGTTCTTTAGGAGTTGTTCAAAGGCATTTTCAGGAGAATAGAAACTTCCGAACTTTTCAGGGAAATCCCTCGAAAAATCAACCCAGCAAAAGATACACCTCAGGCAGCAACCGACGGTGTAGCCCGTGGATATGCCTCCATAGACTCCTGTGCAGTAGAAGTCTGTATATCTTCTCATCGAGTCCTTACAGACAATATCCTTTGTCCATGATGCAAGGGCAATGGGGTCAAAAGGTTTGAAGCCAGGTTTTACATATCCTGGATATTCTTCTTCCATTTCATCTATCTCTCATTTTACTCCATGCCCTAACTTCAGGAAAACGAAAAATTTTTAGGTTTGTCTTTAGATAAATTTATTGTAAGATTTTATAACGAGGTAAAATTGGCCAATCTGAAGAACACAGTCTTTAAAAGTAAACAAGAAATCAGGCAGGCTGTCTGGGTCTATATGGAAAATAATAACCTTGTTACCTTTCCGCGACCCTGCTATAGAAGGATACCCAACTTTATTGGCTCCCAGACTGCAACAGATAAACTGAAAACCCTTACAGAATGGAAAGAGGCGAGGGTTATATTTTCAGCACCCGATTCTTCTTTACATCCTGCAAGATGCGAGACTCTGAAAGAAGGCAAAATCCTCCTCGTGGCAGCACCAAAGTTAACAGGTTTCTATCTCCTCAAAGATATTTCTCCAGAAAAGGCGTTTGAGGCATCAGGCATCCGAGGATTTCCAAGGTTTGGCAGAGCTATAAAAATAAAACCCTATCTTCCCAGAGTAGACCTCTATCTTACTGGTGCTGTGGCTGTTGATAAAAAGGGAAACAGGATTGGTAAGGGCACTGGTTATGGCGACAGGGAAGATATAATCCTTTCCGAGGCAGGTCTTATAGATGAAAAGACTCCAAGGGTTGCTCTTGTGCATGAAGTTCAGGTCTTTGAGGATTTTTCATATCTTATGGGGGAGAAGGACAGGAGGATACTGATTATTGTTACACCAAAAGAGGTTTATAAAATAAATTAAGGCGGTTCGGTGATAAGCTAACATTAGTCAATTATGGTGAAGGTTTCTATCGTGAAAGGCGAAAGCAGAAGGAATAATATCAAGAAATCCCTTGAGCTTCTTACTGATGATGTCAAAAAAGGCATCGGTAAAAGGCAGATAATAATCAAGCCAAACTTCGTGTCTACATCTATTCAGCTTGCTGCGAGCCATATAGATCAGATACGGGGCATACTGGATTTCTTGAGGGGCTTTCATAAAGAGAAAGTTATCATCGCTGAGGCAGCCTGCGGTGATACACAGGATGCCTTTAAAAATTTCGGCTACTATAGTCTCCTCGATGAATACAATGTTGAATTGACGGACCTCAATCGAGGACCTTATAAACTCATCTCTATAAGAGATTCAAAGGGAAGGCCTATCAATGTAAGGGTCTCAAGTCTCTTCCTTGAAGAAGACAATTACCTCATTTCTGCAGCAAAGCTCAAGACCCATGATGCGGTAGTCGTTACACTCTCAATAAAGAATATGGCGATGGGAAGTGTCTTCCTTTTTGATAAAGGAAAGGTTCATCAAGGATTAAGGCAGACAAATCTGAATATAGCAGAACTTGCACAACATATCTGGCCAGACCTCTCTGTTATTGACGGCCTTGTTGGTATGGAAGGGAATGGGCCGACCTTTGGTGATCCCATTCATGTCGGTATTGCAATATCCAGTACTGACCCCCTGGCGGCAGATAGGGTGGCCTGCGAGATCATGGGAATTGACCTCTTGAAAGTAGGATACCTCTACTATTGTGCAGAAAGAGGACTGGGTGAGGCAGATATAAATAAGATTAATGTTGTCGGTGTATCCATCAAAGAATGTATCACACCTTTCAGGCTTCACAGCCATGTGGAGGAACAGTACAGATGGAAGGATTAGCCTCAAAGGGCAGCAAAATATTTATTAAGCCTCTTTATTGTCTCTATCTTGTCAGTATTGTCTATCCTCGCTGACTGTATTGCATTCTTCATGATCTCTATAGTCTTATCATATGTGTTTCTGTCAACGGGAAAGGGTGTTCCATCTTTTCCCCCATGGGCAAAGCTAAACCTTGCAGGGTCACGATAGCTCGGAGGCTTACCATAAATCAACTCTGATACAAGGCTCAACGCCCTTATTGTCTTTGGCCCGACTCCTTCAATTCCAAGAAGCCTCTCAAAATCCTCAGGCTGCCTCTCATAAGTCTTTGTGAAAATCCTGTAGAGTCTTTTTGTGTCTATGTCAGTTACTGTCACATTATGTCTTTCAGGTAAGGGTAATTCACAAATTGCCTTCACTTCCTTTATAACCCTGTCCGGGCCTTCCTTTGATAAGGCTACAGAAATCTTTCTTGCATCTTCGCTCTCCAGGGCAACCATATTCAAGGTCCTCTGCCTCGTATCACAGCAGATTGCCTTATGTGGCTCTATAACAAAATCCTTAACATCTTCTCCCAGCCAGTGATAGCGTCTCGCTGTCTTATTCACCAGATTCATCCCTTGCTGAATTACAGCCCAATTACCTTTATATGTGAAAATGAAGGCATGGTGATAAAGCTGGTAGCCATCCTGAAGGGCTGTATTGTCAACCTTTGCAGACATTCTGCTTGCATAAATCAGGGGTGAAGGATTGATGGAATATTTATCAGCGTAACTGAGAATATGCTCAGGTGCCCTCCTTGATGTCAAGCCTTTACCCCCAGCCATAAAGATTCCAAGCTCATTCTCCATACCCTTAATACCTTCTTTTAATGCACCTGTTACAGTTGTTGTTAGACCGCTGCTATGCCAATCAAAACCAAGCAAGCAGCCAAGGGCCTGAAACCAGTAAGGGTCAGAGAGTCTTTTCAGGAGTTCTGTTACACCAAACTCTGTAACAACTGCAATAATGATCTCCCTTGAGAGGGTGGTCATCCTCGAAAAGAGCCATTTAGGAGCCTTACCGTAATGAAGGGGCAATGTTGCAGTACCTGTCCTTAGCATCTTAAAACTATCTTTTTACCATATTGTTTTAGTGTATTCTTGCCTCGGCGAATCGGCATAAAACATTTTACAATATCCTGGCACCTTTAGTCTGTAACCCCCTCACCAATACATTGGTGGTGGGGTTTACACCTGTGGCTTTGGGGCGCTACCTGAGGTGGATGTAATTTTAGATAAAAACATAGGCTTGCATAATTTGGGTTAAAATATTACTGAATTTGCTTTATAATTATATAATGATTTATAAATTTGCATTGAGGAGCAGTTTATGGTCAAAAAAATCTTCGAACCAGATTCACTTAAGGAAAAACTTAAGGATTACATTGTAGAAGATTAATGCAAAGATTGAACTTCTGAGAGATAACAAGGAGGAAACCATGCAGGACATAGTATCAAAAGGAATCTCTCACGGGGTTTATGTTATTACCGTAAGGACGAAAGAAAAAATCAATGGCATGACGGCAGCCTGGGTATCACAGGTTTCCCTTCATCCGCTCATGTTAATGGCCTCCATTGCCCCGGCGAGGTATACACATGGTCTGATCAAAGAATCTGGCTACTTTGCGATAAATACTCTAACTGAAGACCAGAAGGACCACGCCAGACATTTCGGTTTCAAGAGTGGCAGAAAAGTAGATAAGTTCAAAGGAATCACCTATTTCGATGCTCCCAAAGGTTCACCTGTCATCGATGGGGCCTTTGCATTTTTTGAATGCAGATTAGTAGATACTTTTACTGCAGGAGACCATACACTCTTTGTCGGAGAGGTTATTAACGCAAAGCTTTTGAATGCTCAGAAAAAGCCATTAGCATTTCACTGGGAAGATTATTTTTAACCTCTCTTTCATCTCGATGAGCTCGAGATTAACAGCTATGCCTCCTGCAACCATATACAGCACATTTTCTTGATTTAAGGCGTTATTTATCTGACTTATCTTTCTGATACATAGCCAAAATGTCCCAGAAGGCCCCTTTAAAACCACTCTTTATTGCATCTTCAATGACCTTGTTGGCATTGGGATTAATGAGGAGAACCTTTTTCATTTATAGCTTCAACAGAGAGAGCCCTGATGCTGGGTCAAACTCCCTTTCTACATTGATCCCTTCTATCTCTATAATAACTGCCTCAAGAATGAGAAATGTCTCTGACACCTCTCTGAGGCATCCAACGCTGGCCTTGTCTTGCTTTCCAAAGGCACCATGGAAGTGAACCTTTGGTTCCTCTCCCTCCCAGAATATTGTGCCGAGACCCAAAACCTCGTGACCCTCTCTTAATTCCCTCCATACAGGAGTAGGAGGTATTTTATCCTTTTCAGGGCCAACAACAATCTTCCCCTGTCTCATGCCTCCGAGGAGAAAGAATACTGCATTTTTTATTTTCTCCTTTTTTACTATATCATTGATGCCTTTGAGAAGGTCCTCTCTATCTTCAAATCTTGCCGCAACGACTCGTCCTGTTTTCCCTACCTGATATTTCATGTTTCCTCCTGAAAATATCTGCTTTTTATATTCAAATGTAAGATCAAAACTTTTTGCTTAAAGTTTATTTTTGAATTACCCGACTGAAAAATGCTCTTAGAACGAGCATTTTCTATTCAAATCTTTAATTTACTGTAAACGAATTCCTTTAAGTACGCTGAGGCCCTGTGAATCTCCTCTGTCTTTGGCAACTTTGAGACAATCCTTTCTATATAATTCCTTTCCATTAGCAACCTAAAAGAGGTCCTGAAATTGAGGTCATACACCCATGAGAGCTGCATGATTTTGAAATCATTCAATGTCTTTACTTTAGAAAGAGAAGCCATCTTCTTTTTAAAAATATTCAAGAGGACCTCTTCTGAATAATCCGTTGTATCTGGCAATCCAAGACCGACTGCAGAAGCCCTATTCTCTTCAGGACTCTCATAATATTCTATAAATACCCGCCATATGTCCAGTTTATCCGCATCCTTTATCAATTTGATGAAGAAAACAATATCCTCTTTTTCTATTTTTGGTATCGAAAAGGCGTTATGAAACCTCACTGCCTGGATAATCAATTCCTGCTCATCTTCTGGGAGATTCTGGAGGGTCTTTTCCTCGAGGAGTGTCTGAGCTCCGAGAAGACTATGATTGACGGATATGCTATCCACAAATGTTTTGTATTTTACATACTGTGGAAATCTCCCTATATCGTGGAAAAGGGCTACTGTCTCGGCGAGCATCATCTCACTATCGCTGAGGGATAATTCCCTGCCTATCTCAATGATGTTCTCGCAAACATTAAAGGTATGAACTTCCTTGAGACGGATATTCCTCTGGTCTTCCCTATTTGATGAATAGAAGGATTTGCAGTAATCAGAGAACCAGTTTTTGAAGAAGATTAAGTCATCCTTGGTCATCTTCGATTTTATTGTATTTATATTTATGAAGGAATTCCAGTTTTCACTTGGATAAAAAGGGAACCCTACGTTTTCATCAGAACAATAACTACGTTAGGGATTGAAAAGGATTTACCTGCAATATCTTCAGGTGTCCCCTCAATGATTTTTTCATCAGGATAACCAAGTCTTTCACAGACAAACATTATGAGCGATAAATTACGGGTGATGGGTGATGAGGTAAGAATTTTTGCAATCCCTGTAGGGTTATTTTCTTTATCCGTAAGGATTGCAATTTTTTTGTGCCTTTTAAGCAAAGCAGGGATATCCTTAATTTCATACTTTAACTTCCTTCTCTTTTTAGGGTCCGGGCCTTTGTGAAGACTCATGAGAAAGGCATCATCCCAGGGCTCCTTTATCCTCGAAAATGCCACCTGAATGCTTGAAAGATCAGGGATTATCTCCATCATATCTTTCCTGAATTCACTGATGACCCTTCTACCAATACCAAAGAACAAAGGGTCTCCAGAGGCAAGGACAGTTATACCACACGGGGGAAACATAGTTTCCCTCGTGAGCCCCTTTTCTTCAAGGGGGATTTCACAAGGGGGACACAGTCCCCCTTGTGTACGAATTTTGGATTTTATGAAGTTGATGGTCTCATCCACATTATCAATTATGAGCACCCTTTCCTTCACCTTCTCAAACTCTTCATATCCTTTAAAGACCTCAAAAAGCCTGCTGGAGGAAAGGATGAACTCGGAGTTATAGATAATCTCCCTCTGTCTTTTATCAAAGGGCTTGTAGCCTATTCCTATGACATAGATTTTAGTCACAGGATCGCCTTGGATTCGTCTGTTAGGTTCATAATTGATCACCCTGAAAATTAATTATAATTCATCTTTGATAGTTTTTAGGTGCCATTTCTTTAACAGGACAATGAGCTTCATTGACAGCACCATGGAAGACTATTTAAACTTAAATTACGCAAAGGACGTAGCCGCAACCGTTCGGCTGAGCTCACGCCGAGGCCTTCAAGTTGCGTGGATTTTAAATAATGTTAAAGTTAAAGTTTTGAAAAAAGTAAAAAAAGAAAAAGATATCTATTTTATGACCCTTGCACTCGAAGAGGCCAGCCTCGCCTTTATTGAAGGGGAAGTCCCTGTAGGCACAGTCCTTGTAAAAGATGACAAGGTTATTGCAAAGGCACATAACCAGAGGGAGACTTTAAAAGACCCGACAGGGCATGCTGAGGTCCTCGTACTCAGATATGGCTCAAATGAAAATGACAGCTGGCGCCTGACAGGTGCAACACTTTATGTAACAAAAGAGCCGTGCATAATGTGTGCAGGTGCAGTGGTGAATGCAAGACTCGGCAGGCTTGTCTATGGATGTAAGGATGAAAAGGGCGGTGCCGTTGATAGTCTTTACAGCCTCCTTTCAGATAAAAGGCTTAACCATCAGGTAGAGGTTGTATCAGGTGTTCTTGAAGAAGAGTGTGCCTTAATACTGAAAAGGTTTTTTAAAGAGAGAAGATAAGGTTTTAAAGAATGAGGCGGTCTCGAATCCCGCACCAAAACTGGAAGGATGGGAGAGTGGTTGAATCCAGACGCCTCGAAAGCGTCCAGGTCGAAAGGCCTCGCAGGTTCGAATCCTGCTCCTTCCGCCAAAAAAAGCTTTTGGTGCGGGACGAATCCCTGCCCCTCCGCCAAAAAGTAACTACTCTCCACTATCTTGTTGAATTCCTGATAATTCTATGGGATAATTATCTTGCAATTTGGGATGTTCATATTCCCAATAATTCTTCTTTTAATGCTTGCAAATTTATCAGATTAACGGGTTATATTTTTATTTATGATGATGTCATGAGCAGAAGTTGCACAAGAAAGGGAAGACCTACTAAAGGAGGCCGGTTAATGGATAAGAGAGAACTTCTCATCGAAGCGGCAAACTCATGCTCGATAAATGAGTTTCTTGAAGAGAAATTGAAGCGCTACCTAAAAGAGCTGACAAAACTTGAAAAATCCAATCTTTATAAGGCTGTTCTTTCAGAGGTCGAAAGATCACTCATTACAATAGTCCTTAAGGAGACTGAAGGTAACCAGCTCAAGACTGCGAAGACCCTCGGTATAAATAGAAATACTCTGAGGACAAAAATAAAAGAATATAAAATCCGCATATAACCTCTACAGCCTCTCAACAGTGCCATGCGTTTTAAAATTATAAAGACAGACGGCAATGCACGTACATGTCTTATGGAGACGCGCAGAGGCGTAATAAGCACTCCTGCCTTCATGCCCGTTGGGACACAAGGTGCTGTCAAGGCAGTATCCACTGATGAATTGAAAGAGATGGGTACTGAGATAATACTATGTAATACTTACCACCTTTACCTGAGGCCAGGGCCTGAGACGATCTCGTCCCTCGGGGGTATTCACAGATTCATGAACTGGGATCGAACTATACTTACCGATAGCGGTGGTTTCCAAGTTTACAGCCTCTCTGCCCTGAGAAAGATGGAGGAAAGGGGTGTCCATTTTAAATCACATCTTGATGGCTCAACGCACTTTATCGGACCTAAAGAGGCGATGGAGATTCAGTCTTTACTCGGTTCAGATATAGCAATGACATTTGATGAATGCGCCCCCTATCCTTCATCTTATGAATACGCACTTCGGTCTCTTGAGCTGACTACAAGATGGGCGGCGCGGTGTAAAGAATTGCAGAAAAAAGGACAGGCACTGTTTGGAATCAGTCAGGGCAGTTTATTCAAGGACCTACGCACAAGAGGTATAGAAGAACTAATAGAGACAGGTTTCGACGGTTATGCAGTAGGTGGTTTGAGTGTAGGAGAACCGAAAGAGGAGATGCATGAGATGATAGCCTTCACAGCACCTCTTCTTCCTGCTGATAAGCCGAGGTATCTCATGGGGATAGGGGACCTGAAAGATGTGCTTGTAGCAGTTGAGGCTGGATTTGATATCTTTGACTGTGTCATGCCCACAAGAAATGCACGAAATGGAACGCTCTTTACAAGCAGGGGTAGGATAAGTATTAAAAGGACGGAATACAGGTCTGACAGAGGGTCCCTCGACCCTGATTGCGAGTGTTACACCTGCAGAAATTATTCGAGGGGATACCTGAGACACATCTTTCTTTCAAAAGAGATACTCTCTATGAGGCTGAATACAATACATAATCTTCATTTCTATTTTAATTTCTTCGGGAATATGAGAAAATCTATAATAGAAGGTAAATTTGCAGGGTTTAAGATTAAATGGGAAGGGATTCTCTAATAAAAAAAGATGCCACCATCCAGGTAAGAAAGGTCCTTCTTTATACCTTAATCCTAAACTCCTGTGTTGCCTTTGCAAAGGTCCTCTATGGATATATAACCAATTCCATTGCCATAATGTCCGATGGATTCCATTCCTTTTTCGATGGTGTATCAAATGTGGTAGGGCTGGTCGGCACCTGGATAGCATCTCATCCGCCTGATGAGAAACATCCTTACGGACATAAGAAATATGAAACCCTCTTCACGATAATCATTGCTATCATGATATTTGCGACATGTTTTCAGATACTAAGGAAGGCCTATCTATCCATCTTTGAAGATCATAAAACAATTGTTACCCAGACCAGCTTCGTTATTATGCTTATGACAATGGGAATTAATGTCTTTGTGATGCTCTACGAATCGAAAAAAGGTAGACAACTCGGCAGCGAATTTTTAATAGCTGATGCGATGCATACAAAGAGCGATATATTTGCATCGGTTGCCGTAATAATAAGCCTCGTCTTTACGAGGATGGGTTATTACTTAGCGGATCCTGTTGTAGGAATCATGATTACTTTTTTTATTGCAAGAATCGGCTATAAAATCCTCAAAAAGGCATCAGACATACTTGTTGACACAGTCTGTATAGATACCTCTGCAGTTAAGTTTGTAGTGAACAGCATAGATGGTGTAAAGGGATGCCATGATATAAGGACGAGGGGCTCAGTAAATTTCGCATATCTCGACCTTCATGTCCTTGTAGATAGCAATCTGTCAACAGAAAGGGCCCACGAGATTGCTGACAACATAGAAAAGGAGATCAAAAAAGAATTCCCCTTTGTTGTGGATATCATTGTACATATAGAGCCTGACCCATTGGTACATTAAGGTAGCCCTCCCATACTACCTATACCACTCATTCTTTTCTTTTGGCACATACCAGTGTATAAAGTCATACCATATGCCCAGCGGTGCCTTCTCTACACCCTTGAATCTCTTGTGAAGTACGGGAAGGGCATCCGGGACATAAAGGAAGGTGTAGGGTTGACCATCCGCGAGGATTTCATGTATCCTGTGGTAAATTTTTCTTCTTTTTTCAATATCAAATGTCCTTCTTCCCAGAAGGAGAAGCCTGTCAACCTCCTCATTTTTGTATGAAATAAAATTAAATTCCCCTTCCCTGGTCTTTGAAGAATGCCAGATGTCATAGGCATCAGGGTCTCTTGATAAAGCCCATCCCATAATGACTGCCTCAAAGCGTTTCTTGTCTATAAATTCATGTAACATCGCCTGCCATTCAAGCACCCTTATATTCATATCAATCCCGACCCTCTTAAGGTTCTCCTTTATTATCTGAGCTGTCTTGAGCCTCGCCTCATTACCCTGGTTCACAAGGACTGTGAAACTGAAAGGCTTACCATCCTTTTCAAGGAAACCACCCTTCCCCGCCTTCCATCCTGTCTGAGCAAAAAGCATCCGTGCCTTCTCAGGATCATATTCAAGGTCTTTTATCTCTGAGTTGTATGCCCATGATTCTGGAGGAAATGGTCCTGTGCAAGGTATTCCATAGCCGAGCAGAACACCATCTATAATATCCTTTTTGTTAATAGCATATGTTAAAGCCTGCCTAACCCTTCTGTCCGAAAATTTCGGATCAAGTTGGTTATATCCTAAATATGTATATCCAAAAGAAGGATACCTGAATTTCTGAAAGTATTTGTTAAAGAATTTAGTATTTGCCTGTAGTTTATACTGCGGGGGTGTAAGACCCATAAAATCTATACCTCCAAATTTAAGCTCGAGAAACATTGTTGCAGCATCAGGAATAACCCTCGCAACATATTTATCAATCTTTGGCCTTCCTTCAAAATAATCATTAAATGCTTCAAGGACTATCTTCTGACCTGTAACCCATTCCTTAAGTCTATATGGGCCTGTCCCTATTGGATTTCTATTGTATTTTTCAGCAGTTATATCTTTTCCTTCAAGTATATGTTTAGGTATTATGCCCATCCCCCACGACTCGAGTGCAGGAGCATATGGTTCTTTGTATGTAACCTTTATAGTGTATTTATCCAGAACCTCGGCTTTTTCAACAGGTCCATAGTTGCTACTGTATGGTGTTGGAACTTTTGGGTCTATAACGGTCTTATATGTAAACATGACATCGTCAGCAGTAAATTCTACACCGTCGTGCCATTTGACACCCTTTCTTAGATTGAAGGTTATCTTAAGACCATCAGGAGAGATCTCCCATGACTCGGCAAGGTCACCTGTTATTTTTATATTTTTATCATATTTTGTGAGGCCGTTATATATTAGGCCACTTATATCACCTGATGCGCTGTCTGAAGCAAGTAAAGGAAGTAGTCTTTTTGCATCAGCAAGAAAACCTATGGTGATTGTATTTGGATTCTTAACCTCTGGCTCACGTGTACAAGAACAAGAAATCAGAACTATTATCAGGGTAAAAATCAATATGTAGCGAGCAGACATGATTATCCAGCAAGCCTTTCCATTTCTTTCTCATCTATTTGAAATTCTCGTGCAAGTAGCTTTGGCGTAGCGCCTGTCTGTTTCATTACCTCTTTAACATATTCCTCATAACTAATGCTTTTTTCCCAACACCTATTGAAATACTCTTTGAGCATAGTTGCGAGCCCCTCAGATGGTATTCTATAACCTTTTCTGGTCGCTTCCTGTTCACCTGTAATCTCGGGAATACCAATCACAACCAATCTATCATCTACAACCATATAGCGGATATCATGTACAATAGGGCAGTCGCTGTAGCGGATCTCAGCGCCGGCCTTCGTATACAAGTAGCCTATATGCAGTCTATCAGGGAATTTTGGCAGGAGGTATTTAACCCGTACCTCATTCCTTGTTAATCTCTCAATATTATTTATAACATCTCTGGTCCTTTTCTTATCGTCACTTAATGGAACTCTGCCTGTGATAGACCCTATAACTTCAACCTTTGCATCCATCATGGAATCAGTGACTACAAGAAAGTACTCCTGTCGTGTGAGGATCTTTATAGCCCTTCCTACTTCCAGTAGGAGGGCTTTCCTCCCCCTGCCTTCTTTCAAACTATAAAGAAGGAGTATAATGGTAGCAAGAAGCAATATTGATTCAACGACAAGAAGAACTGTTTCAATAGGCATATTATCGCCTGTCTAAATTTCGGTAAAAGCCATATTTACTTTGCTGGTACAGGTGTTTGCGGTGCTTGCTGCTGCGTAGGTGACTGGTCTGGTTGCACCCCTCCCCCGCCTTGAATAGGACCAGGAGTCTGAGGGACGGCCTTCTTCTGCTCTTGAGTTACGGGTGTCTTCTTAACAACGGAGCCTTCTTTCGCAGTAACAACCGCTAATGTAAGGGATGTAATCATAAAAACAATTGCAGCAACTGTTGTCATCTTGTTTAGAAATGTTGCAGCACCCCGACTTCCAAAAAGTGTCTGGCTTGAACCTCCAAAGGCAGCACCGAGCTGAGCGCCCTTACCACCCTGGAGAAGGACCATAACTATGAGAAAAAAACAGACAAGCACGTGAACTATTACTAGAAGTGTCGTCATTGTTCCTCCATGTTTTTATGATACCTTAATCTCTTTTAAATTTCTCTCTTTCGTATTTTAGTTGAAAACCAAGCAGGATAATAAAATTCGAATATCTAAACCCGAAATTCGAAACAAATCTAAATGACCGAAATACAAATGCCCCAAACACTCTGCCATCAAAAGTAAGTATCTTGAGTTTTGATCATTTGCATTTTGAGATTGTTTCGTATTTCGTGCTTTGGATTTCTTAAGTTATGATTTAGTATCTCAACTTTTTTACGAAAGAGCCTTAAATTTTACTATTCTTACAAAGCTATCTACCTTTAAACTTGCACCACCGACGAGCGCACCGTCTACATCCTTGCAAGCCATCAGGGAATCTATATTCTCAGGAGTTACACTACCTCCATATATTATACGAACCTCATCACCTTTATTACCATATTTAACCCCGAGCCTTTCTCTTATATAGGCATGGGTCTCTTGGGCCTGTTCGGGTGTTGCTGTCTTCCCCGTACCTATTGCCCAGATAGGCTCGTATGCTATGACTATGTCTGCGGTATCAGTTTCGAATAGCCCCTTATCAATTTCTCTCTCAAGGACACCAAAGGTCTTTCCTGCCTCCCTCTCTTCAAGGGATTCACCAATACAGAGGATTGCGCCAACCCCTCCCCTTTTTGCGGCCTTTATCTTTCTGTTTACGATTTCATCTGTCTCGTCGAAATACTGTCTTCTTTCAGAATGGCCGATAATTGTATACCTGCAACCAATATCTGCAAGCATAAGAGGAGAAACCTCGCCTGTATATGCGCCCTTCTCCTCATAGAATACATCCTGTGCAGCAAGTATAACATTAGAATTCTTAAGTTCTTCTGCAGCTACCACCAGAGAGGTAAAAGGCGGTGCAATAACAATATCAACATCCGTTACATCTTTTACTTCAGGAATAAAACTGGATATAAACTCTCGTGTCTCAGATACAGTCTTGTTCATCTTCCAATTTGCTGCTATAAAGGGCCTTCGCATTTTGATAATTTAGTTAACATATAGTTTTATGTCAAGGTCGAAGAAAAATGGTTTTAGGATTGGACTTAAAAAAGACATCATATCTTTACTGTCTTTAGTAAAGCTGAGTTACTTACAACAGACAATGAGCTTATAGACATAGCCGCAGCTGCAATAATAGGGTTTAAAAGACCAAAGACAGCGATAGGAATAGCAGCAGTATTATAAAAGAACGCCCAGAAAAGGTTTTGCTTTATCTTCCGCATCGTTGCCCTGCTAAGCCTTATCCCTTTAATGACGTTTCTCAGGTCTTCACTGACCAATATAATTCCCCCTGTCTCCTTAGCAACATCCGAGCCACTTCCTATGGCTATTCCAATGTCTGCCTGAGCAAGGGCAGGAGCATCGTTAATGCCATCTCCAACCATTGCTACAACCTTTCCCTCTGCTTGAAGGTCTTTTATAACTTTTGCCTTATCACCTGGAAGAACATTGGCTATGATCCTGTCTATCCCTACCTTTGCACCTATAGCTCTTGCTGTTCTTTCATTGTCACCGGTTAGCAAGACAACTTGAATTCCTTCGGCCTTAAGCCCTTTCACTACATCTTCTACATATCCCTTCAGGGTATCAGCAACGGCGATCAGACCTTTCAGTTTGTTGTCTACTGCCACAATTATCACGGTATTGCCCTTTTCCTCAAGGTCTGATAATTCTGCTTCTCTGTCTTCTATAGAGATACCCCTGTCTTTCATCAGTCTCCTATTTCCTATCAATATCTCCTCTTCATTAAAGTTTACCCTGACCCCGTGGCCGGGTATGGCTTCAAAAGCTTCAGCGTCTGGTATAGTGAGAGCCATCATATTTGCTTTTTTGATTATGGCCTCTGCAAGGGGGTGCTCTGAACCTTTCTCTGCAATAGAGGCAGGAAGGATGACATCCTTTTCACTTCCAACAAAGGCCACTATCTCTGTAACCTCAGGTTCTCCCTTTGTGAGTGTGCCTGTCTTATCGAAAACAACGGCGTTAAGTTTTTCTGCCTTTTCAAGATATTCTGCCCCTCTTATCAGAATCCCCAGTTCGGCACCCTTGCCTACCCCAACCATCAAAGCAGCAGGGGTTGCAATCCCGAGGGCACAAGGACAGGCGATAATAAGGACTGCGACAAAAGAAAGGAGTGCCATCGTGAAATTCCCGATAAGAATCCAAACAACAACCGTTAAAAAAGCAACGCCAATAACAGCAGGTACAAAATAAGAGGCTACTTTATCAGCAAGCCTTTGAATATTTGAAGACGATGCCTGGGCCTCTTCTACCATCTTTATTATCTGGCTCAATGTTGTATCAGCACCTACCTTTGTTGCCCTGAATCGGAAAGAGCCAACCTTGTTTATTGTACCTCCAATTACTTCATCACCGAGTTTTTTCTCTACAGGAATACTTTCTCCTGTTATCATCTTTTCATCAACTGATGAATGACCTTCTATCACTATGCCATCTGTTGGTATCTTCTCACCCGGTCTAACAATCACGATCTCATCCACCATAACCGATTCAGCAGGTATCTCTACTTCAGCACCATCTCTTATTACCTTCGCTGTTTGTGGTTTTAGGTCAAGGAGCTTTCGAATTGCAGCAGAACTACGCTTCTTGATTATTTCTTCCATATATTTCCCAAGGAGGACAAAAGCAATTATGATAGCTGAGACCTCAAAATAAACATTCTTTTCCTCAACTGGCAATATGCCGGGAAAGAAGACGACAAAGGCACTGTAAGTATAGGCAGTGGATGTGCCGAGGGCAATGAGAAGATCCATATTGGCTACGCGTTTTTTGATAGCATGATAAGCACCAACAAAAAATCCTTTTCCTCCAAAAATCATAATCGGCGTTGTGATGATAAAAAGCCATACACCCCATGTGAACCATGGAAGCCATGGTACAGGAACCCATGTAAGAATTGTTGCTCCTGCAGCAAGTCCCAAAAAGACCGCGGCCCTGAAAATTGCAAGGGCAAGAACTCCTGTGAGGGCGATGGTCACCCTTCTCTTCATGGCCTTCAACTCAGCCTCAGGAGCCTCAAAAGTCCTTACGCAGGTTTCACTACAGAAATAATATGCCCTTCCTCCGACCTCCCTCTTTATGGACCGCTCCTTCGGGATAACCATTCCACATATAGGATCCTTTGCCATTTCTGCCATCTTTGGAAGTATCTTTGGTGAGGGGATAACAATTTTCTCACTGATGAAGGCCTCTGGGTCTTTATCAAAATTCTCTTTACATACCTCTGAGCAGAAATAGTAGGTAACACCTTTATATGTAGACGTCCCCACAGCATCCTCTTTTTTAATTGTCATGCCACAAACGGGGTCCACAACCTCCATCTCTTCCTCCCTACGCCAGATATAGTGATATTACCTTAATAAGTATATAACAGGAAATACAATAAGAATATTGGCATTTATCTGATTTCTTTGTAAGACTTTGACTCATTAATTTGTCGTTGTTTGTCTTATAAAGAAGCGAGTTATCAAATCAATAAAAAACTGTTTCGTGAAATAGATTTTAGAGAAATGTGTGTCTTAGTTTCTGTCATTGAAAACATAATTGAAAAGGCCAAAAATCTCTAAATTTTTGGAAAGCTGATTGATCTCTATTTCACCATTATTTACATTTTTTCATTTGGCATGAGTCTCTAAGTAAACTTCTTTTAAATGATGCAGGAGTTTATGGAATTCTTCATGCTTTCCTATTCCGATTCTTTCTCCTTGTGACACCCGCCGCAGCCCTTCATTCCTTCCATTAATGCCATGGGCTGCCAGTGGGCTGTTGGCATAGCCTTCATAGAAGCCCATCCGAGGGCATGCTTTCCTGACTTGAATTGTTGAACCTGTGTTACGTGGCAAGTAGCGCAAGTATCAGGTGTTGGAATTTGCACTTTCTCTACGTCTTGATCCGATTTATGCTGACCACCATGACATACTGAGCAGTTAATTCCAGCCTGACTGTGTTTGCTCACTTGCCAGTCAGAGACAATGTGGGGATTAACCTTTTTGTGACAGTCAACACATTCCTGTGCCGATGCAGTGGTAATAAGAAAAAGGCTCATCATAAAGATGATTATTACTCTGTAAGGCATAAAACACCTCCTTTTGGTCACAGTTTGAAGGTTCTTTTCATTTTTCCCTCTCAATCTTCATCACCTTTGCCACAAAAAGAGGTTCTGGTAATGCCCCTTCGAATCGAATGTCCTCATTGATAATCACCTTTGGCACACTGGTTCTGCAATAACAATCCACAACAATCTCTCCGTATTTGTTGAGATTGACAACATCCCATGCAAACTCCGAATTAGGTATCAGGCCAATTTCGATGAATATTCCTTCAACGGGGATCTCTTTTACTTCACCGCTTTCTCTACTACGTATAACAATACCTGACACCCTTTTTTCTAACTAACGGACAACTGCCCGGATAATTTTGAAAATAAGTCTCAGCTTTTCCTCGTCGGACTCTTTTAACAGCCTGTTTATATTCTCAGTCAGTTCTTTGCCACTTACTTGGTGCACGAATTCAAAAAGGTCTTTTATTTCAACACCCAATGCCTTAGCAATCTTCTCCACTGTATCAAGTGAGGGATAGCTGTTGCCTACCTCAATACGGCTTAGATGTTTGGGGTCTATGTCTATCTTTTCTGAAAGCTGGTTCTGTGATAATCCCCTCGCCTTTCGTAACTCCTTTATTCTTGCACCAAGTAATTCTTTTGTCGTTTTCATAAAACCTCCGATAGCAGTCATGCCCCATCCCATCTTATGTATCCCGGGTACGACCATACGAATCGAGCCAAAATGTAAAGATCTCAAGATCCATAATACATTCCTCCTTCAAGACCTTACTCTCTCATCTTTGCCTGAAGGAAACTGTAAAAGGGCCTCCCTGGCAGCAAGGGTCTCTGCTTCTTTTTTACTTTTACCACACCCCGTACCAAACCTTTTCCCAGCTACGTATACTTCTACTGTAAAAATCTTTCTATGTTCTTCACCCTCTTGCTTTATTATTTTATATTCAGGAATAGCACCGAAAAGTAACTGGGTCTTTTCTTGAAGTTCTGTCTTAAAATCGCAGAATTCGGTAGAATGCAGGATAGCATCTATTTTTTCTCTGAACAATCTCAGTAAAAGTTCTCTAACCTTTTTGTAACCACCGTCTATGTAAATTGCCCCAAGAAGAGCCTCAATCGCATCCGCCAAAAGCGACTTTTTAGCCCTACCCCCTGTAGCTTCCTCACCTTTTCCAAGTCTGAGGTATTTTCCGAGCGATATAGAGTTAGCAATCTCAGAAAGGATAGATTCCTTTACAAGATAGGATTTAATCTTAGCCATAACTGACTCTGTAAATTTCCTGTCTGAAAAAAAGAGATATTCGACTATTACAAATCCGAGTATAGAATCGCCGAGGAATTCAAGCCTTTCATTATAGGCAACTGCCTTATCCGGATTCTCATGATAGAAAGACTTGTGCGTCAGGGCTTCTATGAGAAGCTCTTTATTCTTGAATATATAACCGAGACGCCTTTCTAATTCAGCAGTATTTTTCAATTTCAATTGAGTTGCAATGAGTTATCAAATTTCTTATTTCTAATTTCTTACTTAAACCCGAATTACGCAAGGGTATGTATTAAATGACCACACTGTGTCATTCCGAGCGAAGCGAGGAATCTCATTTTGAGTGATGAGATTGCCACGTCGCTCCGCTCCTCGCAATGACATTTTGAAAGGTTTGCGTAATTCGGGTTAAATTTCTTAAACAAGAGGCAGGCATTGGTCCCACCGAATCCAAAAGAATTGGATAAGGCATAATTGACCGTCATCTTTCTTGCTTTGTGAGGGACATAATCAAGGTCACACTCAGGGTCCGGGTTATCCAGGTTTATTGTTGGTGGGACTATGTCATTGTAAATACTTAGTATGCTGATAACCGCCTCAACACCCCCTGCGGCACCAAGTAAATGTCCTGTCATAGATTTTGTTGAACTGACTGCTACCTTATAGGCATGTTCTCCAAACACCGTCTTTATGGCATTGCTTTCGAGCTCATCTCCGTATTTTGTTGAAGTGCCATGGGCATTTATGTAATCCACCTCTGAGGATTCAACTTCTCCATCCTTTAATGCCATCGCAATACACCTTGCAGCACCCTCACCACTTGGAGAAGGAGCGGTAATATGATATGCATCTGCGGTCATACCATAACCAACTATCTCCGCATATATTTTTGCGCCTCTATCCATGGCGTTTTCAAGGCTCTCAAGTATTACAATACCGGCACCCTCCCCCATTACAAACCCGTCTCTATCAATATCAAAAGGCCTGCTTGCCTTTTCTGGCTCACCATTTCTTGTAGAAAGAGCCTTCATTGCATTAAATCCCCCTATCCCTAAAGGTGTTATTACTGCTTCCGTCCCTCCTGCAATCATAGCATCTGCCTCACCTCTCTGGATAATCTTAAATGCATCTCCGACCGAGTGACTTCCTGTAGCGCATGCAGTAGATACCGCAGAGTTTGGCCCTTTTGCACCGAACCTTATGGATATCTGACCTGAGGCAAGATTTATGGCTAACATTGGGATAAAAAAGGGCGTTATCCTTCTCGGGCCTTTCTCAAGTAAAACAGAGTGGTAATGTTCAATTGTGTGCAGACCTCCCATACCTGAACCGACAATCACACCTATCCTCTCTGCATTACTGTCCATTATCTTTAGACCGGAGTCATCCAGGGCCATTGCCGTAGCAGCAATAGCGAAGTGGATAAAGCGGTCCATCTTCTTAAGTTCTTTAGGCTCTATGTAGTCTTCAGGGTTAAAATCTTCCACCTCACCAGCTATCTGCGTCTGAAAGGTGGAGGCATCGAAACAAGTTATCTTTCTGATACCAGATTTGCCATTGATAAGATTTTCCCATGTAGCCTTAACACCCACACCGACGGGTGTTATAAGACCCAAACCGGTTATAACAACTCTTCCCCTATCCATTATGCCGAGGGCTTTTTCTTATTAATATATTCAATAGCATCCTTGACCTTTACGATCTTCTCTGCATCCTCGTCAGGTATCTCGATCCCGAATGTCTCTTCAAATGCCATGACGAGCTCTACTGTATCTAATGAATCTGCACCGAGGTCCTCAACGAAAGATGTCTCGGCCGTAATCTCCGCAAGGTTCACGCCGAGCTGTTTTGATATAATCTCCTTTACCTTTTCTTCTACCATAAAAGCACCTCCACAATTAAATAATTACAAATTTCAAATTACAAAATTTGTCATTTGGCATTTGATATTTGGATTTTTTTACATATACATGCCACCATTCACGTGTATCACCTGACCTGTTATATAGCTCGAATCAGGTGATGCAAGAAAAATAACGGCATTTGCGACATCCTCCACTGTACCGAATCTCCCTAAAGGAATAAGCCTCTTCATCTCCTCCTTCACACTCTCTGGCAGAACATCTGTCATCGCAGTCTTTATAAAACCAGGGGCAACGGCATTCACTGTTATCCCCCTGTTTGCATATTCCCTTGCTATTGTCTTTGTGAGTCCGACTATCCCTGCTTTTGAGGCACTGTAATTTGCCTGCCCTGGATTACCCATAAATGCAGCTACAGATGCAATATTAACTATCCTTCCATATCGCCGCTGAGACATCTCCTTTATAGCCTCTCTGGAACAAAGGAAGACACCCTTAAGATTAATATCCACTACAGAGTCCCAGTCTTCCTCCTTCATTCTGAGTAACAGGCTGTCTTTTGTTATGCCGGCGTTGTTTATCAATATATCTATCCTGTTGAACTCCTTACGCATATCCTCGAATGCCTTTTTAACCTCTTCTGACTTCGATACATCAAGTTTTATTCCCATGGCCTTGATTCCGAGAGCTGTAAAGGCCGCCGCAGCCTCGATGGCTGCAACAGGGTTTATGTCTGCAACAGCTAAATTGACGCCCTTTTTTGCAAGCCCCTCAGCAATTGCCTTGCCAATACCACGTCCTCCGCCTGTAACTATTGCAACCTGCCCTTTAAAATCCATATAAGCCCCCTTTACCCCGTAGGAATGCCCCACGGCTTGCCATGGGGTGCCATCCCTCGTTGATAATATCTAAGGCGTCTCCCGCTTTTGCACACAGAGATTCCAACGGGGTTTAAAACCGGCATTAATTGTAACAAAGTGTCCTTCTCTTTTCCAGTCTTTCTTTGTTGATAAGCATTTCCGATTCCGTGATGGCAGGATATAGTATCTGAGCGGTTTCTTTTGCCGATCCTGAACTTGATTCAGGACCCTTAAGCCTATTTTAAATAATAAAGCCCCGCACTATGGCATAGTGCGGGGCGAGAATGAGCGAGAATACTATATCCTGCATTTTTATTACCGTTTAGGAATTAATGGTTAACTTTCGTCACGAAAAAAGAGATGCTTCCATCCCTGGACCCCTGTTGAATTTTCTTAGGTAAATCTGTTATTTTTAAAATGATTGCTGTCACTTCCTTGTACCTGCTTTTTTATAATTTAATTTTATTTATTGCGGACAGAGATAGAGGTAAGGCTATATGAAAAATAAGGTATATCTAATCGATGTGACAAACAGGGATGGTGTGCAGACATCCAGGATACTCCTTCCAAAGCTCTCCAAGACGATGTTAAACATCTATCTTGATGAAATGGGTATTTATCAGAGCGAGGTAGGTTTTCCTACGCTTAAACATGAGGTCAATTATATAAACGCAAACCTCGAACTTGTAAAACTCGGCGCAATAAAGAGGATCCACCTTGAGGGCTGGTGCAGGGCGATACCCGAAGATGTGAGGCTCACCTTCAAAAACTGCCCTGAACTCAAACATATAAATGTCTCAATGTCAACATCAGAGATAATGATACAGGGTAAGTTTCAGGGTAGAAAGACCTTCAAGGATATTATTAAATCCCTTGTTGAGGCTGTAAAGACTGCAAAGGAGCTTGGGGCAAAAACTGTGGGGGTAAATGCAGAAGATGCATCGAGGACAGAGCTTGACAGGTTGATAGAATTCGCCCTCGCAGGCAAAGAAACGGGGGCAGACCGCTTCAGATACTGTGACACGCTTGGCACAGATGACCCCATAACCATATATGAGAGGACAAAGGCACTTGCCCTCGCTACAAAATTCCCAATAGAAATGCACTGCCATAATGACCTGGGGATGGCAGAGGCTATTTCTGTAGCAGGTGCACAGGGAGCTATAGAAGGCGGTGTTGATTCTTATATAAATACAACTGTCAATGGTTACGGAGAGCGATGTGGCAATTGCGACCTGGTATCAACAATTTTAGCACTCAAATTCTCACATAGACTTAAAGATAAAGTCCCCCTCGACGAGCATGTAGACCTCAAGAAGGCATGGAAGATCAGCAGATACGCATCATATGCATTTAATATACCTATACCGATAAACCAGCCGGGAGTAGGTGCAAATGCCTTTGCTCACGAATCAGGAATACACGCAGATGGGGCATTGAAAGACAGACGTAATTACGAGCTCTACGATCCTGAGGATGTGGGAAGAGGTGAACCGGAGCTTTCCGAAACTGGAAGGATAATAACAACAGGAGAGTATGGAGGCATTAAAGGCTTCAGGCATGTTTATGACAAATTTGGCATTCATTTTCACGATGACAATGAAGCAAGAAGGATACTTGAACTCGTACAGTATGCCAATCTTCACACACAGAAACCTCTTACAGATGATGAGTTAAGGTTTGTTGCTATTTATCCCGAGATTGCACAGAAGATACTCACCGCAAATCCATAATGTATAACGTTACATTTATACCAGGAGATGGCATAGGACCTGAAATCTCTGTGGCGACAAAACGGGTAATTGAAGCCACAGGTGTTGATATAAGGTGGGATATCCATGAGGCTGGGCAAGAGGTATTTGAAAAGGAAGGAACCCCCCTGCCTCAGAAAGTCATTGATTCTATAGAGAAGAACAAGGTAGCCCTAAAGGGACCTATCACCACACCCGTAGGAACGGGTCTCAGGAGCGTTAATGTTACACTCAGGCAGAACCTTGACCTCTATTGTTGTCTGAGGCCATGTAAAACCTTTAAAGGTGCAAGGACAAGATATGAAGATGTTGACCTCGCCATAATCAGGGAAAATACGGAAGATCTATACGCCGGAATCGAATTTGGGAAAGGTTCAGAAGATACAAAAAGGCTTATAGATTTCATCATTGGGTCAACAGGGAAGATAATCAGACCTGATTCAGGTATAAGCATTAAACCTATATCTGTTTATGCCACAGAGAGGATTGTAAGTTTCGCATTCGAGTATGCGAGAAAAAATAAAAGAAAAAAGGTTACAGCAGTACATAAGGCAAACATAATGAAATGTTCAGATGGGCTCTTTCTTGAAACTGCAAGAAATGTAGCAAAGAGATATCCCGATATCCAGTTCGAAGACAGGATAGTTGACAACATGTGTATGCAGCTCGTGCAGAAACCCGAACTTTATGATGTAATAGTCCTTCCCAATCTTTACGGTGATATTATATCTGATCTGGCAGCAGGTCTTATAGGAGGGCTCGGCCTTGCCCCTGGTGTAAACCTCGGAGAAGAGGTGGCTGTATTCGAGCCTGCCCACGGGAGTGCCCCTAAGTACAAAGGGTTGAATAAAGTAAACCCCCTTGCTATGATACTTTCAGGGGTTATGATGCTCAGACATTTAGGGGAGATCGAGGCAGCCAGAAGATTAGAGGGAGCCGTCGCATCTGTGATAGAAGAAGGGAGATATGTGACATATGACATGAAGCCGACACCAGATGACCAAACTGCTGCAACAACATCGATGGTTGCGGATGCCATTATCGAGAAATTGACCTGATAGTCCAAATGGAAACTGACAGTTCACCAATCGCCTCTGAATTCTATGTGGCTTGATATCCTTCTTATCATAATTTTTATCCTCTTAAATGGCTTTTTTGCTGCATCTGAGATAGCCGTAGTTACACTCAGAAGAACACGCATCAAACAACTAATTGATGAAGGCAGAAAGAATGCAACGCTTTTACATAAACTGCGAAAGGAACCAGATCGATTTCTCGCCACAATTCAGATTGGTATCACACTGGCAGGAGTCCTAGCATCTGCCATCGGTGGCGCCGCTGCAATTGAGATTATAAAACCAGTTCTCAAAAATATACCCGTACCTCTTATCTCTGTGTCAAGTGAGGCGATATCTATAGGGATTGTGGCTGTAATAATTACCTATTTTTCCACCGTCTTCGGCGAACTCATCCCAAAGTCAATAGCCCTTTCCAAGCCGGAAACCGTTGGCCTTTTCGTCGCTCCGTTAATAGACAGATTTTCCAAATTAGCCACAGTATTTGTTCATATCCTGGCAGCGAGCACAAATATGTTGTTAAAACCTTTCGGCAAAAGGGCATTTAGCGAAAGGGGGTACATCTCGGAGGAAGAGGTAAAACTTCTCTTGAAGGAGGGAAAAGAAAGGGGCATCTTCGAGGCTGAGGAAAAGGAGCTTATACACAGCGTTTTTGAGTTTACAGACATCTTCGTAAAGGAGGTAATGATTCCTGCTCCCCAGATGGTTACCATTGGAATTAATATGCCTGTTGATGAGGTGAAAACAATCATTTCAGAAGAGAAATTTTCCCGTTACCCTGTCATAGGTAAGGATTTGAATGATATCAGAGGCGTTCTTTATGCCAAAGACTTTTCCAATACCCTTTTAAAGACAGGAAGCGTTGATATACGCAGAATCATAAAACCTCCATTCTTCATCCCTGAAACCATGAAGATAAGTATTCTTTTAAGGGAAATGCAGAGGAAGAGGGTTCATATGGCGATAGTAATAGATGAATACGGTGCTGTTTCAGGACTGGTGACATTAGAGGACCTCCTTGAAGAGATCGTTGGTGAGATCAGGGATGAATACGACATCGAAAGTCCAGTTATTCAGCTCAGTAATGGCACTATGATAATAGACGCATCCATAAGTATCAGGGACCTTAGCGAGGATTATAATATAGAAATTCCAGAATCACCAGAGTATGACACACTGGGAGGTTTTATTGTAACGTATCTTCAGAGAATACCACAGACAGGAGACACAATAGAGATTGAAGGCAAGAGATTGAGAATTGTTGAGATGGTTGGGCAGAGGATAGCAAAGGCAAAGATGGAAACAATTTAAGGGAAAAGGAACTTCTACTATACTATAATGGCATCTGCAAAACTTTAGCTCGCAGGTAAGATGAGGAAGAAGGTATCAATAATAGGTGCAGGTAATGTCGGCGCCACAACCGCGCAATTTGTTGTACAGTCAGGAATTGCTGATGTTGTAATGTTTGATATTGCAGAGGGAATACCGCAGGGGAAGGCACTGGACATTGCTGAGGCATGTCCCCTCTGGGGTTCATCATCTGCAATTAAAGGAACGAATAAGTATACTGATACAGCAGACTCTAACATTGTCGTCATTGCAGCCGGGTTTCCCAGAAAACCCGGGATGTCAAGAGGTGATCTTCTCCATGCTAATGCTAACGTAATCAGAGAAACATGTATTGAGATTGCAAGGACCTCTCCAAATGCTATTCTCATCGTTGTAACTAATCCGATGGACGTTATGGCACAACTCGCATGGAAAACCACGGAGTTTTCCTGCAAGCGTGTCATTGGTATGGGTGGTACACTTGATGTATCGAGATTGACAGCATTTCTCTCATGGGAATTGAATGTCTCACCGGAAGATATAGAAACCCTTGTGCTTGGAGGACACGGTGATGAGATTGTCCCGCTTCCAAGGCTTACAACTGTCAAAGGTATACCGGTAACAGAACTCCTGTCTAAAAAGAGAGTCGATTCATTGATTGAACGGACGAGAAAGGGTGGTGCAGAAATAGTTAATTTACTTAAATCCGGAAGTGCATATTATGCCCCGGCAGCATCTACCTTTAAGATGATAAAATCAATCCTCTTAGATGAAAAGCGAATGCTTCCCTGTGCTGCATATCTTAACGGAGAATATGATATTAAAGATATTTATATAGGTGTGCCCGTTATACTCGGGAAAGAGGGCGTCGAAAAGATTATAGAGGTAAACCTTACCAAAGAAGAAAAGACACAATTCAGGAGATCCTGTGCATCTGTTAGGAGATTAATAAAAAAACTATCAATATAGGTGGGTGAAGGATGGAGAAAACACTATCAATAGTTAAACCTGACGGTGTAAAGAAAAACCTAATCGGTGAAGTCATAGGAAGATTTGAACAAAAAAATCTCCGGATTGCTGCACTGAAGATGCTCAAACTTTCTAAGGAGGAGGCAATGAGTTTTTACGCTGTTCATAAGGATAAACCCTTCTATGACAGCCTTACTGACTCCATATCAGTAGGGCCTGTTGTAGTTATGGTAGTGGAAGGCAATAATGCCATCTCAATGGTCAGGAAGCTGATGGGGGCAACAAACCCAAAGGATGCCGCACCAGGCACAATCAGGGCTGATTTTGCCTCAGATATCGAGCACAATATAGTTCACGGCTCGGATTCAGAAGAATCAGCTTCCTTTGAGATACCCTTCTTTTTTTCTCTTCTTGAGATTCACCCTGTTGCATAAACCCTGTTAGAGAACCAATCCTGAAGGACGAAGCTTTTCATCACTACCCTGAAGCAGAGGTCTCTAACAGGGTAAATTACTATGAGTGTTATGTACACATACATATTGTTCCAACAACAGGGTTCGCTGAAGTATATTGACTTTCTCTGCAGAAAAGTATTACTCTGAATCATTCGAGGGATAGAATGTTTGAGAAGTTTACGGAGAGAGGAAGAAAGGTAATTATATACGCAAAGGAAGAAGCCGAGAAACGTCAAAATGACTACCTCGGCACAGAACATCTCTTACTTGCTATCCTGAGAGAAGAAGATGGCCTACCTGTGGCAATCCTCAAAAGGATGGGCATAACTCGAGAGGAAATTCGTATGGAAGTAGAAAGAAACCTACCTCAAGGGACAGACCTTATGACCTTCGACGATGTACCCTTTACACCACGGGCCAAAAAGGTCCTTGAACTTGCCGTTGAAGAGGCACGGCTCCTCGGGCATAATTATATTGGGAGTGAACATATTCTTCTTGGCCTGATAAGGGAGGGAGAGGGTACAGGTGGCAAGATACTGCGTAACTTCGGTGCCAACCTACTTGGAGCAAGACAGCTCACAATTAACTTCTCAATAAGGACTCATACACATGTAAAAGAGAAAAGGAGCACAACCCCCGCACTCGACGAGTTTGGAAGAGACCTGACGCTTATGGCAAAAGAGGGGAAACTTGACCCTGTAATAGATAGAGAAGACGAGATAGAACGCCTAATCCAGATACTGGGCAGGAGGGTTAAAAACAACCCTGTAATTATTGGTGAACCTGGTGTTGGAAAGACGGCTATAGTCGAAGGGCTTGCCCAGAAGATTGTTTCGAGTGATGTCCCTGATAGCCTGTTAGGAAAACGCATAGTCTCCCTTGACCTCGGTGCCCTGATTGCAGGGACAAAATACAGAGGTCAGTTTGAAGAGAGGCTTAAGATCGTCATGAAGGAGATTATCCAATCAGACAATGTCATACTCTTTGTTGACGAGCTTCATACACTTATAGGCGCAGGTGCTGCAGAGGGGTCTGTAGATGCATCGAGCATGCTTAAACCTACCCTTTCAAGAGGGGAGATACAGTGTATCGGCGCAACTACACCTGATGAGTACAGAAAATATATAGAAAAGGATGGTGCCCTTGAACGCAGGTTCCAGCCGATTAATGTACAGCCCCCTAGTGTGGAGAGTACGATAAACATCTTAAGAGGGCTAAAATCCAGATATGAGGCCCATCACAAAGTCAAGATAAGTGATGCCGCAATAGAAGCTGCAGCAAGGTTATCCGATAGATATATCTCTGATAGATATCTACCCGACAAGGCAATAGATGTTATAGATGAAACAGGGTCGAGGATTAAGCTAAAAAGGTATAGCCTCCCTCAGGAATTGAAGGAGCTCGAGGCTGAGATACTGAGGATCTCCAAAGAAAAAAACCTATATGTAAAACTCCATGACCTCGAAAAGGCCTCATCTGTTCGGTTAGAGGAAGAAAAACTCAAAAAGATTTATGAACAGTTACATAAACAATGGAGAGACAATATAAACAAGGAGATACCTTCTGCAATAGAAGAGGATGCTGCATATACAGTATCTAAGATGACGGGTATACCTCTTGCGAAACTTGAAGAAAAAGAATCAGAGAAACTTATAAGGATGGAGGAAGAACTCCACAGAAGGATAATAGGTCAGGAAGAGGCAATAAAGGCAGTCTCGAGGGCGATAAGAAGGTCAAGGGCAGGGCTTAAGTCCAGCAAAAAACCGATAGGTTCTTTCTTCTTTTTAGGACCTACAGGTGTGGGTAAGACGGAGCTCGCAAAGGCCTTAGCATGGTTCATGTTCAATGACGAGAATTCACTCGTAAAGATAGACATGTCCGAATATATGGAGAGGTTTAATGTCTCGAGACTTACGGGCGCCCCACCAGGCTATGTCGGCTATGAAGAAGGGGGACAGCTGACAGAAAGGATAAGGAAGAAGCCATACTCTGTGGTACTTTTTGACGAGATAGAGAAGGCACACCCGGATGTCTTCAATATTCTCCTTCAGGTGCTTGATGAAGGAGTGCTTACGGACAGCTTTGGGAGAAGGGTAGATTTCAAGAATACCGTAATTACAATGACCTCTAATATTGGTGCAAGGCTAATCGAAAAGGCAACACCTCTCGGTTTCCAGAAAGGCACACCCGATGTTGTGTATGAAAAGATGAAAGAGAATGTTCTGAACGAACTTAAGAAAACATTTAACCCTGAGTTTCTGAACCGTGTTGACGAAATAGTTGTATTCCACCCCCTCGAAAAAGAGCATCTACTATCTATTGTAGATTTACTTGTGGAAGAGACAAACAGAATGCTACTTGAAAGGGATCTCATAATTGAGTTGTCGAAGGAAGTAAAGGAGTGGATAATAAAACACTACTATCAGCCTGTATATGGTGCAAGGCCGATGAGAAGAGCTGTTCAAAAGGTGATAGAAGATCCCTTATCAGAAGAAATCCTTAAGGGAAGCTTTAAAGGCATACATAAGATAAAAGTTGTCCTTGAGGGAGATACACCTACATTTACAGAGGCCGAGGAGATCTCTCTCCTATCCGGAGTGAGCTGATTCAGTCTTGACCATCTGAATTAAGACTTTGAGAAACAAAGTTCTCATCCTTTTTACAATACTACTCCTCGGAATTACCTTTTTGGTGGTACGGCATCAGTACAGTTCAAAGTCCGCCTCAGGCGGAAAGAGAACCATTATCGGCACTGAGGCACCAGAGATTGAGGTAACAGACATCCACAAGAACAGGGTAAAACTTTCTAAATTAAAAGGCTCGGTGATATTTATCAATTTCTGGGCTTCCTGGTGCACTTCATGTATAGATGAAATGCCCTCTATCGAGAGTCTATTCAGAAATATGTCAGGAAACCCAAAATTCAGGGTCATAACCATCCTGTATAAAGACGACAGGGATAGGGCATTCAGATATGTGAAAGAAAAGGGCTACACCTTTCCCATATATGGTGACCCTGATGGCTATGCTGCTAAACAATTTGGTATTACCGGTGTGCCTGAGACATTCATAATCGACAAGAATGGAATCCTGAGAAATAAGATAATAGGTCCTTCGGAATGGAACTCTCCGTATGCTATCGAATCATTCCTTAACCTTATCAACGAATAACCATGGGAAAAATCAAGACTTCTGAGCCAGCACTCCTTTTCGTTGGTACGCTCTATTGCAACGCAGATATATTCGATTATTCAAAAGAAATACTCGAGAAAAATTCTGGCGATATCTTACTTGTAAGTCCTTCCCTGCCTTGGGATTATTCAACTTACTATAAGGATAAAATCGGCTGGCCCTTATTCAGGCAGTTCATCTTTTTTAAAAACTTTATTGACCCTGAGAAGCTTGCAGATATAAAACTAAAGACCAATGAAATCGAAGCTGCCCTTTCTTCGGAAGGTAAGAGACGTATTAACCTCGACCCAGGCTACCTCACCCTCTCCAAGGTAGTCCTTGCATCCACGAAGAACTATGCTCATAGAATCTATCTCGGCAAAGGTATTTACGGCGAGATAACTCTTATATACAGGGACGGGAAATACCATCCTCACCTTTACACCTACAGAGATTACCAGGATAAAACACACATTGAGATATTCATAAAAGTAAGAAAAATGCTGAAGAAGATGATAGCAGAATCCAAAGTCTCGGCCAAATGGACAAGGTAGGCAACTGGGACAATGGAAGATATATATTTTGAAAAGAAAGGGAATCCAAGATTTAGTGTTTTTAACTACTTTATTTTATAAATGCCAAGTATGTAGTTAAAATGTAGTTAGTTGTAAGCGTTGTCAGAGAGACCTTTGGAGAAATTATATTGTTGGATTTATACCAACACCAGATTATCCCTGTGTATCACCTCGTCAGAGTATTTGTAGCCGAGTATCTTTTCTATCTCAGACGTCTTCTTACCCTTAATCCTTTCGACCTCTGAAAATGAATAGTTCGTCAGACCTTTAGCAATGCGGTTTCTTTTTGAATCAAGACAGTAGACCGCATCACCTATGTCAAAATCACCCTCAACAGAGACAATGCCTGAAGGAAGAAGACTCTTGCCTCCCTGAATCAGGGCCTTTACTGCACCCTCATCTATGATAAGGCTTCCTTTTGAACGGCTGCTGTAGGCAATCCATCCCTTTCTTGAAGAAAGTCTCCCCTCTCTCGATTTAATCAGCGTGCCATGGTACTTACCCCTCATGAGGGAACAGAGGAGCCCATCCTTTCTCCCGTTTATTATGTGGACAGTGATGCCGTAGTCCAGTGCCTTCTTCGCAGCGAGGAGTTTTGAATACATTCCCCCAGTACCCACAATGCTCCCCGGCCCTTTGGCCCTTTCCTCAAGTTCAGGTGTTATCTCCTCAACGTATTCAATGAGCTTTGCGCCAACGTGGGTTTTTGGGTCCTCTGTATAAAGCCCATCAACATCCGAAAGTACTATGAGCCTTTCCGCCTCAATAAGACCTGCAACGAGGGAGGCAAGGTGGTCATTGTCACCAAACTTAATCTCATCCGTAGCAACTGTATCGTTTTCGTTAACAACGGGAATAACGCCATAGGAAAGAAGCGTTGTCAGGGTATTTTTTGAGTTTATGTACCTCTTTCTGTCAGAGAAATCATCTCTTGTAAGAAGTACCTGTGCAACCTTTTTATTAAATTCGCTGAAGCTTTTTTCATAGGCCCACATGAGGCTGGACTGGCCGATTGCTGCTGATGCCTGTTTTAGCTTCACATCTTTTGGTCTCTCTCTGAGCCCGAGTTTCTTCATGCCTGCCGCAATAGCACCTGAGGAGACTACAATCACCTCAAATCCAAGATCTGTGAGGCCTGCTATATCTTCAGCTATCGAATGCATACGCCTGGTGTCAAGCCCTTCTTTGGCATCTGTCAGTATGTTACTTCCTATCTTTACCACAAGCCTTTTCATACAATACCTTTTTTCTCTCTTCCTCTACTTTAATTGCAAGATAAGGTAATAATTTTTTAATCCCATCTCCTGTAACTGCCGATAAGGCAAAGAAATCGATATTATTAGTTTTGCAGTATTGCTCAAGCCTGTCAAGTCTCTTTTTGTCAGCTATGTCAAGCTTTGTAGCAACAACAGCCTGATGTTTATACAGAAGTGCAGAGCTATATAATCCGAGTTCCCTGTTAATCTTCTCGAAATTCTCCACAGGGTCTTCCACGGCCATATTTGAGATATCAATTAAATGCAAGAGTACCGATGTGCGCTCAACATGTCTTAGAAACTGGAAGCCAAGCCCTGCCCCTTTATGGGAATCCTCTATCAATCCAGGGATATCCGCAACAACAAAGCTTCTGAAATTACTGAGTTTTACTACGCCAAGATTCGGTACAAGTGTTGTAAAAGGATAATCAGCTATTTTGGGTTTGGCAGAGGAAATAACTGATATAAGCGTTGATTTTCCTGCATTTGGTAATCCTATTAAACCAACATCTGCAAGGAGTTTTAACTCAAGTATCAGCCATCTCTCTTCACCCTTTTCGCCAGGTTGTGCAAATCTCGGGGCTCTTCTAACAGGTGTGACAAAATGGGCATTGCCCAGCCCTCCCTTTCCGCCTCTCGCTACAACAAAATAACTCCCTTCTGAATCAAGGTCTGCAATTATCTTCTCGGTATCATCTTTAATGACAGTACCAACTGGGACAGGTATTATCAGATCCTCTCCGTTTTTGCCGTGCATATTTTTTCCTTTACCGTGTCCTCCACGCTCTGCTCTATACTCTCGCCTGTACCTCAGGTCAAGCAGGGTATTCAACTCATTCGTTGCCTTGATGATTACATGTCCACCTCTTCCGCCGTCTCCACCATCAGGGCCACCTCTGGGGACATACTTCTCTCTTCTGAAGCTGATGCAGCCCCTTCCACCATCTCCAGCCTTTACATGTATCTTCACATAGTCGACGAATTGCATTTAACCTAATTAATATTCATACAGTGCAGGCAGACATGGCATTTGAGCGGCTTTGAATTCTGTCGAAGACAGAATTCACCTCGGAGCCCCGCACTATGTCATGGTGCGGGGCGAGAATGAGCGAAAATGCTATGTCCTGCCTATGTACAATAACTTTAAAATACACTAAACCTAACACGTTAGACAGGAAAGGCTGTCTCACCAGCCTTTCCTGTCTCTATTTTTCGGAAGATAAACCAACTTCTGTCTAAGGGGATAATAACAAAAAAGGCGAGCCTTTGGCCCGCCTTTTTATTTGAATCGTAATCTTACTGCTTACTGGATTAACGGATAAACGCTTACCTGTAATCTTGCCCTATCTTTCCTCTCGAAGTTAACTACCCCGTCAATCTTTGCAAAAAGGGTGTCATCTGAGCCTCTGCCAACATTCAGACCTGGATGGAATTTTGTACCCCTCTGCCTTATAAGTATATTCCCTGCACGGACGTGCTGCCCACCGAATCTTTTAATTCCAAGGCGTTTTGCCTCGCTGTCACGGCCGTTTCTTGAACTCCCTACACCTCTTTTATGTGCCATATTTATCCCCCAAAACTATCTCTTTAATCTTCAAAGATGTATAAGGCTGCCTGTGTCCCCTGAGTTTCCTGGAGGCCTTGCGCGGTTTCTGTTTGAACACGATTACCTTACTTGCCTTCCCTGTATCGTCAACAGTTGCTAAAACCTCAGCCCCACTAACATAAGGAGACCCAAATATACGCCTGTCTTCCTTAGAGACCATAAGAACCTTATCGAGAACAACCTCAGACCCTTTCTCCAGAGAAAGCTTCTCAACTCTTAGGATATCACCAGGGGAGACCTTATACTGTCTTCCACCACTTTTAACTATTGCGTACATTTTATTTAAAATATACCACAACGTCGCAGGAAAAACAAGAGATGGAGACCTACGTTTTATCTCAGCACAATGCCTGCATAACCAACAACACGTTCGTAATCTCCACTTATATCTGCAGATGTGGAATATTTTACAAGTCTTGCAGAATGGGCACCGAGTGCCTTTGCAGCAAATAGCATC
>JBFMDQ010000002.1:71611-97042 GCA_040753955.1 Nitrospirota bacterium | reverse complement strand
ATGTATTAAATGACCACACTGTGTCATTCCGAGCGAAGCGAGGAATCTCATTTTGAGTGATGAGATTGCCACGTCGCTCCGCTCCTCGCAATGACATTTTGAAAGGTTTGCGTAATTCGGGTTAAAACAATGCCTCGATACCCTGCGGTCTTGTCGCAGGGTCATTCATTCCACTATATCTTCAATAACTTTAAATTTCTCTTTTAGTGCCTTTTCAATCACCTCCGGGACTAGGCCCTTCACAGAGCCACCAAAGGATGCGACTTCCTTTACCGTAGTAGAGGTCAGAAAGCTATATTCTTCGCTCGGCATCAGAAAGACTGTCTCGATCTCTGGATTAAGCCTCCTGTTCATAAGGGCCATCTGGAGCTCATACTCAAAATCAGAAATAGCCCTTAAGCCTCTGATGATGGCAATACCTTTCTTCTCCCTCACATAATCTACAAGAAGACCACTGAATGCCTCAACTCTGACATTATCAAGTTCCTCTACGGATTTCTTAATCATAGTGAGTCTCTCTTCAAGAGTAAAAAGGGGTCTTTTTTTCTGGCTTGGCGCAACCGCGATTATTACTTCATCAAATATCCGTTTGGCTCTCTTCACACTGTCCAAATGTGCAGCAGTGAAAGGGTCAAATGTCCCCGGATAGATTGCTATCTTATTCACTTTAACCTCCTTTTTCTTCAGTCTCTTCCTTTTTTCTGTAAATCGTTAGCATTGTATCGCCATATCTATAGCTTCTGATCATCTTTAATTCACCCACCGTTTCAGGCAACCTCCTTTTGAAGAAATGCTCTACTATTACTGTGCCTCCATCATTTAAAAGTCTCTTTTCTCCAATTATAGGGAGGGTCTTCATTATCTCCTCTGAAAAATAGGGGGGATCAAGGAAAAAGATATCGAACCTCTTCTTTTCAGCAGAAGCCCTTTTAAGGAATTCGTATGCCTCTCCATCCATCACTATTGCCTTTTTGCGAAAACCGAATTTGACAGCATTTTCTTTAATAGCCCTGGCCCTTAACCTGTTCGGTTCTGCAAAGACGGCTCTGCCCGCACCTCTTGACAACGCTTCAAGCCCAACTGTGCCTGTGCCGGCATAGAGATCAACAAAGCTTGCCCCTTCAATTCTATCCCTTATTATGTCAAATATTGCCTCTCTGACTTTTGAAGGGGTAGGTCTCAGTCTTTCTTGTAACGCGTAACGCGTAACGCGTAACGACCTCTTTGTGGCTATCCGTCTTCCCTTTGCGAGACCTCCTGAGATCCTCATTACCTTTCCTTTATAGTAGGATTTACAATATGGGTATCAAAGGGAGTATATCCCTTAATCCTGACCATCCGGCCCTCTACTTCTATTTTTCCTTCTGAAAATAACCTTATAGCCTCAGGGTATATCTTATGTTCACATCTGAGTATCCTCTCAGAAAGGCTCTCTTCTGTATCATCCTGAAATACTGGAACCGCAGCCTGTATTATTACAGGGCCTGTATCCATGCCTTCATCCACAAAATGGACAGTACATCCGGAGATCTTTACACCATATTCAAGGGCCTGCCTCTGGCCGTGTAATCCAGGGAAGGCCGGCAGGAGAGCAGGATGGATATTCATTACCCTGTTTGGGAATGCATCTATCAGGGGTTTCCCTATAATCCTCATAAAACCAGCTAAAACAACCAACCCGACATCCCTTTTCTTCAGTTCCTCAGCAATCTTTACAAAAAAATCATCCCTTGAACTATATTCTTTTGACCTCATCACAAGATATTCAATACCATGTTTCTTTGCCCTCTCTGTAGCAAAGGCCGAAGGATTGTCAGTTATCAATAAAGCTATCTCAGCTCTCAGCCTTTTAGACTCTATCTCGTCTATGATTGACTGAAAGTTCGAACCCCTTCCTGATGCAAGCACACCAATTCTTAGAATTGACATAATGTTACTTTGGGGCTCCGCCCCAACCCCAAATTAAACAAGGATTTTTTCTTATACATAATATCTTATGCATAATATAAACCTGAATTGCCAATTCAGGTTTATAAACGTATTTCTATATAAGCCTTTTCCCTTAAGCCTTTAAGCCAGCTTTTGTATCTCTCTAAAAACTGTTCTTCTGCTAATTGCCTCCGAACATCCTCTTTTACCTTATCTATATTCTGTGCAGGGACCTTTTCATCAAGCTTTATAATATGAAGCCCTTTCTCGGTCCAGAAGGGCATGCTGAAATCTCCTACCTTCATGCCGGAGAGAACCTCAACAAATTCCTTTGCCAAGAGGCTCTTATTGACAAAACCGAGGTCACCACCCAGCCTTCCTGAGGGGTCCTCAGAATACACCTTTGCAAGTGCAGAGAAATCTTCGCCTGTTTTCAGCTTCTTGACGACAAGTAAGGCCTTCTCCTCTATAGCCTTTTTATCCACATTACCTTCTGGTTTCTTAAAGAATATCAGACTTACTCTATATGTTTCGCCGCTAAAGATTTCCCTATTTGCTTCCATGTGTCTTTTAACCTCAGCATCGGACACAACAATCTTGTTTCTTATCTGATGGTTGACTACCTTATTTATCAGTATCTGATCGGAAAGTCTTTTCTTATATTCCTCGAGGGTAAGTCCTTCTTTTTGTAGAGACTCTAAAAAGTCGGTATGTGTCATGGAATACTTCTTTTTAATATTTTCTATAGTCTCTGCCACTTCTTCTGGGGTAACCTCAAGCCCCAGCCTTTTGGCCTCTTGGAGCTGGAGTCTCATATCGATAAGTGTTTCAAGGAAGGCAGCCTCACTATCTTTGAATATTTTCATTTGCTCCTCTTCACTCAAGGTCTTAATCTGGGCTGTTGCCTCAAATTCCATTACCTTGTAAAGCTCGCTCCATGTTATGACTTCCTTGTTAACTACTGCGACGACACGGTCGAGAAGGATAGTGGTAGAAGACATCTCGGATGAGTAAAGGATTTGAGGGATTAAAAAAATTAACAAAAATAATATACTATTTTTAAAAGAGAGTATTTTCATGAACACTTTTCTCGGTACCTGAAAAAGCATTTTTTTCAACAAATTTAAACTAATTATAAAATATGCTTCATCTGTTTCACAACAATTTAAAGGAATAATGTATAATAATTACCCTCTATTAAACAGATAGGAAATAAAAATGGTCATTTGAGAGACCAGAAGGTAGACGGGGTAGGATTTAAAACCGATTTATTATATAAATTTAGGATGCCTTTACCTTGACAGAGATGGAAGAAGTTCTCGAGAGAATACTGACAGACTACAGGAATAATGAAGGCAATATTATAACCATTCTTCAAGACCTTGAGGAGACCTTTGGTTACATACCTGAAGAGGCAGTAAACTGGTTTTCGAAAAGACTTGATATCCCTGTAAGTCGTTTTTATGGTATTGCCACCTTCTATGCCCAGTTTCATCTGAGACCGAGAGGCGAAAATGTGATTACTGTCTGCCGAGGTACTGCCTGCCATGTTAAGGGGTCTGAGAGGTTGATAAATAGACTTTTGATAGAACTCGATATTCCTCTTGATAAAAATACAACCGATGATCTCAAATTTACTGTAGAAAAAGTTAATTGTGTCGGTGCATGCGGTATCGCACCTGTCATAATCATGAATAAGAAAGTGCGCGGTAAAATGACACTTGATAAACTGATGAGAGATATGAAAAGGCTAAGAGCAGGTGAATAATGAATAAAGACATCATAATAAAGGTATGTACAGGCACAGGTGGGGTTGCAACCGGTGGAAAAGAAGTGTTGTCATCATTCAAGAATGCACTATCATCAGCCGCCATGGAAGCCGCTTTTTATGAAAAGTGCTCCATACATAAAGTTGGCTGTAGAGGGTTCTGTGCAAAGGATGTCCTTGTAGATATTATTATTAATGGTGAAAAGACAACTTATAAATATATAAAGCCTGATATGGTGGAAAGGATTGTTAACGAACATATTATGATGGGTAACCCTGTTAAGGAATGGATTGTTGGAGATGAATTTTACAACTTCCATGGAAAACAGACAAAGGTGGTACTTTCTAACTGTGGTGTGATAGACCCTGAGGATATCAATGCCTATATAGCAGTCGGTGGTTATGAGGCAACAAGGAAAGTTTTTACCTCAATGAGTCCCGAAGAGACGATAGGGGTTATAAAGAACTCTGGTCTCAGGGGAAGAGGCGGTGCTGGATTCCCTACAGGCCTTAAATGGGAAATCTGTAGGAGAAAACAATCTGAGCAGAAATACATAATCTGTAATGCTGATGAAGGAGACCCTGGAGCATTTATGGATAGGTCTGTAATCGAAGGCAATCCCCATTCTGTAATCGAAGGGATGATTATTGGTGCTTATGCTATTGGGGCTGACAAAGGTTATGTATATATAAGGGCTGAATATCCCCTCGCAGTAGATAGGCTGAAGAAAGTACTCGATCAGGCAAAACAGCATGGATTTATTGGAAATAATATTTTGGGGACAGAGTTTAACTTTGACGTAAAAATTAAGTTAGGCGCAGGGGCTTTTGTGTGTGGTGAAGAGACAGCGCTGATTGCATCAATAGAAGGTAAACGTGGCATGCCGAGGGCAAGGCCACCCTTTCCTGTAGAAAGCGGTCTATGGGGAGGACCTACAGTTATCAATAACGTTGAAACACTTGCGAACGTCCCGTATATCATCA
This sequence comes from Nitrospirota bacterium, assembly GCA_040753955.1. GTDB lineage: Bacteria > Nitrospirota > Thermodesulfovibrionia > Thermodesulfovibrionales > SM23-35 > JASEEX01. Next base: position 92,361 of record JBFMDQ010000002.1, on the reverse strand, counting down.
CAAGGGGCGCCGCATGGTTTTCCTCATTTGGTACTGAAAAGAGTAAAGGCACAAAGGTATTCGCACTCACAGGAAAAGTAAAAAATACGGGCCTGATCGAGGTACCCTTAGGCATTACTTTAAGAGAGATAATCTATGACATAGGTGGAGGGATTGAAGGTGATAGAACATTTAAGGCGGTGCAGACGGGAGGCCCGTCAGGGGGCTGCATTCCGGCAAAGTTTCTTGATTTAGAAGTAGATTATGAATCCCTTGCACAGGTAGGCTCAATTATGGGTTCAGGCGGCATGGTCGCCCTCGATGAGACAGACTGCATGGTTAATACAGCAAAGTTTTTCCTCGAGTTCACCCAGGCAGAGTCCTGCGGCAAATGCACACCATGCAGGGTCGGGACAAAGAGAATGCTTGAAATATTAGATAGGATCACATCAGGAAAGGGCAGGGAAGGAGACATAGAACTTCTTGAGGAACTCGGCCAGGATGTAAAAACAAGTTCATTATGCGGATTGGGAATGACCGCTCCTAACCCTGTATTAAGTACTATCAGGTACTTTAGAGATGAATATGAGGCACATATCAAAGATAAGAAATGTCCTGCTGCCGTATGCAAAGACTTGATTATATACTCTATCCTTAAAGAGCTCTGTACTGGTTGCGGGGTATGCAAAAGGGAATGTCCGGCTGGTGCGATTACAGGCAGACGGAAAAAGATACACAAAATTGCTCCTGAGCTATGTGTAAAATGTGGAACATGTTTTGATGTATGTAAATTTAAGGCAATATCAAAGGCGTAAGGAACTGATATGGTAACTCTAACAATAGACGGCAAGAAAGTCACTGTAAGGAAACTGTCCACAGTTCTTGATGCTGCAAGAAAACTTGATATTCCGATACCTACACTATGCCATCACCCAAAACTCTCTCCTTATGGGGGATGCAGACTCTGTATAGTGGAAATTAAAGGCATGGCAAGACCTATTACAGCCTGCACAACACCTGTAAGTGAAGGGATGGAGGTCATAACAACAAGCCCTAACTTACAAAAATTAAGGAGAACAACCCTTGAACTCCTCCTCTCTGACCACCCAAATGACTGTAGGGTGTGCGAAAGAGCAGGTGATTGCACCCTTCAGGAACTTGCATATTTCTATGGTATCAGGGAAAACAGGTTTGAAGGCGAGAGAAGGTTTTATACAAGAAAAGATAATAATCCCTTTATCGAGAGGGAGATGGAAAAATGCATACTCTGCGGGCAATGTGTACGAATATGTGATGAGATTCAAGGTGTTGGTGCAATTGATTTTGCTCATAGAGGATTTAAAACAAGAATCTGTCCTCCTTACGAAAAAGACCTCAATTGTGAGTTCTGCGGTCAGTGTGTGGCAGTATGCCCTACCGGAGCTCTCACAGGAAGGATGTGGGCTCACAAAGGAAGGCAGAAAGATATAAGGGAAATTGAAACCGTATGCCCTTACTGCGGATGCGGCTGTAGCCTTACACTCCATGTAAGACGGAACGAAGTTATCCGTGTCTCCTCAAGAGAGGATACGATCAATGAAGGCTGGCTCTGTGCAAAAGGGAGATTTGGTCACGGATTCATTAATCATCCTGACAGACTCGTGAAACCTCTTATCAGAATAGCCCCTAAAGAGCGCTCAGAAATGAGCACCCCCTCCTTCACCCTCCCTCCTCGAGGGGGAGGCCTGGGGTGGGGGGGCGACTCCTCACTCCTCACTCCTCACTCCTCACTTTTTAAGGAGGTTTCATGGGATGAGGCGTTAGTTTATGTTGCAAAGAGGCTAAGAGAGATAAAAGACAGATATGGCCCCGACTCTATTGGAGGGCTTTCCTCTGCAAAATGCACAAATGAGGAAAATTATCTATTCCAGAAATTCATGAGGGCTGTAATTAGCACAAACAATGTTGACCATTGTGCAAGATACTGCCATAGTGCAACGCTGGCCGGTCTGGCGACGGTATTTGGCTCAGGAGCCATGACAAATTCTATTCCAGAAATCGAAAACCATGATCTCATCTTCATTATTGGCTCAAATACGACAGAGACCCACCCGATAATCGGTCTAAAGATAAAAAAGGCCGTAAGAGGGGGTGCGGAGCTCATTGTTGCAGACCCGAGAAGGATTGACCTCGTGAGGTTTGCTAGTATATGGCTTCAGCACAGGCCAGGGACAGACGTTGCCCTTCTGAAATCCATGATGCATGTAATAGTAAAAGAAGGTCTGACAGACAAAAAATTCATAGAGGAATGGACAGAGGGATTTGAATCTTTCAAGGAGGGTCTCAATGAATACACACCTGAAATGGGGGAAAAGATTACAGGGGTTCCAGAAAAAGATATTGTTAAGGCAGCCCTCCTTTATGGGAATGCTGTAAGGCCTGGTATCTATTACACAATGGGTATTACACAGCATACCCATGGGACAGAAAATGTCTTCGCTATAGCAAAATTAGCGTTGATGACAGGAAACATCGGGAGAGAAAGCACAGGAGTCAACCCACTAAGGGGACAGAACAATGTCCAGGGTGCATCAGATATGGGGTGCTTTCCTGATTTCTATCCCGGCTATCAGAAGGTAAATATACCAAATATAAAGCAAAAGTTTGAGAAGGCATGGGGCGTCAGACTCTCGGATAAGATAGGACTTACAGCACCAGAAATGACTGATGCAGCCCTTAAAGGAAATCTTAAGGCAATGTACATAATGGGTGAGAACCCCGTCTTAAGCGATCCAGATATAAACCGTACAATAGAGGCATTAAAAAAATTAGATTTCCTCTTGGTACAGGATATATTCATGACTGAGACAGCAGAGCTTGCAGACGTGGTATTGCCTGCAGCCTGCTTTGCAGAGAAAGACGGAACATTCACAAATACAGAGAGAAGGGTGCAGAGGGTGAGGAAGGCAGTAGAACCGCCGGGGGAGGCAAAGGAGGATTCATGGATAATCGTAGAGCTGGCAAACAGACTCGGGCATGAGATGAAACATGCCTTCATCGAGGAGGTGTTTCAGGAAGCTGGTAAGGTCTGGCCAGCAGTAGAAGGAATAACCTATGGGAGGATAGCAAAGATGGGTCTTCAGTGGCCATGTCCCACACTTGATCATCCTGGAACGCCCTATCTCTTTAAAGGGGGGTTCCCCAGAGGTAAAGCTGTATTTAGCACCATCAGATACAGGCCATCAGAGGAATTACCTGATAACGAATATCCATTTTTGCTCTCGACAGGAAGGCAGCTTTTCCAGTATCATACAGGTTCAATGACACGAAAGATTGATGCTATCAATAAAATATCACCTGAGGCTTATATTGAGATTCATCCCGATGATGCAAAGCAATTGGGCATAAATGATGGTAAGATAATAAGGGTTTCATCAAAGAGGGGGTCTATTAATATTAAGGCTCTAATTTCGGATAGACCAGCGAAGGGAATGGTCTTCATACCTTTTCACTTCAAGGAGGCAGCAGCAAATGTGCTTACCGGTACTGCCCTTGACCCCATTGCAAAGATACCGGAGTTAAAGGTATGTGCGGTTAAAATAGAGGTAGTAGTTTTAACAGTAAGTTAAGTCATTGGTCATTATTGCAAATGACCAATATAATAAAGTTATTAGTTTTTAGACTAATAACTGATAACCAAAAACTAAAAACTTTTACAGGAGGAGGTATTACACATGAGTCAGGCAGATTTATTAAAACAGCAGGTTTTATTAAGTGATATTGACAGTGAAGGGCTTGAGACGATTTCCGGAATCATTAAAAAAAGGTCCCTTAAAAAAGGGGAATACCTATTTAAAGAAAAAGATGATACGGCTGGATTATATCTTGTCTATTCGGGTAAGGTTGAAATCTCCAGGGTCACCGCTGACGGCTGGAGACAGACCCTCGCTGTCGTAACTCCAGGAGATTTCTTCGGAGAGTTGTCTATTCTTGAGAAGAGACAACATGTCGCGAGTGCCATAGCGGTTGAAGACGTAGAACTCTTCCTTATTCCAAAAGTAGAGTTTGAAAGATTGATGGAAGAAGATGTAAAACTTGCATGTCGCATTATTGGAAAAATTGCTATTGAGATGAGCAGAAAGCTTAGGCGCACGACTGATAAATTCCTCAGTGCATTGATAAGCTACTAAAACAGTTTAAGTTGTTAGTTTCAAGTTTTTATAGTGAACGACAAAAGTTTAGTTCCAAAAATGTCATGCTGGACTTGTTTCGGCATCTCATAACATGAATTTTTAGACCCTGAAACAAGTTCAGGGTGATAACTTATTAAAGTCGTTTATTATAGACTAACAACTAATAACTGATAACTGATAAGAGGGGGTACTATGCCACTGGATCCAACAAAACATGCAGATTGGGAGATTGCAGAAGCAGCAGAGAAACAAATGAAGACATCCTGGCAATTAGCTGAGGAATTGGGGATTGAAAAAGAAGAGCTGTTGCCCCATGGGCATTATATTGCAAAGGTTGATTATGCACGGGTACTGAAGAGGTTGAAGGACAAACCTGATGGGAAATTCATCGAGGTAACAGCCATAACACCGACACCACTCGGAGAAGGAAAATCTACTACGACGATGGGCCTTCTTCAAGGGATGGGTAAACGCGGTAAAAGGGTCACGGCATGCATACGTCAACCATCTGGTGGTCCAACGATGAACATCAAAGGATCCGCTGCAGGGGGAGGACTTTCACAGTGTATCCCGCTAACTGAATTCTCACTGGGCCTTACAGGTGATATCAATGCTGTCATGAATGCCCATAACCTCGCTATGGTTGCACTCACGGCCCGGATGCAGCACGAGTTTAATTATACAGATGAACAGCTTACAAAGAGAAAACTGAAACGTCTCAATATAGACCCAAAGAATGTTGAAATGGGCTGGGTTATGGATTTTTGTGCACAGGCACTCAGGAATATTGTCATCGGTATAGGTGGTAAGATGAATGGGTTTATGATGCCCTCAAAATTCGGGATAGCTGTTTCTTCTGAAGTCATGGCCATCCTTTCAATATTCACTGACCTTGCAGACTTCAGGAAAAGAATGGGTGGTATCGTCGTTGCTTATGACAGGGAGGGTAACCCTATTACCACAGAGGATCTCGAGGTCGCTGGTGCAATGACTGCGTGGATGAGGGAGGCCATAAATCCAAATATGCTCCAGTCCATCGAAGGTCAGCCCTGTTTTGTCCATGCAGGACCATTCGCCAACATAGCAGTGGGACAATCATCTGTTGTGGCTGATAAGATGTGTCTTAAATTGGCTGACTATCATATTACTGAATCAGGTTTTGGTGCTGATATAGGTTTTGAAAAGTTCTGGAATGTAAAGTGCCGGTATTCCGGCAATATTCCGAATGTCTCGGTTATTACAGCTACAATCAGGGCACTGAAGCATCATGGCGTAAATGCAGGTGCGCCTCCTGTTGTCCCTGGGAGACCGATTCCAAGGGAATATTTCGAGGAGAATCTCAAATGGCTTGAAGACGGAATGGTAAATGTAATTCATCACATAAACACAGTTAGAAAGGCTGGTATAAGTCCAGTCGTTTGCATAAACCGTTTCCATACTGATACCGATGAAGAGGTTAAATTGACCAGAAGGATGTGTGAGGCAACAGGTGCTCGAGTTGCTGTATCTCAGCATTGGCAGTACGGTGGTGAGGGTGCACTTGAACTGGCTGATACAGTGCTTAATGCATGCAATGATAAAATCAATTTTAAATTTCTTTATGAGCTTGACACACCACTCCGAAAAAGGATTGAACTCATAGCCAGAGAGGTTTATGGTGCTGATGATGTAATCTATTCTCCAGAGGCAACGGTGAAGGCAGAGCGATTTGAGAATGATCCAAGGTTCAAGGACTATACCACCATGATGGTAAAGACCCATCTATCTCTAACTCATAACCCCAAAGCAAAGGGTGTTCCAAAGGGCTGGGTACTCCATATTCGTGACTTTCTTACTTATGGAGGTGCGAGATTTATCTGCCCTGTGGCAGGAGATATCAGCTTAATGCCAGGGACGTCCTCTGATCCTGCTTATCGCCGCATTGATGTGGATACAGAGACAGGAAAGGTGAAAGGGTTATTTTAGGGTTTAACTGAGGGGCATCGAATCTTAATTTCCCTCCTTATTGTAATTTATTCACCTGAAGGGCTATAATTTTTATAAAACCCCGCACCACTAGGAAGCCACGGCTGTAAATCCCGCTCCTTCTTGAAGGGGCGGGGTAAAACCGTGGTGCGGGGTTCACAAACAAAGAGTTATGTTTGCTAAAATTGTACTTCTAATTTTTCTTACCCTTTTATATCCCTCTATTGCCTTTTCTGAAGAACCAAAAAGAGATGTTATGGTTATAACCATAAACGGTGTTATAAACCCTGTGGCAGCAGAATATATAGGCAAGAGTATAAAAATTGCAAATGAGAGGAAGGTTGAGGCATTAATAATCGAGCTAGATACTCCCGGGGGACTAGATACATCTATGAGAAGTATTGTGAAGGATATTATCGGAAGTGAAGTACCTGTTGTCGTGTTTGTCTCACCGAGCGGCAGCAGGGCAGCCTCTGCAGGTACATTTATAACACTGGCTGCCCATATTGCAGCCATGGCACCAGGTACAAATATCGGAGCGGCCCATCCAGTGGGTATCGGAGAAAAGATGGATAAGGTGATGGCTGAGAAAGCGACGCATGATGCAGCAGCTTATATAAAATCTCTTGCGGAGAGAAGTGGCAGGAATGCGAAATGGGCTGAAGACGCCGTCAGAAAGAGTATCTCTGCAACAGAGGAAGAGGCATCAAAGCTTAACGTTATAGACATCGTGAGCAAAGACCTAAATACCCTTCTTTCAGACATAGATGGCAGAAGGGTCAGGACGATTATTGGAGAAAAGGTCCTGAAGACAGTAAAGGCAAATGTTATTAGAGAGGAAATGGGTTTCAGACACAGGATACTCAATCTCATCTCAGACCCGAATATCGCTTATATACTCATGCTCCTCGGCTTCTATGGTCTTTTCTTTGAACTCACGAACCCCGGTTCAATCTTCCCCGGGGTAACGGGAGGAATCTGTCTAATCCTTGCCTTTTATGCATTCCAGATGCTGCCTGTGAATTATGCAGGACTTTTGCTGATTATCCTCGCCATCATCCTCTTCGTTCTCGAGGTAAAGATTGTATCCCACGGGGTTCTCACTATTGGAGGAGTAATCGCTATGATTATAGGCTCACTGATGCTCTTTGAATCCCCAGCACCTTTCATGAAACTATCGCTATATACTATTCTCCCTGCTACTATCATAACCGCTGTATTCTTCACTGTAACACTCGGCCTTGCATTCAGGGCTTATAGGAGAAAGCCAGTCACCGGGTCAGAGGGCCTCATAGGAGAGGAGGGGATTGCAAGTACTGACATAACCAAGGATGGAGGTATGGTATTATTACATGGTGAACGATGGATAGCATATTCTGATAAACCTATATTAAAGGGCGAGAGGATAATTGTTGAGGCTGTCTCAGGGTTAAAGGTAAAGGTAAAAAGAAGTGTCAGTGATTAGTGTCTGTGACTGACACTGATAACTGACACTAATAACACTAAAAAGGAGGTAGCTATGCAGGGTTTGGCACCGTCGTTTCTCGGTTTCCTTGTAATAATATTTCTGATCGTATATTTTTTCTCGGCTGCAATCAAGATCTTGAGGGAATATGAAAGGGGAGTTGTCTTCAGGCTTGGAAGGGTCATTCCGGTGAAGGGTCCTGGTCTCGTTATTATCTGGCCGATAATTGATAGGCTCGTAAAGGTGAGCCTTCGTATCGTTGCAATGGACGTTCCAGCTCAGGATGTAATAACACAGGACAATATTTCAGTCAAGGTGAATGCCGTTGTCTATTTCAGGGTTATTGATCCTGTTAGGGCAATCACAGAGGTTGAGGATTTTTTGTATGCAACATCAATGATAGCACAGACAACACTAAGGAGCATCCTTGGCCAGAGCCAGCTCGACGACCTCTTAACCAGGAGGGAAGAGGTGAATGCAGAACTTCAGAAGGTCATTGATTTCCAGACAGAGCCCTGGGGGGTAAAGGTAACAGCAGTTGAGGTAAGGAATGTTGACCTGCCATCAGAGATGCTGAGGGCAATAGCAAAGCAGGCAGAGGCAGAGCGTGAAAGAAGGGCAAAAGTTATCCATGCAGAAGGAGAGTTTCAGGCTGCACAGAAGCTAACAGATGCAGCAACTATAATTGCATCAGCACCATCTGCATTACAGCTCAGATTCCTCCAGACCCTCACAGAGATTGCTACAGAGAAAAACTCAACAATAATATTTCCTATACCAATAGACCTGCTTAAGCCATTTGTAGAGAAATTCGAGGAATTTAGAAAGGAGGTAAAATAAACCCCGCACTTTCATTAAAGTACGGGGTAAACTACCACTTTATTAATGCCGAGGCCCATGTAAGACCCCCTCCAAATGCCTCAAGGAGTATATAATCTCCATCCTTTATCCTTCCAGTCCTTGCAGCCTCGTCGAGGGTTATGGGGATAGATGCAGCTGAGGTGTTTCCATACCTGTCGAGATTTATGATGACTTTATCCATTGGTATGCCGAGCCTATCGGCAGTTGCCTGTATTATTCTCAGGTTAGCCTGATGGGGTATAAGAAGTGAAAGCTGTGAAGGCTCTAACTCATTCTCATTCAGGGTTTTAACAGCAATGTCTTCTAATTTCCTGACTGCAACCTTAAATAATTCATTCCCTTTCATCTTGACATAATGGAGCCTTTTATCGACCGAATCCCTCGATGCAGGATTCTTGGAGCCACCTCCTGGCATATGTAAAAGGTCCCACATGCCTCCATCAGAATTGATATACATTGAAATTATACCTCTGTCTTCTTCAGTGGGCTCAACAATCACTGCACCGGCACCGTCACCAAAGAGGACACATGTGGTTCTATCCTTCCAGTCCGTAATCTTCGAAAGAACCTCTGTACCGACTACAAGGATCCTTTTGTGCATTCCTGACCTTATAAGACCATCTGCAATATAGAGTCCGTAAAGAAACCCTGAACAGGCTGCATTTATATCGAAGGCTGTTGCATATTTAGCACCAAGTTTATCCTGAAGAATGCAGGCAGTTGACGGGAAAGGCATGTCACCTGTTACTGTTGCAACAATGATGAGATCAATATCTTCTATTCCCAGGGCAGCCCTCTTAAGGACTGCCTTAGATGCCTCATATGCAAGGTCTGATGCTGCCTGATTTTCAGTAGCTATTCTCCGCTCCTTTATCCCCGTCCTCTCCGTAATCCATTCATCCGAGGTATCAACCATCTTTTCAAGATCGAAATTTGTGAGGACCCTCTCCGGGAGATAAGAACCTGTAGAGACGATTCTACTTTTTATCAACCTTGCTCACCATACCTTTCTCTATTTCGAAGGCAATAATCTCATGTACCTTTTTTTCTGAGAGATCTGCTGCAACCCTCAGGGCATTCCTTATTGCCTTTGTAGTTGACCTTCCATGGCTTATTATACATGTGCCATTTATCCCGAGAAGAGGCGCTCCACCGTATTCGCTATAATCTGTCTTCTTCTTAAAACTCTTTAGGGCAGATTTCATCAAAAGGTATCCAATCCTTCCTGCTGATTGGTCAACAATCTCCCTCTTGAGTATCCTTACTATCGCATCTGCAAGACCTTCGCTGGTCTTCAGTACAATATTCCCCGTAAACCCGTCACAAACAATAACATCAGCAATCCCTGTAAAGATATCCTTGCCGTCAATATTGCCTGTAAAGTTTATATCCACCTTTTTAAGGAGTTTGAATGCCTCTTTTGTGAGTTCATTTCCCTTCGTGTCCTCTTCTCCAATGCTAAGAAGGGCCACCTTAGGTTCTGACTTTCCGAAAATCACTCTGCAGTAAGCACTTCCCATCAGTGCAAACTGGAGAAGGTTTTCGGGCTTGCAGTAAAGATTTGCACCTGCATCTATGAGAACAAATGGTGCCTTTAGAGTGGGCATAATGGCTGCTATGGCGGGTCTATCAACACCAATAGAGTCACCGAGGAGTAATAGCGCCGTTGCCATTACAACACCAGAGTGTCCGGCACTCACAAAGGCGTCTGCCTCGCCATTCTTCACAAGTTCGATGGCCCTCCTTATGGATGAATCCCTCTTTTTTCTGATTGCGACAGAGGGAGATTCATCCATACCTACAACCTGGGAGGCGTGCTTTATTGATATTCGGTTAGGGAGGTATTTTTTGCTCTCAAGCTCTCTTTTTATAGAAGACTCATCACCAACAAGGATAACATCTATGCCCTCAAGATCATTTACGGTCTCGACAGCACCCTCAACATTTATGGCAGGGGCATAATCACCTCCCATCGCATCAAGGGCAATTCTCATGCTTCTTTTTCAACTACCTCGAGAATCCTGCGGCCATTGTATGAACCGCAATTGAGGCACACTCTGTAGGAAAGCTTCAGTTCATTGCACTCAGGACAGAGGCTCACGTCAGGAATCTGGCCTTTCCAATGAGCCCTCCGTTTGTCCCTTCTCGATCTTGTATGTCTGTGTTTAGGGTTTGCCAATTTTTACCCCGCACCAGCGAAAGCGGGATGCGGGGTTTACTCCTTCCATATCTATTTTAACAATTTTTTCAATGCCTCGAGTCTCGAATCTATTTCTCTCTCACTGCAACCACATTTGCCTACATTAAGGTCTGCCCCGCATCGCAGACATATCCCTCTGCATAGATCACTGCAGAGAGGCTTCATGGAAAGATTGAGCATTATCTGCTCCTTTATGAGGTCGAGCAGATCCAACTCATCTCCAGAATAAAAACTCATATCAAGTTCATCGACCTTAAGCTCGTGCTTGTCTTCCCCTCTGAGATTCTCGACAGGACGATATAAAACATCAACCGGAATAGTTAGCATACTCCTAAAATCTTTCAGGCATCTACTACACTGTAGTTCTACATCGGCCAGGATTTTACCACTTACCGCAACTTCAGTGCCTACCTTTTTTATCCTTAACTGTGCCCGGATAGGTGAAAGGGAGGCATCAGATTTGATCATCTCCTGGAGTTCTAAATCTAACCCCTCTTCAGGTATCTCTGAAATTAATACCTTCATTTAAAAATTGTAAAATCATTAGAAAAATATGTCAAGAAATTACACATTTTTTAATTACGAATTTATGGTGACTTTTTCCGATTTCTTTGATAAACTTTTGATGGGATTAAAAACTTAGCCTTGCGGGGTCTAAAGGCAGATGGATGAATTGTCCCAGCAGATGATAGAAGAACTCGAATTTGTTAATAAGATAACTAAAATTATTCTCTCAAGTCCGGACGTCAGCCAGATGTGTGAGGCCTTTGCAGCTGAGCTATCCAAAAGGATGCCAGTTGAGTGGGCAAGTATTGTAACTATCAAAGGAAAAGATCTTCATTTTCAATCCCTCTCATCCAAGATCAAATCATTCTGGAAAATCGGTGATGTTATTCCCCTAAAAGGTACAGCTACAGAATACATAGCAACTACAAAGCAGACCCTCTATGAACCGGACCTATCCAAGGAGAGGATGTCATGGACTGGTGAGTATCATTTGAAACAAGGAATAAGGTCTATTGTCTATGCACCTCTTCTGGCCGAAGACAGGGTTTTTGGAGCACTGGTCATTGCCAGTATCAGGCCAAATGCTTATGGAGATAGGGAATTGACCTTACTTTCTCATGCTACCAATCAAATAGCCATGCCTATTAAGAATGCAATTCTCCTTGAGGAAATCAAAAAACAACAGGAGCTTCTGAAAACAATTAGCGACCTAACGAAGGTCATCTTATCAGATGCCAGTCTTGATAATGTATATCACATTTTTAGTGAGGGATTGAGAAAATTGGTTGAGTTTGACCGCGCCTCTACCGCTTTAATAGAGGGCGATAATATAAGATATTTTGCTATCTCGCAGAGAATAAAGACAGAGCGAATTCCTGATACTACTTACCCTCTGAAGGATTCAAACACAGGCTGGGTGGCAAAACATAAAAAGACCCTGATACAGGAGGATATCGCTCAACGAATAATGCTCCCCATTGATGAGCTCAAGCTCAGAGATGGGTTAAGGTCATCTATTCATGTTCCCTTATTTCATAAGGGAAAGGTTTTTGGAACCATAAATCTTTCAAGCACCCAGCCTGAGGCATATGGAGAGTGGGAAAAGGAGGCACTGGAACATCTGGCCGGGCAGATAGCTGGGGCCATTATGAATTCATATCTTTATAAACAAATCAAGGAAGAGTCCCGCCTTGATTTTCTAACAGGACTGTTTAACCGGCGCTACTTCAATGAGCGGCTCAATGAGGAGATAAATCGGCGGCGGCGCCACGGTGGAATTTTTTCATTGGCTACCTGCGATTTGGACTTCTTTAAAAATTATAATGACAGGTACGGGCATATTGCTGGCGATAAGCTTTTGGGAAAAATCGGGAGATTAATAAAAAATTCGGTCAGGACAGATGATCTGGCCTCTAGATACGGGGGAGATGAGTTCGTCATTTTACTTCCAGATACTGATCTTGATAATGCCCTTTCCGTGACTGAGCGGATGCGAAAGAATATTGAAGAAGAGATGAAAAAAAGAAAAATTCCACTTACTGTTAGCTTCGGTCTGGTTTCATGGCCAGTGAATGGAGTTAGTGTTAAAGAGATAATAGGGGCTGCTGATGCCGCTGCTTTCGAGGCAAAACGGCTAGGCGGAAATCAATGCATACCCTTTACAAAGTTGGTATCAAGGCTGCCACGGACAAGGGCCGAGATTGAAGCTGAAAAAAATATTATAAATATTATTTATAGCCTTGCAGCAGCCTTAGAGGCACGAGACATTTACACACATGGTCATTCACAAGAGGTAAATAAGTATGCCCTAATGATAGGTGAGGCCTTTGGTTTATCTGAGGAGGAATTGGTTTACCTTAGCAGGGCTGCTTTGCTTCATGATATTGGTAAGATCGGAGTAAGTGATAGGGTGCTTAACAAAAAAGGTAAGTTAAACAAAAGAGAGTGGAAGGAGATGAAGAAGCATCCTGAAGTGGGTGCTGAGATAGTCGGTCATCTCCCCCCCCTTTTACACTGCAAGCTTGCTATACTTCACCATCACGAGAGGTGGGATGGTACCGGTTATCCCTCAGGTCTTAAAGGTGAAGAAATACCATTTGAGGCCCGTATACTGGCAATTGCCGATGCCTTCACAGCAATGACTTCGGCCCGCCCTTACCGTTCTGCAATGTCCTATCAAGAGGCTATATTAGAGCTAAAAAGGGAAGCGGGAAAACAATTTGACCCTGAATTAGTGAAGACTTTTGTTGCTGAAGTTGAAAAATTGCCCTCCCCGTCCTCCTCCCAGCAAGACTAAAACTCCAGTTTACCGCCACAAAGCTGGCCAATAATTGTGGCAAATACAAAGATTGGTATATATTTTATGTCAATATGGGAAATAGTTCTTGCAATGAACACAAGAGGTATCGGGATATGTATGTACAGGAACCAGCGTAGAGAATATCTTTTTGTCTTTGCCCTGGCATAACCAAATGGCAGGTTAATGAGCAGGGTAAAAGCGAACAAGGCCAGAATAGCATAAAACTTGGTGTAAAAATCCATGGGAAAAAATAACTTAAAAGAAAAAATAAGTCAAATGGTCAAAGGAGGGGTTATGAAGATAGCCTATTTTGATTGTTTCTCAGGTATAAGTGGCGATATGTGCCTTGGTGCTATTGTGGACGCTGGGGTACCACTTAAAAAACTGGAAGGAGAACTTAAGAAAATTCCTGTAAAGGGATATGAGGTGCACGCTAAAAAGGTAAAAAGGGCCGGATTTTCTTCAACCAAGGTAGATGTTATACAAAGTTCAAAGTTAAAAGTTAAAAGTTCAAAGAATTGGAAAGATATTGAGAAAATAATTAAAACCTCATTACTACCCAAGGAGATCAAACAAAAAGGACTTGGAATTTTCAGAAAGCTTTTTGAGGCTGAGGCAAAGGTTCATGGTGAGGCCTTTGATAATGTCCATCTCCATGAATTGGGAGATATTGATTGCCTTATTGATATATTTGGGACGATCATAGGTCTTGATATGCTCGGAGCAGAAAAGGTTTACTCATCCCCTGTAAATCTCGGAGGCGGTTCTGTTAAGACTGAGCACGGGATTTTGCCTGTACCTGCGCCTGCTACAGCAGAGATTTTAAAAGGGGTACCCGTATATTCTACGGACATTTCCAATGAGCTTACTACACCAACAGGTGCAGCAATACTGAAAGGGCTTTCATTAGGATTTGGAAGTATTCCTCTCATGAATATCGAAAGGACGGGTTTTGGAGCCGGAAACAAGAATTTTAAAGACAGGCCAAATGTACTGAGACTTTTTTTAGGAGAGCAGTGGCCATTGGCCTGTGACCAGGACGATGAAAGGGTAAAGGTCATTGAGGCTAATATTGATGATATGAATCCTCAAGTATATGAATATGTGATGGAAAAGCTCTTTAAGACAGGTGCCCTTGATGTCTTTCTCACACAGGTTTTGATGAAGAAAGGGAGGCCCGGTATAAAGCTGACAGTACTCTGTAAAGAAGCTGATAGAGAAAGGCTTATAAGGATTATAATGAAAGAAACAACAACCATAGGGCTCAGGATTTATGAGGTTAAAAGGGCGGTCCTTCAGCGTGAGATAAAACTGATAGATACAGAATTTGGGAAGGTGAGGGTAAAATTTTCAAGGCTCGGAGATGAGATCCTGAAGGCGACCCCTGAATATGAGGATTGCAAAAGAATTGCAAAGAAACTCAAAATCCCACTTATAGAGGTTATGAAGAAGATAAATTTGCAATACCCTTTTTATCTCCCAGAAAGCGTGACGTAAACGGAAAAGCCACCTCTAAATATAAGGAGCAAAATATCCCCTTCTGCTTTTATCTTAGATACTACATTCTCGTAATCCCTGACGCTGGTTATCTTATGCCTGTTTATTTCCTGTATCACATCTCCTCTCATAAGCACCATAGCAGCAGGGCTGTCTTCATCAATATCTGAAATAACAACACCCTTTAATCTTTTCGGAAGATTAAGCCTTTCGTAGATTTCTGGTGTGAGGTTTTGCACAGTAATGCCTCTCAAGAGGTTGTTATATTCACCCTTTAAAGGTCTTTGCATCTCGGCTGGTAATTCGCCTATGGTAACCCTTTTCATTTCTGTTCTGTTTTCTCTAATAATTTTCAGCTCTACTTCTTCACCTGGCGCAGTGTTGGCAACCATATTTTTTAACTGGTAAGGCTCATCAAACTTTTTGCCTTCATATTCTATGATTACATCACCTCTCATAATACCAGCCTTTTCAGCAGGGCTTCCCTCGATAATGTCCGCAACAAGAACGCCTCTTTCTTCCTTTAGATTGAACTGTTTAGCGAGTTCTGGCGTTAAACTCTGAATTGTTACCCCAAGCCATCCCCTTATGACTTTTCCTTTCTTTATAAGGCTTTCCATTACGGCCTTCGCCATATTACTCGGTATGGCGAAACCGATACCTTGATAACCGCCTGTTATGGTGTAGATAGCAGAGTTAATGCCTACGAGCTCTCCTCTCACATTCACTAATGCCCCTCCGGAATTCCCGGGATTTATCGCTGCATCTGTCTGGATAAAATCTTCATATTCAGCAATTCCAACGTTAGCCCTTCCAACGGCACTTACTATACCCATTGTTATAGTTCCGGCTAATCCATAAGGGCTTCCGATAGCTAAAACCGTCTCACCAGCCCTTAATTTGTCAGAGTCGCCCCATTTGATTGTTTGAAGACGGTCAGCCTCTATTTTTATGACTGCTATATCCGTCATTGCATCCGTACCTACGACCGTTCCTTTAAACTCCCTCTTGTCTAAGAGTGTTACCTTTATCTCCTCGGCGCCCTGAATGACATGATAACTCGTAAGGATATAGCCCTTCGGATCAACAATCACACCAGAGCCGAGGCTTATTGCCTTCCGTTCCTTTGGTAATCCGAATCCAAATTCATCGCCAAAGAATCTCCGGAAGAATGGGTCATCAAAGAATGGCGGTCTACTGGGGACCTTTATAATCCTTGTGGAAGATATATTGACTATAGCTGGTTTTACGGTTTCTACAATCTCTGCTATGGCCTGCCCGGTCCTGGTGAGTATATCAATAGACTGCTGGGAAATCTTCGGGTCTGCATAGGCACATGAGTAGAAATTTGATGAGATAAGCCCCGTTAGATTTTTACTATCTAATGGGGTGAGCCCTGATATGAGCCAAACTGTAATGAAGATCAGAATCCTGTATAATCCTTTTTTCTGAGAAACCATTTATGCCTCCTGTTTTTGTTAGCGTTATAATTGTATATAGTTTATAAACATATTTGTCAATAATGGTCTGTTAGTGTTCTAAATAGTTATATTGCCTGTTGACTCTGCTTACCTTAAAATTTGCTCTCTTTCGTATTTAAGTTGATAAGACATTTTTATTAACTCTGGATTCCCTCCGCCTAAGGCGGATTCATGGGAATGACATACAAAAAGACTATACTTGAGGTGTCATTCCTGCGGAAGCAGGAATCCTTCAATAGTATTTTGAAGAGCTGTGAATTATAATACTTTTGAGGGGAAAAGGCTTGAAAATAGGAATCATTGGGTTATCCAATTCTGGAAAGACAACGGTCTTCAATGCCCTCACAGGCCAGAACCTTGAGACTACCATCTATCCAACAACTTCAGGGGAACCGAATGTAGGTGTTGTGAAAGTACCGGATTCGAGGCTTGATAGGCTTTCAGCGATATATAAACCCAACAAGACTACCTATGCCACGGTTGAATATATTGATTATATCGGTCTTACAAAAGGGGATGTAAACCAGAATAGAAAGGTCTTTGACCTCATAAAAGATGTTGATGCCATTGCTCATGTGGTAAGGGCCTTTGAGGATGTTGCAGTTGCGCATCCAATGAATACGGTAAATCCTCTACGGGACATAGAGACCGTTGAGATCGAGCTTATATTCGGAGATTTCGAATTGGTGGAAAAAAGGCTGCATAAGATAGAGGAGGCATCAAAGAAAGGGAAAAGGCCTGATGAGGCTGAAAATAGACTCCTTTTAAAATGTAAGGATGCCCTTGAGAAGGAAATTCCTCTCAGGAATGTGGATTTCATTGAGGAGGAGAAGAAGGCCATGAGGCCACTTCAGTTTGTTTCAACAAAGCCAGAGGTTGTTGTTCTGAATATAGGCGAAGATGCCTTGAACACGGATAGAGAAAAGGATCTCCTGAATGAAGTGGAAGGATATTTTCAGAGTAGATACAGAATACTTTCTTTGTGCGGAAAGATAGAGATGGAGATTGCCCGCCTTTCTCCTGAAGATGCGAAGCCATTCCTTGATGACCTAGGTATTGAGGAGCCTGCATTGAGCAAACTCATTCATGTTTGCTATGACGTTCTTGGTCTCATCTCATTCTTTACCTATGTTGGTGATGAGGTCAGGGCATGGACCATAACAAAAGGGACAAATGCCCTTAAGGCTGCAGGTAAGATACACTCTGACATTGAAAGAGGGTTTATAAAGGCAGAGGTTGTCTCTTTTGAAGATTTCCTTTCCTCAGGAAGCGTGCATGCTGCAAAAGAAAAAGGACTCCTCAGGCTCGAGGGTAAGACTTACAGGGTCAAGGATGGAGATATTGTTAATTTTAGGTTTCATGTGTGAAGAGTAAAGGCGTTACGGACAATCAAAAGAAGACAGCCTTTCAGTTTATCATCCTCCTTGGAATTGTCAGTCTCTTCGGGGATATAACATACGAGGCAGCAAGAAGTGTTACCGGCCCTTATTTAGCTATTCTTGGTGCAAGCGCTGGAATCGTCGGATTGGTGGCAGGCTTTGGTGAATTTCTCGGATATGCATTGCGTCTGGCATTTGGCTATTTTGCAGACCGCACCAGAGCATATTGGCCTATAACGATCATTGGTTATGGATTAATTCTTTCTGTCCCTCTATTGGCATTCGCTGGTTGCTGGGAACTTGCAGCTCTTCTTATTATCATTGAGAGAATTGGAAAAGCAATTAGAACCCCAGCAAGGGATGCAATGCTTTCGCACGCCACAAAGCAGGTAGGTAGAGGTTTTGGGTTTGCTATTCATGAAGCAATAGACCAGATTGGTGCTATTATCGGACCTTTGATCTTTTCTGCTGTGTTTTTTTTGAAGGGTGGCTATCGTGAGGGGTTTACTATTTTATGGATACCTGCCCTTCTGACTTTAGCCATTCTTTCGGTGGCAAGAATAAAGATTCCATCTCCTGAGAAACTCGAAATCTCCGTTAGAGGTATAGAGCAAAGTGCAGAAGGCAGAGGTAGACTACCCGGTGTTTTTTGGTTTTATTCACTATTTATTTTCCTGAGTGTCACGGGCTTTGCAAACTTTCAGCTCATCTCTTATCATCTCAAAGTTCAAGCGGTTGTTTCAGATGTCCAGATTCCCATATTCTATGCAATTGCTATGGGTGTGGATGCCGTGATAGCTCTAATTATTGGAAAGGTATACGATAAAATCAGATTAAAATCCCTGATAACAATTCCTCTGCTAACTCTTCCGATTCCCTTTTTTGCATTTTCTCATAGTTACGGCCTTGCGATGATAAGCGTTGTGCTCTGGGGTGCAGTGATGGGGATTCATGAAACAACCATGCGTGCAGCGATTGCTGATTTAACGCCTCTTGGGCGTAGAGGATTTGCATATGGCTTATTCAATACAGTATATGGAGCATCCTGGTTTTTTGGGGGTACACTGATGGGATTACTGTATGGTGTTTCCATCAGTTATTTAATTCTGTTTGTGGTTCTGACGGAGGTGATTTCAATACTGGTGTTCTTCCTGGTCAAAAGAAAACATATATAATATTCAAAAAGGCTTTAAAGGAGAAGTATCTTTTCTACGACTTCTCTAAATCCTACCTTTACTGCCTCTTTTGTCTTTCTATCTTTAATCTCAATGAGTCCTTCTTTGAGATTCTTCTCGCCGATGACGACATGGGTAGGGATTCCTATTAAATCAGCGTCTTTGAATTTCACGCCTGCCCTCTCATCTCTGTCATCTATCAAAACCTCGAGGCCCTTTTTGATTAAATCGTTATGAAGTTTTTCGGCTATATCTACTGTCTTTGAATCCTTCATATTTAAGGGCAATATCTCTATATCAAAGGGAGCTATGCTTTTGGGCCAGATAATGCCATCCTTATCATGGTTCTGTTCTATGGCTGCTGCTGCAATCCTTGCAGGGCCGATACCATAACTTCCCATGATAATCGGTCTTTCCTGCCCATTTTTATCAAGATAGAATGCCCTCAGAGGAAGGGAATATTTTGTGCCGAGCATAAAGATATTTCCTACCTCGATGGCGCGCTCGACCCTGAGAGGTGCATTACACTTAGGGCAGAAATCTCCTTCCTTTGCTACATGTATATCATACCACTCAGCAGTGAACTCTTTTCCCGGCCTTATGCCTTTTGCATGATAATGTGGTTTATTTGCACCACTTACAAAAACACCCTCTTTAAGGCATGCATCAGCAATGATCTTGAGCCTGTGACCCATGGGACCGATAAATCCTGCCTCAACTCCGAGTATTTCTTTCACCTCCTCTTTATGTGCGTGCCTGTGTTTACCTATAATCCTGTTGAGCTTTTTTTCGTGCAATTCCTGGTCTCCTCTTACGAGTGCAAGTACAGGGTCCTTATCACTGATGAGAAGCATGCTTTTTATAAAATATTCCGGGTCGAGTTGTAGAAAATCGGATACTTCCTGGACAGTTCTTTTCTCAGGCGTGTAGACCTCTTCGAAGACCCATTTTTTTGTCTCCACCTCTTTAGGAATAGAGAGGGCAAGTTCGATATTTGCAGCATATCCGCAACCCTCACACAATGCAACCTCATCCTCTCCAGCCGGGCTTGGTGCCATGAATTCGTGAGCTTTAGCTCCACCCATCATCCCAGGGTCTGATTCAACCATGTAAAATGTTAAGCCGCACCGTGAGAATATTTTATGGTAAGCATCTGCATGGAGCTGATAGCTCCTTTCAAGCCCCTTTTCATCTGCATCCAAACTGTAGCTATCCTTCATTAAAAATTCTCTTGTCCTGATAACTCCGCTTTTTGGTCTTGCCTCATCCCTGAGTTTTATCTGGACCTGATACCATATCTGTGGCAGCTCTCTATAGGAACGGATTTCCCTCGTTGCAAGCCACGCTATAATCTCCTCATGCGTCATCCCGAGGCACATGTCCCTGCTACCTCTGTCTTTTAGCCTGAACATCTCCTCTCCTATCTCATACCATCTCCCTGTCTGCTGCCATACCTCTGACGGATGCAACACGGGCATGGTGATTTCCTGCGCACCTATGGCATTCATCTCTTCGCGGAGGATTTTACTTATCTTCTCTATAACCCTGAGACCGAGGGGTAGATAAATATACAGGCCTGCTGTAAGCTGCCTTATATATCCAGCCCTTAGCATCAATATATGGCTGACGGCCTCTGCGTCAGCAGGGGTTTCCTTTAAAGTTGGTATGAGCATCTTCGAGAATCGCATTTCAGCCTCCATTATTTATTGTAATAAAAGATCTTTCGTAATAGTTTAGCTATTTGAGACTCTTATCTGTCATTCCCGCATG
>JBFMDQ010000002.1:0-71511 GCA_040753955.1 Nitrospirota bacterium | reverse complement strand
AGGGGTTTCCTTTAAAGTTGGTATGAGCATCTTCGAGAATCGCATTTCAGCCTCCATTATTTATTGTAATAAAAGATCTTTCGTAATAGTTTAGCTATTTGAGACTCTTATCTGTCATTCCCGCATGCCCCGTAAGATTAAAGTTATCTTACGGGGCTTGTCGGAAATCTTTCTTCCACAAGGGAAGGATTCTGGACAAGCCAGAATGACAGAAGAAAAGATTGATAACTGTAATGACATTTAATATAGAAAAAATCAGTAAAAAAGTGTTAAAGTAATAAACATCTAAAGGGGTAAATAATCTGATGCAGAGAATACCGGTGACGCCTGAGGGCTATCAAAAGCTACAGGAGGAGCTTGAGAGGCTTTTGAAAGTGGAGAGGCCTAAAAACATAAAGGCGATTGCAGAGGCCCGCGCACACGGTGACCTTTGGGAGAATGCAGAATATCATGCTGCTAAGGAAAGGCAGTCTTTTATAGAGGGAAGGATACGGGAACTTCAGGCAAAACTGGCCCTGGCTGAAGTTATCGACCCATCGAGAGTAAATCAGTCAAAGGTTGCCTTTGGTGCAAAGGTCAGAGTTTTAGACACAGAAGCAGATGTGGAATATGTCTTTATACTGGTAGGTCCTGATGAAGCAGATGTCAGGAATGGAAGGATATCTATAAACTCACCTGTCGGCAGGTCATTGCTCGGTAAAGAGGTTGGCGATACTGTGGTGATTAAAGCGCCTGCAAGAACCATGGAGTATGAGATATTAGAGATCAGCTTTGAGTAGGCACTTCAAGGCAAAGATAACAAATAACCTTTCCTTAAATGGCAAAAACGGTCTCCTCAGTATAGAGCCTTTAGAACCAGTAATCAACCCTGAGCCCGGGCAGTTCTATATGATAGGGGTTAGTAATTCCCATGATCCCTTTCTCAAGAGACCTTTTAGCTTTTTCAGAAAAACATCAGAGGGAATTCAGTTTTTATACGAGGTGAGAGGCAAGGGTACCATGATGATGAAGGGCTTCAGAGATGGTGAGGTTATAAATATCCTTGGCCCCCTCGGTAAGGGATACCCAGAACCAGGAGGTGATAAGACGCCTTTACTTATCGCAGGTGGTATGGGTATCGCGTCTGTCTTTTCTCTCGTGGAGGCCTTTGCAAAAAGGGCATACGTATTTTACGGTGCAAAGGATAAAGAAGGGCTTCTGATGCTCGATGGATTGGAAGAATTAGCAGGCGAACTGATTATAAGCACCGACGATGGCTCTTTTGGGGAAAAAGGAACAATTGTTGACGTTTTAAATAATTTTCTCACTTCTCACTTCTCACTTCTCACTTCTCACTTAATTTATGCTTGTGGTCCTAAACCAATGCTTGAGGCTGTATCCAGAATTGCTCTTGGAAGAGGGATAAAGGGCTATATCTCTGCTGAGGAGAACATGGCATGTGGGGTTGGTGCATGCCTGGGATGTGCAATAAAAGTCAAAAGTCAAAAGTCAAAAGTCAAAAGTCAAATTTATAAAATGGTGTGTAAGGATGGGCCAGTATTTCCGATTGAAGAGATTGTATGGTGAGGAGCCACTTACGTCATTCCCGCTTGTCGGGAATCTTTCTTGAAGAAGGATTTCGGACAAGCCGAAATGACAGAAACAGAGAGAATACTATGGATTTGAGTGTTTCCATAGGTCATCTTAAACTCAAAAACCCTGTTATGACCG
Organism: Nitrospirota bacterium; assembly: GCA_040753955.1. Taxonomy (GTDB): domain Bacteria; phylum Nitrospirota; class Thermodesulfovibrionia; order Thermodesulfovibrionales; family SM23-35; genus JASEEX01. The sequence goes on along the minus strand of JBFMDQ010000002.1, from coordinate 69,801 downwards.
CCTCTGGAACCTTTGGATACGGCGAGGAATATTCGGAATTTGTTGACCTGAATAGGCTCGGTGCTGTTGTGGTTAAGGGCATATCATTAGAGCCAAGGGAGGGCAATCCACCTCCGAGGATATGCGAAACACCATGTGGAATGCTGAATACAATTGGCCTCCAGAATGTCGGGCTGAGAAGATTTTTGAAAGAGAAGCTGCCTTATCTGAGAAGATTCGACACGCCAGTGATAGTCAATATCCTCGGCAACACTGTGCAGGAGTATGTGAGGCTTTCGGAGGCCTTGGATAATGCAGGTGTGGACGGAATAGAACTTAATGTCTCATGTCCGAATGTGAAAAAGGCAGAAATGATCTTCGGCACCGATAAGAAGACACTTGCAATGCTTATATCAAAGGTGAGGCAATCGGTAAAAAGGGCGGTTCTGATTACAAAATTATCTCCGAGCGTATCGAATATTCAGGAATTTTCAAAGATAGCAGAAGACTCTGGTAGTGATGCTGTATCTCTCATTAATACCATACCCGGAATGGCTATCGATATTGAGACATGGAGGCCAAAACTCGCAAATATTACAGGTGGTCTGTCAGGCCCTGCAATCAAACCGATAGCTGTGAGGATGGTCTGGGAGACTTACAATGCTGTAAAGATTCCGATAATTGGTATGGGTGGTATTATGAGTGCCGAGGATGCTATTGAATTTATGCTCGCCGGTGCCACTGCTGTGGCGGTGGGAACTGCCAATTTTGTGAACCCTGAGGCAACTGTTGCTATTATCAGTGGGATTGAGGGATATTTGGGGAAAAAAGGCATGAGGGGTGTGAAAGAAATCATCGGGGGTATGAATAATGCATAATCCTATAATAACCTTAACAACTGATTTCGGTTACAGAGACCCTTTTGTGGGAATTATGAAAGGGGTAATTCTGGATATAAATCCTGCTGCCACTATCGTAGATATCACCCACGATATAGGTCCCCAGAACATCATGGAAGCAGCCATCGCAATCGAGATGAGCTTTAAATCTTTTCCTCCCGAGTCAATACATGTCGTTGTTGTTGACCCTGGTGTGGGTTCTGCCCGTAGGCCTATTCTCGTAACAACGGACTACTATTACTTTGTAGGACCTGATAATGGTGTTTTTTCTCTGATTTATAACTTAAGTGAAAGCCTTAATGTTATACATATTACAGCAGAACATTATTTCTTGCCCCAGAGGAGCTCAACCTTCCATGGCAGGGACATATTTGCCCCTGTAGCCGCCTGGTTCTCGAAGGGTATCGATATTTCAAAATTCGGTGACCCAATTACTGATTATGCAACAATACCCGTACCAGCTCCGGTTTTGGTAGAAAAGAATATACTTGAAGGTGAGGTTATTTATATAGACCGATTCGGAAATGCAATAACGAATATAAAGACTAAAAATATTGATGAACTCTGTAGCACTCCGGAGGGAAAACCCAGAGCGTTAGTGAAAGGCATAGAGGTGCCTCTCAAGAATCACTATTCCGAGGCTGAAGACGAGGGGCTTTATTCACTAATAAACAGCTTTGGCTATCTCGAGCTTTTTGTGTACAGGGGTAGTACTTCATCAAATTTTGGCATAAGTATTGGCGAAAAGGTAGGGGTTGTTTTGGCTGGTGTATAATAATCTCCATGCTTCTTGTTGCACTAACAGGGAATTACGGGATGGGAAAGAGTACGGTTCTCCATATGTTCAGAGATCTCGGCGCAATTACTCTCAATACAGATAAGATTGTTGAGGCGCTACTTAGAGAAAATGATGTCCTCAGAAAAATACGGAAACTCCTGGGTGACAAAGTATTCGATAAAAATGATAGCCTGAACAAGAAAAAGGTTGCAGATATAATCTTTAGAAATGATCTCTTAAGGCATTCCCTCGAGGATATTCTTCACCCCCTTGTATTCGAAAAAATAAAGTATTTCTCTGATGATATACGCGCGAAAGATAAAGATAAGGTCTTAATAATCGCAGCACCTCTCATATATGAGAGGGGATACGAAAGCAAGTTTGACAGGACGGTTGTTGTGCATACGAAGGAGGAGAACGCAATAGATCGTCTGGAAAAACATGGTATTTCGAGAGAAGAAGCGCTTCTAAGGTTGAACGCCCAGCTTCCGATAGAAGAGAAGTTAAAGCGGGCTGATTTTTTAATAGACAACAATGGAACTATTGAAGAGACAATGGCACAGGTAAAGGTAGCATATAAAAAGCTTTTAGAAGAGGCAGGAGATGGAAGTAATCAGAGGTCTTGAAGCCTTGCGAGAGAACTACCCCAATACAGTTCTCACAATAGGCAATTTTGATGGTATCCACCTTGGCCATCAGAGGATACTCCTCTGGGTAATCAAAAGGGCTGAGGAGATTGAAGGGACATCAATGGCTGTCACCTTCGAACCTCATCCATTAAAGGTTCTTGCGCCTGAAAAGGAATTAAAGATGCTCATGACCTTCAAAGAGAAGGCGAGAATATTGGAGGCAATCGGCATTGATGTCCTGTTGTGCATAGAGTTCAACAGAGCCTTTGCAAATCTTTCTCCTGATGCGTTTATTGAAGATGTGCTTGTAAAGAAAATAAATGCCGTGGAGATTGTTGTAGGTCCTGATTGTGCCTTTGGCAAGAACAGAAAAGGAACGACAGAGCTTTTAAGGAAAAGGGGAAGGGAGTTAGGGTTTAGAGTCAAGGTGGTGAGGAGTGTGGAGCTTGACGGGGATATTGTGAGCAGCAGCAAGATCAGAATGCTCCTCCAAAAAGGGAAGGTCCACGAGGTATCAGCCTTTCTTGGAAGAGCGTATTCAATAGAGGGAGAAGTTATACGAGGCACTGGCAGGGGCAGCAAGTTCTTGAACGTCCCTACAGCAAATATAACTACTCCTGATGAGCTTGTTCCAAAGGAAGGTGTATATGCTGTGAGGGTTGGCTTTAAGGGCAAATTCTTCGACGGGGTTGCAAATATCGGGCGAAGACCGACATTCGGTGGTTCTGTTATGAGTTACGAGGTCCATTTATTCAATTTTTCAGGTGACCTTCTGGGAGAGGATATAAGGATATATTTTATAGATTGGATAAGGAGCGAAAGGTTCTTCCCTGGTGTCTTCAGCCTCGAAACACAAATTAGGAATGATATTGAACATGCTAAGGAAATCCTGAGCAGCAAGAATCCTAAATTGATATAGGATCAACATCAATTTTTATCTTCACACCCTTTGACTCTTTGAATGTCTCCATAAAGGTTTTTGCAGCAGCATGAAGCTCCCACCGAAGATGGGACTTCAGGAGCAGCCTGAACTCCTGTCTGCCATGGGTATCTTTTGATAGAGATGGACCGAGGATTTCTACGTCTTTATCTGTCCTTTCAATAATACCTGATAGCTTCTTAGACAGGTCTCTCTTACTTATAAATTTAATGAGTAAAAGCCTTGAATATGGAGGATAACGGAGGGACTCGCGTCTGCTTAGTTCTTCTCTAAAGAATGAATCATAATTATAATCTTTCAAGTATTTAAACAGGTAGTTCTGTGGCATCCTTGTCTGGATGAATATTTCTCCCTGGGGCTCGATTTTATCTATTATGGATGAGATTTCCTGATATGCCTTTTCAACAGATCTGAAATCAGGGAGATTAAGGAAAAGGTCTGTATTCAGAATAGCTGCCACGGAGAATCCTCCAGATCCTGAACTTGATTCAGGAACCAGCCTCCTTGTCATGAATTTTGTCCCGACGATTATCCTCACATCGTCTTTATACATAGCCCCAATCAATCCTTCTACCTCTGATCTTTTCCTGGACACGTCACTGTCAAGCCTGAGGGTTTCCATCCCCAGGAGTTCTTCGATGTCTTCCCGGACCCTCTGGGTGCCTGTACCGAGGAGCTTTATGCTATAGCCTTTACATCTGGGGCAACCCTCAGGCACATTAGATATATATCCGCAATAATGGCACTTTAGAGAGGAGTCATGTTTATGGAAGACCAGGGGAATTCTGCAGTCGGGACATTCTTGTATGTAATTACATTCAGTGCACTGCAGGAGTGAGTATCCCCTTCTGTTTATCAAGAACATTACTTTTTTATCATTTTTAATATATCTCATAGAGGCATCAATAACTCTCTTCGATAGATATGGCTTGAGAAGTTTTTCATGTTTCATATCTATCACCCTCACCCTGGGTTTTTTAATATCTCCTTCTGGTTTTACTAAATTGTATTTACCCGATCTACAATTATAGAGAGATTCGATGGAGGGACAGATGGATGAAAGAAGTACGGTTGCCCTTTCAAGATAGCCTCTCATTACTGCAACATCCCTTCCGCTGTAACGGAGGCCCTCTCCTTGTTTATAAGAGCTGCTATGTTCATGGAGTACGGCAATGAAGGAGGCTTTTTTCAGAGGTGCGAAGACAGCAGACCTTGTGCCGAGCACGATGTCAGAACTGCCTGACAGAATCCTCTCTATCGCCTCAGACCTTTTGCCCCTACTCAGCCCACTGTGTAGAAGGCATACCCTTTCTCCAAACCTTTCTTTTAAGAGGTCATAAAAGGGATCGATCTGAGAGACCTCAGGAATGAGGATGATTACATTCTCAGTTTTGGTAAGTATTTTCAATATAAAAGAGTATTCATATGCAGAGGATGGGGCATGAAGAAGAAAGGCTTCATAATCTTTCTTATTTATTGAATCTACAATTGTAGATGCACTCCTGTCATCAACAGCGATAACATAATCCCCCCAGCCCCCCCTTGACCCCTCTGTGTCCCCCCTTGATAAGGGGGGAATCGAAGGGGTGTAAGGGGGGATTTTTGCCTTTCTCGGTCTTACCCTTGTAAATGCCTCTTTTGGGAGCATGGTTTTTAGCACGGCACCCTTTTCTGTCAGGTAGTATTCCGACATCCATCTGAGGAGGTTAATCATCTTACTGCTTAATACCGGGGCATCACCATAGACCTCATGAATATCCTTTACATCACCAGATGGGACTGTTAAAGACTTTCCTGTGATAATCCCTTTTGCGATTCTGTTTCTAAAGGGTGCACTTACAATCATGCCAGGTTCTGCATCTCCTGAGAGTTCATCAGGGCATCTATAGGTAAAAGGGCCGAGGTTTATGGGAAAGAGGATATCGAGAAACTCCATAGAGGATTTTATCATATTGTTATCAATCTTATCTTTGTGCAATAATTAACCATGAGATTCAAGATAGTACTGCTCTTTTTACTTGTCCTGCTGGTTTCATGCACAGCAAAAGAGGCCAGGCTGCATGAAGAAAAGCCCCTTCCCCCAGGGGATGCTTACTATTTTTATATCCTCGGCTATAATGCAGAAAGGCAGGGGAGGTGGGAGGATGCCCTTAAGCATTATAATGAAGCCCTTAACCTGGATCCCTCATCTCCTTATCTCAAGACACAGATTAGTTATGTCCTTCTCAGGACTGGAAAGGTGATGGAGGCCATATCACTTGCTGAGAATATCATTAAGACAGAACCTGACTATATTCCAGCACTTATGCTTTTAGGCGAGCTTTATAACAGTAAGAGGAGGTCTGAAGAGTCAATAAATATATACGAGAAGGTTCTTAAGATACAGCCAGATAATCAGGAAGCAGCCATTTTTCTGAGTGCTCTCTATACTAACAGGCAGGAATATGATAAGGCTATCGAAATTCTTGAGAAACTTATCGAAAGGTACCCTGATAACCTGATTGCACTTTATTATCTCGGTTTAATATATATCGATAAAAATGATCTTGAAAAGGCCTCAGAATATTTCAAGAGGGCAATAGAGCAGAGACCCAATTTTGATGCAGCATATCTCAACCTGGGGCTTATCAGTGAGATCAGAGGCAACCTTAAAGAGGCGGAGGAGTATTACAGTAAGGCAATCGCTATAAACCCACACAACCTCCAGGCCAGGGAAAGGCTTGCACAGATCTATATCAAACAGAAGACAATGGATAAGGCAATAAGGCAGTTCGAAGAGATGAGTGCCCAGGTGCCTACAAACATTGATATTCATGTAAGGCTTGGAATACTTTATTTTGAGGACAGGCAGTATGATAGGGCTATTGAAGAATTCAGGATCGTACTTGAGGCAAGACCTGAAGATACCCCTATACGATACTATCTTGCACTATCCCTTGGGGAAATAGGGAGAAATGAAGAGGCTATTTCAGAGTTAAAAAAGATAATTCTGCAGGAGCCGAGAAATCTGGGTGTCTTCCTTCATCTCGGATATGTATATTCAAAGCTGGAGAGGGATGATGATGCGATTGCTGTTTATGAAGAGATACTGAGCTTTGAGAAAGAGAAGCCTGAGGTTTATCTGTACCTCGCAGTAACTCATCTCCATAAAAAGGATTATGCAAAGGCAGAGGCGGTCCTGAAGGATGCACTTAGCCGTTTTGAAGACAATGATGAATTAAACTTTAATCTTGCCATAGTATTTGATAAAACAAATAGACATGATGAGATGGTGAAATACCTCAAGAAGGTGATAGAGATTAATCCAAAACATGCAGATGCCCTCAATTATCTCGGTTATAGCTATACTGAAAGAGGTATAAACCTTGAAGAGGCACATTCACTTATCAGCAGGGCGCTTGAGCTCAAGCCTGACAGTGGCTATATCATAGATAGCCTGGGATGGGTTTATTACAAATTAGGGCAATATGATGAGGCGCTGAAGATTCTTCTCAGGGCTGCCGAAATGGTAAAGGATGACCCCGTTATACTCGAACATATAGGAGATGTATATAACTCGAAAGGTCTTAATGATAAGGCTAGGGAATTCTGGAAAAGGGCGATCGAGTTTCATGAAAAAGAGGAAGGACTTAAAGAGAGGATTGAGAAGAAGATTCAAAGTCTAAAATGAGATTGAGGGCCCCTGCAAAAATAAACTGGTTTCTTACAGTTCTCAGAAAGAGGGATAATGGCTACCATGATATTAGGAGCCTGATGCAGTGCATAAGGCTTTATGATGATCTGCTCTTTAATCATGAAAATACTATAGAGGTGATAAGTGATTTAGATATACCTCTTGAGGATAATCTCGTTTATAGGGCCGCATCTCTGCTCAAGAGACATACCTCCTGCAAGAAGGGGGCAAAGATAATCTTGCGTAAAAACATACCTGTTGGGGCCGGGCTTGGGGGGGGAAGTAGCGATGCTGCGTATACACTTTTAGGGCTTAACAAGCTATGGAATCTTGGATTAAATAATAGGGAATTAAGCTTAATAGGTTTAGAAATAGGTTCAGATGTCCCTTTTTTTCTGAATGGTCCTTCTGCCTTTGTGGAAGGTAGGGGCGAAAAGGTAACTCCTCTTAAAATTAACTCCTCCATTGTATTTCTTCTTGTGAAACCTCCTGTCTCTGTTTCTACGGCATGGGCTTATGAATCCTTCGACAAGCTCAGGATATATGGTGAGCCTGCCGAACCATTGACAAAGACAACAGTTGATATTAAACTTTTTTGTCAAGTCCTAAGGAAAAGGGATTTTACCTGTCTCAACACCATGCTTAATAACGACCTCGAAAGGGCTGTCGTTAAAAGATACCCCATAGTTGGCGAAATTAAGGAGAGGTTGTTAGAGAGGGGGGCAGTAATTTCTGCGATGAGTGGTAGTGGCCCTACGGTCTTTGGTGTTTTTGGGTCAAAGGAAAGAGCCCTTTCTGCAGCCAGAGAGATGGGTTCTGCTAACTGGTGTAAAGTTGTCGAGACACTTATTTGAGTAAGAAGTGAGAAGTTAAAAGTTAAAAGTGAAATAACAATTTTTTTAGAAGTATGTTTTTCATTCTTAACTTTTTACTTTAAACTTTCAACTTTAAACTTTTATTGTTGGGGCGTAGACAAATGGCAAGTCAGGAGACTTTGGATCTCCCATCTGGAGGTTCGAATCCTCCCGCCCCAGCCAGCGGATAAAAGGAGGGACCAATGCCGGAAGGGATGAAACTTTTTACTGGTAATGCCCATAGGGAGCTTGTACAGGATGTTGCAGACTATCTCGACATACCTGTCGGAGATGCCACTGTAACGACATTCAGTGATAGTGAGATAATGGTTCGTATAAATGAGAATGTAAGGGGGGCTGATGTCTTTGTGTTACAGCCCACCTGTATGCCAGTAAATCATAATATCATGGAGCTGCTTCTGGTAGTAGATGCCCTTAAGAGGGCATCTGCGAGGAGAATAACGGCTGTTATGCCATACTATGGATATGCAAGGCAAGATAGGAAGGTCCAGCCGAGAGTACCTATATCGGCAAAGCTTGTCGCTGACCTGATAACAGCGGCAGGTACGAACAGGGTCCTTACTGTGGATCTTCATGCAGCCCAGATTCAGGGATTTTTTAATATCCCTGTTGACAATCTCTATGCAGCACCTGTCCTTCTCGACTATGTACGAAGGAATTATAATCTCGAAGACCTCGTAATCGTCTCTCCTGATGCAGGCGGTGTCGAGAGGGCCAGGGCCTTTGCGAAAAGACTCCAGTGCTCCATCGCGATCATTGATAAGAGGCGGGAGATGATGAATGTTTCAGAGGTGATGAATGTGATAGGTGAAGTCGAAAATATGGACACCTTCATACTCGATGACATGATTGATACCGGTGGTACAATTACTCAGGCTGCCGGTGCCCTGGAGGAGAAAGGTGCGAGGCGAGTTGTTGCGGCGTGTACACATGCTGTGCTTTCTGGTTCTGCTATTGAGAGGGTGAATAACTCGGTTATAGAGGAACTCATTGTCACAAATACGATACCCTTTGATAGCAAAAGAGAGCAGTGCAGGAAGCTCACTGTTTTGAATATTGCGCCTCTTATAGGAGAGGCAATCAGGAGGATTCATGAGGAATCTTCAATAAGTTCGCTTTTTGCGTAAGCCCCGTTAGAAATTCTTTCTAACTGGGTAAAGGAGGAGAGATGGAGAGGATGACTCTTAATGTAGAAAAGAGGGAGGAAGTTGGAAAGGGTGCAGCTCGTGCCCTGAGAAGGAAGAATATGATTCCAGCAATCCTTTATAGGGGTGGAGATTCTCTCTCTATAAAATTTCCTGAGAAGGAGCTATCACAGTTTATTAATACAACCGCAGGTGAGCAGGTTATGGTGAACCTTAAATTTGGGGATGGCTCGAGCAGACTCGCATTGATGAAAGATTATCAGGTTGACCCCACCAAAGGGGGGTTACTCCATGCAGATTTTTTTGAGGTCTCCCTTACAGAAGAAGTGAGGGTCACCGTACATATAACTATTATTGGGGAACCAATAGGTGTTAGGAGGAATGGAGGGGTATTGCAGTACCTGCTCAGGGAGATAGAGGTGGAATGTCTTCCAGACAGTATTCCAGGACACATCGAAATAGATATATCAGGTCTTGAAATAGGCCAGTCTCTTCATGTCAGGGACCTGAAACTCGAAGAGGGCATAAAGGTTCTCACTGACCCTGATGAGGTTATAGTTAATGTTGTAGCTCCTGTAGTTGAGGAGGTTGCACCTGCCGAGGTTGTTGCACCCGAGATTAAAGAGCCAGAGGTGATAAAGAAAGGAAAGAGGGAGGAGGAGGGTTAGTTGTGGATGGTGGTGGGCCTTGGAAACCCTGGGAAAAAATATTCCAGAACAAGACACAATATTGGCTTTATGGTTGCTGAAGAAATTGCAAGAAGATATAAAATAGACCTCAAAGAGGAGGAGAAATACAGGATAGGGAGGGGCTCTATAGATGGAGAGAAATTCCTGCTTATAGAGCCCCTTCTTTATATGAACAGGAGCGGTCTCGCCGTAAAAGACATAATAAGCAGATTTAACATCCCTCTGGAGAGACTTATAGTCATTCATGACGACCTCGATATGGAGATAGGAAAACTCCGGATCAGGATAAAGGGTTCATCAGGAGGTCACAAAGGAGTTGAGTCAATAATACAGGGTATCGGATCAAAGGAGTTTACTCGGTTAAAGATAGGGATAGGAAGAGATGCGAGTATTTCAGCGGAGGATTATGTCCTGACCAGGTTCAGAAGGGGTGAGGTCTTTTTAATAAAAAAGGCTATCGAAAGAGCGTCGGACGCTGTCACCTCAATCCTATTAGATGGGCTGGGTAAAGCAATGAATAGATTTAATAGAGATTAGGGAAAGCAATGCGGGACATGCTTGGCAGAGAAGAGGTAATAACTGTAGAGAGTGCCCTCGAGCTCATCTTCAGCAACCTTTCTCCTAAACTTCCTCCTGAGATATTGCTGAGAATCGAAGAATCCTATGGAAGGGTATTATCGAGGGATATCATTTCTCCAGAGGACCTCCCAGGCTTTTCCCGTTCTACAGTGGATGGATATGCGATTTCCGCATCTGATACCTTCGGTGCGACAGAAACGATGCCTGCATATCTGAATGTAAGATACGAGATAGTAATGGGAGAAGAGCCTGACTTTGAACTGAGAAAAAATGAGGTTGCGGCCATTGCAACGGGCGGGATGCTTCCAAAGGGTGCAGATGCCGTGGTGATGCTCGAGCATACTCAGCAGATCGATGAGAAAATGATAGAGGTTGTGAAATCCGTTGCACCTGGCGAAAATGTTATACAGGGGGGAGAGGATGTAAGGAGGGGTGAATGTGTCCTCGAGAAGGGCCATAAACTGAAGCCACAGGATGTAGGAGCACTTGCAGGGCTTGGGATAAGCTGCATCTGGGTCTATGAAAAGCCAAAGGTATCTACAATATCAACAGGTGATGAGATAGTTCCTCCCGAAAAGCCAATAAAGCCGGGGCAGGTAAGGGATATAAATTCTTATAACCTTGCAGGACTTCTCTTTATGGCAGGAGCCCTGCCTCTCATAAAAGGTATTTTCAAAGATGATTACGAGAGCATAAAAGGGGTTGTTAGAGATTCCTTAAAGGACTCGGACATGGTCTTGATTTCGGGCGGTAGTTCCGTTGGTGTAAAAGATGTCACGGCAAAGGTTATAGATGAGCTTGGAAGGCCCGGTGTCCTCTTCCATGGTGTTTCACTGAAGCCTGGCAAACCATTGATAGGCGGCATTGTAGATAGTGTCCCTGTATTTGGTCTCCCAGGGCATCCAGCAGCTATTACAGTGTGTTTCGAGATATTCGTGAGGCCTGTATTAGAAAGCCTCTCAGGATTAAGTGACAATAGAGTAGAGAAGGTGAAGCGAACAATTAAAGCAAGGATTGCGAGGAACATCTCCTCAAGCCCTGGTAGAGAAGAGCATATAGGAGTATATCTGGAGGAAAGGGGAGGGGAGCTATGGGCTGTGCCTCTCCTCGGAAAATCAGGCCTCATTACAACACTGGTAAAAGCAGACGGAACAGCCGTCATACCTCTCAGAAAACTCGGGGTGGAGGAAGGCGAGATTGTTGAGATCAGACTTTTTTAGCCCCCTTTACGATATTATGATAAGTCAGAACCAATCTATTTGCCTCCCCAATGCTTTTTCCTAAAGAGACTATGCCATGACCTCTGAGGATGAAGTAAGATATTTCTGGTTCTATCTTAAGGAGCTTCACTACTTCTTGAGCCAGCTCATAGCTTCCTTCAGGTTTCTCTTCAAAAGTACAAGGAATTTGAAATTTTTCTCCTTTCCCGAGGACCTCGGCATCGTGGAGATGGAAAATCGCATTAATATCTTTTCTCATTTTATAAATTTCCCAATGAAGCAGGGTTTCCGAGGAGGGAAGTTTTTTCCCTCTGACCCAAACTTTGCGGTTCTCTAATCTCACCACCTCGACAAAATCTTCCAAAGAAAGGGTTGAAAGTTTAGCTCTGGTGGAGGTAATAACAAAACCGTTTTCTTTCCTGAAGCTTAGATTACCACTTGCACCAGGCGCCAATCCTTTATTCCAGAAGAGCCGACCTTTTTTGATTAGCTCTCTGATTTTTTCATCTGTCAGGCAAATCTCCTGCATGAAAATAGTTTCAAAAGGTAAAACTAACTCTTTTCCCATTTCATTTTCATGGTATCATAATCAAGCTGGGCATAGGGCTCCCTCCAAAGAGCATGGGATGCCTCAGGCCCTATTCTTGACAAATCTCGTCGGTTTCATGTTTAAATTATACATCTTTAGGCGCGTAGCTCAGTGGGAGAGCGCTTCCTTGACGCGGAAGAAGTCAGGGGTTCAATCCCCCTCGCGCCTACCATCCCGATTTTCTTTTAACCTAACATGAACCTCCTTACGCAAAAGATTATAGAGAAAATCAAGAGAGAAGGTCCTATCACCTTCGAAACCTTTATGGAAATGGCTCTTTATGAGCCCGGGTTGGGTTATTACGCATCTGAAAAGACAGAGATAGGAAAGGCAGGGGATTTCTATACGAGTTCGCATCTTCACCCTGCATTCGGGGCAATGATAGGAAGGCAGGTTGAAGAGATGTGGGAGGTAATGAAAAGGCCTACAGACTTCCATGTTATTGAGATCGGCGCAGGCGCAGGATATATGTGCAAAGATATCCTCAATTACCTCACAAAAAGGGATTTTTTTAATTTACTGACCTATGTAATAGTTGAGCACAGCCCCTTTATGCAGCATAAACAGGAGAAACTGCTTGAGGGTTTTCTGCATAGAGTGAAGTGGTGTTCTTCATTAAAAGAAGCAGGAAGCATAAGGGGCTGTATCCTCTCGAATGAACTCCTCGATGCCTTTCCCGTCCATCTAATTGAGATGGAAGACGAGCTGAGAGAGGTTTATGTCGATGCTGATAGAGGCACACTGTTTGAGATAAAAGGAGACGTGAGTACGGGCGCTATAGCTGATTACTTAAATGAATTTTCCATAGAACTCCCAAAAGGATACAGGACAGAGATTAACCTCAGGATAAAAGACTGGCTCAGATCTGTTGACGAAGTACTGTCAGAAGGATTTATTTTGGCAATAGATTATGGTTATTCTGCACAGGATTATTACAGCGATGATAGAAACAGGGGTACCCTTCTCTGTTATTACAAACACCAGATAAATGAAGACCCTTACAAGAACATAGGAGAGCAGGACATTACAGCACATGTTAATTTCTCGTCTGTAAAGAAATGGGGAGAAGATATCGGATTGAAGACCCTTGGATTCTGCCAGCAAGGAGTCTTCCTTATTGCCCTCGGGATCGATGAGATAATTAATGAACTTCATGAAAGTTCCCCTGATTATCTTTTTGAGGTTGCAAAGATAAAGGGATTAATTTTACCTGGTACCATGGGTGAAACTCACAAGGTTATCGTCCAATATAAGGGGAGAGGTTTACCAGAACCCAAGGGATTTTCGATAAAGAATCAGGTAGACAGGCTATAGGTAAGCCTTGAGCCTTTCAAAACTTTTTAAGACATCATTCGGTGTATGTGCCTCAATCGTATAGATAAGGTCTTTATCTTTAAGCATAGAGAATAAGGTATCAAAATCAAAAGTCCCGTCCCCGATTGCGTTATGGGTATCAGCACCCCTGTTGTTGTCATGCAGATGGAGTTCGATTATGTAAGGCTTTAGCTGCCTCAACCATTCTTCAAGAGGGGTCTTTGAGAAGAGATTAAAATGTCCTGTGTCAAAACATATACCAAAATATTTAGAACCCATCTCCTCCATAAGAAGCCTCAGGTTTGTTGAGTCATCCTCAAAGATATTTTCTATGACTATCTTTAGACCCATCTCTATAGCCCTGGGTAAAAGTTTCTTCCACGTTATCAGGCTACCCTCAAGCCAGATATCAACCCTATGTGCATATTTCCATTTTTCATAGCCTGAATGAAAGACTACTGCCTCGGGCTTTATGGTTTCTGCTATATCAAAGATATGTGAAAACTGCTCGATAGTGACAGCCCTGACTTTTGAATCCACTGCCCCTGGTGATAGGTCCATAAATGGCGCATGAAAGGTTAAAGATGGCTGATAATCGAGCCCTTCTTTAAGCCTTATGATGTCAGAATCGTTTATAATGTCGAGGGAATTTGATGTAAAATATATCTCGAGGTTTAGGCGTTTCTCTTTTATGAAGTGAAGATAATCCCCCATTCTGTGATAGGGGATATGGACATGTGGATTTATCATTATTTTCTCATCAACCTGAATACGGATACGATCCCGAGGGTTACGGATGAGGCGGCAGCAGCTACTGCGAAAACCCTTTGATGAATCATCTCAAAAAAGAGTGCTGCTACAGCCAGAGTAACAGTGAGAATAACCAGCATCATTATCCTGGTTGTAGATGTAAACTGATCTGTTGTTTTTTCAATGTCGGAATGGGACATCCTGACTACCAAATCACCCCTGTTTGCCCTATGTAAAAATTCATCAAGCAAAGATGGTATCCTCCAGAGCTTTATACTCGTATCTTTCAATTCCCTTAGAATTGTTTCAACTTGTTCTCTTTTTCCGCCTCTTAAGAACTCCTTTATAAAGGGTGTGCCTATCTCTATAATATTGATCTCGGGATTCAACCTGTAGGATATCCCGTTTAAAATGCCTATTGTTCTGCCGAGGAGAATAAAGTTGTTGGGTATCTGTATGAAGTCAAGAACATTTATAACACTTTCAATCTCTTTCCAGATATCGTCGATCGTAAGTTCCTTCAATTCTCTGGGAGTTATATCCCTGTATTTATCCATCAGAGATTGTGCAAGATCGATTATAGACCTGTAGTCTGCACCCTCGAGTATAAAACCCATTTTCCCCAGTGAATCTACCGCATTTTCTGGATTCCTCTCTACAACAGCATTCGCAAACCTTCGCAATTCTCTTCTTATTCTCTCAGGGATCGCCTGAACGATCCCGAAATCAACAAATACAAGCCTTGGACCATGTTTCACAAATATGTTACCTGGATGGGGGTCTCCATGGAAGAAACCATGCAGATATATCATCCTTGAGTATACCTCTCCAAGGAGGGTAGCTACATCTTTGTTATTTATGCCCGATGCCCTCAGGGTTTCATATTCTGTGATCTTTATACCTTCAACAAACTCCAGCGTTAACACATGCTTGGTGGTGTATTCCCAGTAAACCTCAGGGAAGATAACCCTATCAACCCCTCCGAAGTTACCTCTGAACCTTTCAGCATTTTTGCCTTCCTCAAGATAGTTGAGCTCTGCCCTTAAAATCCTCGAAAATTCATCATGTAACATATCGAAGTTTATACGCCCGAATCTACCTCTGATTAACTTTATGACAGCCTTAAGTGTTCTGATATCTGTTTCGATTATTTTCTCGATGTCAGGATACTGTATCTTTACTGCGACCTTGCGACCATCCCTTAAGACCGCCTCGTGTACCTGGCCTAAAGATGCTGCTGCTATAGGTTCTGTGTTGAACTTCAAGAAGATATCCTCAGGAGGGGCCCCAAGCTCCTTTATTATCCTTTTCTTTATCTTATTGTAGTCATGGGGCGGAACACTGTCCTGAAGAAGTGAGAGCTCCGAAGTGTATTCATCAGGCAGGAAGTCAACCCTCGAGCTGAGGAACTGTCCAACCTTTATCATAATACCTTTCATCTCAAGAGCCTTTCCCCTGAAAAAGATGGCATTCTTCCTGTGCAGTTTCTTAAGTCTCTCCTCTTTTCTATAAGAGGTCATGAAAATGCTCAAAAGGTTAAAGAGCCTGTAGGAAACAATGATTCTCAGGGCAATCAAAAGCCCTTTCAGAAATCTCTTCTTATAATGAATACCGTTCATATTCCCAATTTTTGATGATATAGAGAATTATAATATAATATTAAAGGAGGTTTTGCTATTTCTTCGATAATCATTGATGGTTACAACTTGATTGGTATCTATCATAAGGACCTCGAAAAGCAGAGGAAGATACTGATTGAGTCCCTCATTGAATACAGGAAGAAAAAAGGTCACAATATAACTGTTGTCTTTGATGGATGGAAGGCAGGAGTGGGCCAGGAGAGTCAATCCATAATTGGTGGGATAAAGGTCATCTATTCGAGACTCGGCGAGAAGGCTGATTCTGCCATTAAGCATATAATCTCCTCTGACAGGCGTCAGTGGGTTGTGGTGACATCAGACAGGGATATAGCATCACATGCATGGGCATCAGGTTCTGTGCCGATACCTTCAGAAGATTTTCTGAAAGCTATAGAGAAAAAGCAGACTGAAAAAGAAGTTTTATATGAAGATGACAATGAAGAATACAGTGTGACCAGTAGGAAAGGTAATCCAAAGAGACTCTCAAAGAAAGAGAAGGCAACAAAGAAGATACTAAGCAAGCTCTGATGAGAAAAGTAATCTTTGGGCTTAGACCTGCGGATACAGTAATAATTATTTTCCTTTTTTTTCTCTCCGTGCTGACAATTATATTTTATCAAAATGTGCCAAAGGCCCCCTTTTTAATAAGTCTTTATTCGGTTCTCATTATTTCCCAGGTTGTTATCATCAGGTTTAAAAATTGGAGTAGGTCCATGGGTTTTCTGTATGACCTGATCTTTCCGATTATCTGTGTTATGGTTATCTTTGAAAGCCTCGAATGGCTTGTGCATTACGTCAATCCTGAGGACATAGACCCAATACTTATCAGACTTGATTATCTGATCTTTAGTGGTCATCCTATGATCCTGCTCGAGAGAATTATGAGCCCCCTTCTGACTGATATACTTCAGCTTGCCTACTTGAGTTATTACTTCCTTCCCATAACCCTCGGAATTGTACTTAATAATCGAAGGAGAGAATTTGACAGGTCATTGTTTCTGGTTCTATTCTGCTTCTACCTTTGTTATCTCGGTTATATACTCATGCCTGCTCTGGGGCCAAGATATGCCATAACCCATCTACAGACCACTGAACTCCAGGGCCTCTTTGTTGCAGAGCCAATACAGAGATTCCTAGACCAACTTGAGGGCATAAAAAGAGATGCCTTTCCGAGTGTACATACTGCCATAGCCTCGATTGTTCTTTATCTTGCCCATAGATTTAAGAGAAGACTCTTTTGGGTATTTTTGCCCGTTGTGCCAGCCCTTATATTTTCTACTGTCTACTGTCGGTATCATTATGTTGTAGATGTCATGGGTGGCTTTGGAGTCACGATTTTAACCATATTTCTCGGGGAGAGGTATTATGAGTGGTGGTTAGGTGGTCGGGGCGAGAGGATTTGAACCTCCGACCCCCTGCTCCCAAGGCAGGTGCGCTTAACCAGGCTGCGCTACGCCCCGAACAGCTCCGGAAAGTCTTTGACTTTTTGGAGACCTCTCAATACCTCAGTATCTCAAGATAATCAATAATGTCTTTTTTTTCTTCACCCTTTGCTATTGGACTTTTGTTCTTGAGGTCATCTATTAATTTTTTCCTATCTCCTCTAAAAATGGGGTCGAGATCTATTGCTCGCATAATTACAGTAGCGGCATCACCATACTGGCCTTTAGCATTGTAACAGAGGGCCAGACCGTAATAGGGACGGTAAAAATCCTGTGCGCGCTTTATTGCCTCTCTGTAGGCATTGATTGCCTCATCAATGCGTCCCAATCTATAATAGGCTTCACCAAGGCCAGTATATGCGATCTCGGGTTTTTGATATACAGGGTTTTTAAGTGCTGCCTTGAATGAATTTAACGTATCAGACCACCTGCCCATTTTCCCATAGGTAACACCGAGGTTATTATGAGCCTCTGAAAAATCAGGGTCTAAAGTAATTGCTTTTAAAAATGATTCCCTTGCCTTCTGAAAATCCTCAAATCTGAGATAGACTACACCGAGCGCATTAAGCACTTCCTTATCGTTCGGGTTAAGTTCGAGTGCCTTTTGAAACTCAACATAGGCCATCTGTATCTTATCTTCATTAAAATAAGAGAGCCCTATCCTGTAGTGGGCGTTTGCCCTCTCGATGTTTTCCCTCCCGGTTGCACAAGAACCGAGAAAGAATATGATAAAAATAAGAATGCTTCTTGTCATTGCCAACTCTCCTATAAGGTTATTGGCCTTTATTAAAACTATCAGAAACGGTCAGATAAGTAAACCCCGTTAGAAAGCTCAACCCGTTAGAAATTATTTGGGGCGGAACTTTCTTTCTAACGGGGTAAAGAGAGAAGAGACTTCTTCATAGACTCCCTCCCATGGAAGTCCTCTGAGGTCAAGCTCAAAACCGTCCGGTAAGAATTTAATCTTTCCATCTCTTTTTTTATGAAGTTCGAAGATGTCCCGGGGCTCTACCTTTGTATCAGGAGAGAAGATTACCCGGATCCTTCCATGTACATCTTGGATCTTTGTAACGAGGAGTTCCTTAGCCATTATTTTAAGCCTCATTATATCGAGGAGGTTTTTTACCTCTTCTGGTGGTCTTCCAAACCTGTCCTCCATCTCTAATTCAAGAGCCTTTAGGATTTCATGCGTCTTTGATGATGCAATCCTTCTATACAGGCTGAGCCTGAGCGTTATGTCATCTACATATTCTTCTGGTATAAAGGCATTAACCTTTAAACTTATTGATGGTTCAAACTCCTCTTCTACCTTCACGCCTTTTAGTTCAGCCACCGCCTTTTCTAACATCTCTATATAAAGGTCAAAGCCGACGGCATAGATATGTCCTGATTGTTCAGGACCCAGGAGGTTTCCTGCGCCCCTGATCTCGAGGTCCTTCATAGCAAGCCTGAGGCCAGCTCCAAGATAGCTCATCTCCTGTATTGCCTGTAGCCTCCTTCTGGCTTCTTCAGTGATGATATCCTCACCAGGAATAAGAAAATAGGAATAGGCCCTCACACTGCTCCTCCCAACGCGGCCCCTGAGTTGATAGAGTTCAGCAAGCCCCATCATGTCTGCCCTGTTGATGATGATGGTATTAGCCGTTGGAATGTCAAGTCCTGAGCCAACTATGGCAGTAGCCACAAGGACATCTATTTTGCCTTCATAGAACTGGAGCATGATTTTTTCGAGTTCCCTTTCAGGCATCTGCCCATGTGCAATCGATATCCTCGGAACGTAGATTGAATAATCAACGTTCCGAGCTGTAGGTAGGAGTCTTACCAGATATTCGGCAATCTTATGTATGTCCTTTATCCTGTTATGAATGAAAAAGACCTGTCCCTTTCTCTCGAGTTCCCTATCTATAGTCTCTTTTATAAGTTCCCCATTAAATACAGAGACAGTACTTCTGACAGCGAGCCTTTCCTCAGGTGGTGTTTCGATTATGCTCATATCTCTTATATCCGAGATTGCCATATAAAGTGTTCTCGGTATAGGCGTTGCAGAAAGGGTGAGAACATCGATACCCCTTTTCAGTTCTTTTATCCTCTCCTTCTGTCTGACTCCAAACCTGTGCTCATCATCAATAATAAGAAGTCCGAGTTTATGAAAGCTTATATCCTTGTTGAGAAGGCTATGCGTCCCTATGATTATGTCTATATCTCCATTTGAGAGGGCCCTGATTGTCTCCTGCTGCTTCCTATTTGATTTGAACCTGCTCAGATAATCTATCCTTACAGGAAAGGCAGAAAACCTTATCTTGAAAGTCCTGTAGTGCTGTTCACACAATATTGTCGTAGGCACAAGCAGAGCTACCTGCATCCCGTTATACACTGCCTTGAAGGCTGCCCTCATTGCGACCTCTGTCTTCCCATATCCGACATCTCCGCAGATGAGCCTTTCCATTGGTCTTTCTGATTCCATGTCTTTTTTGATATCCTCTATGGCCACTGTCTGGTCAGGCGTCTCCTCGTAAGGAAAGAAGCTATCAAATTCCCTGTGGAGTTCTGTATCTGGGCTGAAGGAGAAACCCTTATAGACTTCTCTTTCTGCATAAAGGGCAATAAGCCTCTCTGCCATCTCTTGTACCTTTCTTCTCACCTTCTCCTTTGTTCTCTGCCAGGTCTTTCCCCCAAGCCTGTCGATCTTTGGTATAGCCCCTTCTTCAGAATGATATTTATGGATACTGTTAATACCGTGAAGAGGTAAGTATAGTCTTCCGCCTTCGTAATCGATTACTAAGAGATCTTCTTCGATGCCTTCGACACTCTGGCGTACAAGTCCATGAAATCTTCCTATGCCATGATCTTTGTGGACAACAAAGTCGCCTGGCAGGAGGTCATCGAGGGATGTAAGGAGCCTTGATACCTTAGACCTCTTGATAGGTCTGTAGGCAGGCCTTCCACCGAAGATCTCTTTTTCCGTCAGGATTAAGAGGCCTGGGAAGAAGAGACCTGACGAAAGGTCGCCAATTGTAATCGAGATACTGCCTTCATAATCAAGAAGGTCTGTTTTATCAATGAGAGGCGCAATTATGCTCCCTTCTCTTATTATCTCTTTAAGCCTCTCTGCCTGGCCTCTTGATGAAGAGATGAGGGCTATCCTGTTTTCTTTCTGAAGTAGCTTAATCTTTTGTGTTAATTCCTCAATATTTTTCCTTTCCTCAGGCATTATCCCAAGACCCTTGAGAGAGAACATCCCGACTTCATAACCAGGGCCTTTTAAAGAATACCTCGAAAGAAAAATAATATCCCCGGCAAGTCCGCTTCTTTCCTGAATGGAATCAGAAAAGAAGTATTTCACATTACCCATTATCTCCATAATTGTCTTGCCTGAAGAAGGCTCCTCTGCGGGGAAGATCGAAGATTCAAAAACCTCCTCCCTTGATATCTGTGTTTCGACATCAAATGTCTTTATGGTTTCAATCTCATCACCGAAAAACTCAACTCTCAAGGGGTTTTCTGATGTCGAGGGAAAGATGTCGAAGAGCCAACCACGCTGGCTGTATTCCCCTTTTTCAGAAACAAGGGAGACCTTCCTGTAACCGATTTCCTTAAGTCTTTTATCTATTTCTGTCCTCTCTATCTCCGTCCCTTTTTTGAGGTTTAGAACGATCCCCCCTATTTCTCTCTGAGACCATATAGGTGATCTAAGGGTTTTGAAAGAACAGACGAGAGAATCGGTTTTTTTAAGGGAGTAGATCGTCTTTGCCCTTTCACCTGAAAGGGAAGATCCATCAGGTTCGGGAAGAAAGAGGACATTGTCTTTCCTTAAAACCTCTCTGAAGAAATTAATATCTTTCCATAACTCCTCTGCAAGTTCTTCCGTTACTTCAACAGCGAGATAGGGCTTATCATAAAGGGCAAGAAGAAGGGCTGAAGATGAGCCCGTAAGGTTGTAAAGGCGCGAGGCTTTTAAGCCTTCATCAATGATATTTGTTAAAGTTAAATATGTAAAGTCAATCGGCATCCGCTCTGAAGTGAAAGAGTCAGTTGTTGCTGAAAAATGCTCTTTCGCTCCCTGAACGAAATTTTTGACCAGTCTAAAGCTCGGTCGCTCGAATTTGCAAACTCGGCCTTCAGCCTCGAACAGTGTAAATTCGCCCCTGTGGGAATGCTCCCTTCACTAAGGCTGGTAACCCAAAAATTTCGTAATGTTCGCTCCAAGAGCAATTTTTCAGTCTGTAATAATTGAGATTGAAATATTAAGCTAAAATTCTTAGATACTATCGCCGTTTAATAGTTAGTTGTAACAACATCAACAATATGATAAATTATATCACAATGAATAAAATATTAAAGCTTGGTCTTCCGAAGGGAAGTCTCCAAGAATCAACATTAAAGCTCTTTAGAAAGGCAGGATATCACATAACTTTATCGGACCGTTCTTATTATCCTTCCCTTGATGACCCTGAGATTGGGGCCATGTTAATCAGGGCACAGGAGATGGCGAGGTATGTGGAGAATGGAATACTCGACTGTGGTCTTACAGGGAAAGATTGGATAATGGAGCAGAATGCAGATGTCCATGAGGTCGCTGAGCTTATCTATGCAAAGGAAGGTCTCAGGCCTGTAAAGTGGGTAATCGCAGTTCCGAATGATTCTAAGATAAGGATTTTAAAGGACCTGGAAGGAAAGCGCATTGCGACTGAGCTTGTAGGATTTACAAAGAAGTATCTCAAATCCAGGGGTATAAAAGCTGAAGTGGATTTTTCATGGGGTGCAACAGAGGTAAAACCACCGCACCTTGCAGATGCGATAGTTGAGCTTACAGAGACAGGAGCATCCTTAAAGGCGAATAATCTGAGGGTCATTGAGACCATCCTTGAGTCGAGCACGAGGTTTATTGCGAACAAGAAGTCATGGCGTGACAGGTGGAAGAGACGGAAGATGGAGAATATTGTGATGCTCCTCAGGGGGGCTCTCGCAGCAGAGGAGAAGGTTGGGCTCAAGATGAATGTTCCTGAAGGCTCTCTTAAAAGGGTAATGAGCCTTCTTTCTGCCATGCACTCGCCTACAATATCATCCCTTTCTGATAAGGGATGGTATGCCCTTGAGGTAATGATTGATGAGAAGATTGTGCGAGACATTATTCCGAAACTCAAGATGGCAGGTGCATCAGGGATTGTGGAGTATCAGCTTAACAAGGTTATACCGTAAATACTCTTTAATCTGACCCAAATAGGTCTCCATCTGTGCAATCTTTCTTCCTAACAAAAGTTTATCAACCAATTCCGTACCTCCTTTTCAGGATGTCTCTTTCCTTTATTGTAAAGTCAAAAAATTCCCTCAAGATAATTGATTCATATTTGTGCCTTAAAAAGGGATCTTTATCAACAAGGACCTCTCTGTTTTGCAGGATTCTTCCTGTAAGACTGAGTTGAGCGGTATTTAAAATTACAAGGTCAATCTCATCTGTGCGAGGACATTGGCAATATTACCAAATAACTCAAGATAGTCTAATTTCTTTATATTCTTTACATATACAGCCACGTCAACATCACTTAAAGGGTTTGGTTTGTCTTTTAATAGTCCGCCAAAGAGATAGGCAAAGACGATGTTAGAATCACTTGTAAAGAGACCTTTTAGGGAGTTGATTTTTTGATGAATATCTTCTGGAATCAGTTTGTACCGTATCATGCAAATAGTTTACTCAATGGCCTAAAAGAATCTATGAGAAATAAAGATTTGATAAGGGATGGTATGCCCTTGAGGTAATGATTGATGAGAGGGTTGTGCGTGACATCATACCGAAGCTCAAGATGGCAGGTGCATCAGGGATTGTGGAGTATCAGCTTAACAAGGTTATATAGTCAGAGTAAAAATTCATCAGTCATCAGTCATAAGTCATTGAGTATTTTTTCTCTCGACTCTAATCAAAAATATCATTGAGAATAGAACTCTATTTGAAGTCGATCCCAGAAACTCAAAAGGACAGTCTGTAAAGGAAGCACTGAAGACATTTCTACTATCGCTGCATGATATACTACCCTATGGACGATATTTACCCCGTTAGAAAGAAAGCTCCGACAAAAAGGCGGGCCCTATTAGATAGGAAGCATCTAACGGGGCGGGGTAAAAAATACAAAATGGGGTTTAAAGCCCCACCCGAGCTTTCTAACGGGGCTTATTCAGAATATGAAATTCCTTCTGTCATGCGTGCCTCTGTGCTATCCATAGATAGCTTAAAAAAGGTTGATGAGCTGTCAGCACAGGAGGCGACAAAGGAAACAGAGGAGCTGAAAGAATTTATAGACCGTTACGATGCTGTAGTTCCTTTGGGTATTACAAAAGATTATATTGAAAGGCGTGGGTTCGACGTGTTCAAATCACTCAGAGAGCTGGTTCAAAATGCACTGGATGAAGCTGAGCTTATCACTGGAAAGCCCGAAGTTAACGTTAAAAAGGATAGCATAGGCACGTGGATCATTGACAGGGGTAGGGGGCTGAAAGTTGAGGCTCTCTCCATAGGAGGAACGGACAAGGAGTGCTGGATGAGAGGCTACTATGGCGAAGGTTTAAAGCTCGCAGCTTCCCATTTTGCACTGAAGGATGTTCCTGTTTATGTATTCGCAAGGCATCATGTCTTTAAATTCTTTGCAATCCCAAAGGGTTCAGATAATCCGCGCATATTTGTGCTCATGGGCAAGGCTAATAGGGAAGTCGAAGGGACCGAGATACTGCTTTATGGCTTCAGCATCGACGATCACATGTTGAACAGGATGGTCTCTTTTTACAACAGGGACTTGGTGGGCAAGAAGATTGCCGAGATTTACTCGACTTTAGAAGAGTGCGCATACGAGAAGCCATCAGCTCTCTACGATTATCCCGATCTCTTATACATACGAAACATGTTTATTGGCAATTTGAGCGATGTCGCACGGCGAAGATCCCTTCTAAGCTATGACCTATGGTGGTTCAGGCTCGACGTCTCTCGAACTCTAATGACCTATTCTGTGCCAAAACTGTTTGAAGAGGCTGCAAAGATATTCAGCGCATCTGCGAATGCGAGAAAAAAGCTAACAGAGAAACTACTCGATTCAAAGATGCTCACCACAAAAAAGCTTGGCGCCGGAGTGGTCATAGAATTCCGACCCATATTCAGCATCTTTGAAGGGCACCTTTTCGTTTATGCCTTTCCAAAAGGCATTCTTAACGCCATGCTTGAGGCTTTAGGTCTGAAAGATAAAAAGCATCTTGTGGCCCGGGCTACTGGTGAGGAAGATTTGGAAGGTGCCGTAAAGCGAGGAATAATACCTTTTATAGTTTCTGAAGAGCTCTCTGAGGAGTTCAAGCAGATACCGTCACTTTCTGAGATTGTATAGATAAGCTCGAATTTTAGATACCTCCGAGTAAGCTTTGCAGTTTTAAAGAACTAAAGGAAGAATATATACTTTTCTATTTCATTCCCAGTTTTCGGGAGATCTTCAAAAGGCAAAATTAAAACGAAAGACCTTCCACCGTACACTCTGGTAGAACTAATAGTTACCATTCTACCTTCGTGCTCGATAAAAGGGCCGCGTGGAGCTTTTCCTGGTTCGTGGCTTCTTATAATGTATTTAACGTTTAATCTCTTCGTAACTTCTTTGCTTATATCTGGACCAAACAGTACCCCGGCACCGCGTGGATTTCCATACTCACCTTTTATTTCATAGGGGTCACTCCACAGAATACCTTCTTCTACTAATTCGTTTGGATTAACCAAATCTTCTTTACTCTTAATTACATTAGAAATGCCACCGTGAACAAAAAGAACTTTCCCGGGAATTGTAGCTGATAGGTAAAGCCCATCCAGAAAATTTTTTCTAAGTTCTTTAAAGTATAATCTCCAGCTTCCTCTCTTTGTTTCGACCTCTCTTATGAGCGTGCAAGGAGTAAACATTGGTCTTCCTTCTGGTGTGTAATCCTCATGGTTACCTTTGAGAGGAATTATCCTTTCAGGATGACTTTTGATTAATTCTTGAACTCCTTCTATAACTTCGACGCTATTAGGCCCTCTGTCTGCATAATCTCCTAAAAAGATTAAAAGATCTTTGTCGGGGATAAATATTTTTTTGATTGCATTAAAACTATGTGAATCACCATGAATATCACCAACAACTATAAGTCTTTCTTCTGGATCCGCAAAAGGCGGAATGATGGCTAATCTTCCCTTAGTTTCGAAAGGCATATACTCAAGCTTCCTCCTCTCCCTTTATAACCTTCTCTGCCGCCTCTTTATCCTCTTCTCTGACCAATATTTTTATTTCGCCCATTTTACCGACACTAACAGGATAGGGACTCACCTTTGATGACCTTACTACCACTGATATTCCTCCGCTTTCCAGCAGGTCTCTAATCATCTCTGCCTCAAGAGAATCGTAAGTGACAAAGACCTCAACCCATTCTTTATTCATTTCCCTTTTACCTTCTCCAGTCCCATGGAAAGTTTATCAGAGAAGTCTAAAAAAGTCATTGAGATTTATTCGGGGTAAGGTTCAGAGGTTGTGTTATAATTCGTTCACAAATGGATATTAAGAAACTCGTAAGGCCCAATATATGTTCTCTGCAAGCCTATGAGGCAAAGGAGATCACGTGCAAGGTTAAGCTCGATGCAAATGAGGCCCCTTATGGATTATCTCCAAAGGTATTGACAAGTTTGAGGTCCCCAAAAAGTCGAAGACTTTTCGGGGGGCTGAACAGATATCCAGATCCGGAGGCAAAGTCTCTAAAGAAACTCATCTCAAGGTACTTTGAGGTGAGGCCAGGAAATATACTCCATGGAAATGGATCGGATGAGCTGATTTATTATCTCATTACGACTTTTGGTGGTCCTGTTCTTTATCCAGTCCCTACCTTCTCTATGTACGGAATTATTGCACAGGCCATTGGAGAGAAGAAAATAGAGATTCCACTTGATGAAGAATTTGACCTCGATATTAGCAGGATACTTAAGACAATACGCAAAGAAAAACCCAGATTAATCTTCTTAGACTCACCGAATAACCCAACAGGTAACTGTTTTTCCTCAGAAAGGATTTTAAGGATAATCGAGTCAACCTTGTCACTCTCTATCGTAGTAGTTGATGAGGCATATCAGCCTTTTTCGAGTAGAAAGGGATTTCTGCCTTTTTTAAAAGATTACAAAAACCTCGTGATAATGAGAACACTGAGTAAGATCGGGCTCGCAGGCTTGAGGGTTGGGTTCCTGATAGCTGATGAAGAAATAGTCAGAGAGGTGAATAAGGTAAGACTTCCTTTTAATCTAAATTCTCTTTCTCAGGCAATAGCGATCGAAGTTTTGAAAGATAGAAAAGCGATGCAGAGGAACATACAATTAATCGTTTCAGAAAGGAAAAGACTTTTTCATGAGTTGTCAAAGATAGATGGAATAAAGCCCTATCCATCAGAGGCAAACTTTATCTTATTCAGAGTGAAAGACCCTGATAGGATATATAAAGGTCTTCTAAGGAAAGGGGTCCTCGTGAGGAATATGAAGGGTGTTGTAAATGGTTGCCTGAGGGTTACGGTTGGGACGCCTGAAGAGAATAGGATTTTTCTGAGGGCCTTGAAAGAAGTGAGCAATGGGAGATGGCAGGGTGAGGAGGAATGATAGATTTCTGTTAGTTAGACCATGAACCTGAGAATAAAGCAGAATGGGAAGGGAAATTCTTTGAAGAAAAAGAGGTTACAGTGTATCATAAATATAAAGCTGAAAAGCTTATATTATTAACTGCTAAAGCAAGATATGAAAAGTTTTGAGAAAGGAGAAAGAATAATGAGGATTGAATACGATCATGAAAGAGACCTCCTGTATATATATTTTTCAGAACTTGAAACAAAGGCAGCAGAAACTATTACAATCACCCCAGGTGCACATGCAGATTTTGATAGGGAAGGGGAACTTATCGGCATCGAGGTGATAGAGGCATCTAAAATCATGGGTTAAAAATAGAATTTAAACTGCCTGAATACTCATCGGCCTAAGTTACCTTGGCAGTAATTTTGAAATTTACTGTTTCCTCGTGGAGTTTTTAAGGTTATATGGATATACAAGAAGTTACCAAGGGTTTTAGTGAAGACCGTGCCCTTCGGGAACGTTATCAGAAGGAAGGCTTTGTATTGGAAACCGTCTTTGAGAAACAGGAGTGGGCTAAAGATCGAGTGATAGAACTTAAACAAACCTACAGCTTGACCGATGCCGACATACGTCTGGTAAAACACATTTCTACACCTGAAACTGGTGAGAAATCCACTTGGGAGGTTTATGTCAAAGCAGGTAAAGGGTTACACGTTCTTTTTCCTTGAACCCTTTGAAAAAGCAATACCTAAAAGGGGATTATGAGTAGCCGTTTAATAGAACTGTTTGAAGATGAAAAACTTGTTGAGAAGATTAAAAGACGTCTACCTTATTTATTTCAACTTGCTGAATTAGAGAGTTCAAGGGCTGGAAGAATGGGGATGGAAGTGGGTTCTGTCCGTGAAAGGATAATAGTTGCCCTGCTTATGTATAAATTTGATGAGGCAAATGTAGAAGCAGAGATTCCAATTACCAAGTCGGAGGTTGATGTAAAATTGTTTGGAGAGCCTATATCAATAAAAACATTTACTGGGAAAACTTTTAGCAGTGTTAAAATAGCATGGACTGTTGATGCTAAATCAGCAAAAGAATTTAGAGAAAAATATTATCCTCGCTGTGACATCCTGCTTATTCAGATAAATAAAGATGATGAAGGTGGTTTTTATTGGATACCCCTTGATGTCCAGAGAAAGGTGTTTGAGGAAATGGGACGAGAGGGTTATATCAAGCTACCGAAGCCAGGTACAAATCCGAGAGGCATTGAATTCAGTAAAGAAGCCTTATCAAGGTTGGTTACCGAAAAAGATTCTTTCAAAATTCCAATACACTGGAAAAGAACAAGCATAACATTCAATTCCTACAAAAGATGGGTTGACCTCTGGAGGGAGGATTAAAATGGGGTTTATTCAAAGGAAAAGAGGTACCAAAACAAGTGCTTTTGGATCACCAGGAAGAATTAACCACGACTCTACTTCCTTTTATACGAGCAGATTATATGATGAATTACCTAAGGAGGAGGTTGTAAGGTATATAGAAAATCCTATCCCATCTGAATTTCTGGATAGAATCTTTTGCAAATCAAGTGAACGGATGAAGGAATTACCTGACAGTAGCATCCATTTGATGGTTACTTCTCCCCCATACAATGTTGGAAAGGAATACGACGAGAATCTTACTCTTAATGAGTATAGAGCATTTTTAAAAAAGGTATGGAGCGAAGTTAAAAGAGTTCTCGTCCCCGGTGGAAGGGCATGTATTAATATTGCTAATTTAGGAAGAAAGCCATATATTCCACTTCATACTTTTATCATTGAGGACATGCTCGATTTAGGATTTTTAATGAGAGGTGAGATCATCTGGAACAAAGCCTCAAGCGGCAGTCCTTCAACTGCCTGGGGGAGCTGGCTTTCTGCTAAAAATCCAACGTTAAGAGACATTCATGAATATATTTTGGTTTTCTCTAAAGGCACATTTACAAGAGAGTGTTTAAAAAGAAAAAGCACAATTTCAAAAGATGAATTTCTTGAATTTACAAAAAGTGTCTGGATATTTTCTGCTGAACCAGCAACAAAAGTGGGACATCCTGCTCCTTTTCCAGTGGAATTGCCTTACAGACTAATTCAACTTTATACCTTTGAAGGAGAAGTTGTTTTAGACCCATTTATAGGAAGTGGGCAAGCTGCTATCGCAGCAAAAAAAACAAAGCGTCATTATGTTGGATACGACATAAATGAAGAGTATGTAAGGTTAGCAGAAAGGCGGATCGAGGAGTTTTTATTAACTTTAGATCAACAAGAGCTATACATAAATGGTGAACAAGCTACTTTGGTTAGGAAAAATAAAGTTTGATTTAAGGGACCCTGATGAAGTCTATTTTGCTCAGAAGGAATTTGATGCATTATTAGAAGTAAAGACGGCCTTTATAAAAACAATTGCTGCTTTGATGAGAGAAAAGCCATTTAGTTTGCTTGATGACAATGTAATTCATTTAATATCTCGATTGCCTTATCTTGGGGAAGGACAGGGCCTGTTTGCGAAAATACCCGTCCGTGAGATTATAGGCATTGTCAAGAAAGCAACATTTTTAAGAGAAATATATATTATTTTTGAAGTCAAAACTGTGGATGAGATCAAATCTATACTTTTTGAGATTGGATTAAAAGTAAGCGATATTAATTTGCAACATGAATCCTTAAATATAAATCCGTACTCCCAACTATTCTTAAAGCCTCTTAAAGATGATAAAGTACTTGCTACTATTAGATTTCTTCCATTTCACACACTCTTTGAATATGCTACAGAAGTTAAAAAACTGCCTGCTGCTGTATTCCGTCCTAAAAATAGTGTAGATTGGAGGGCTTATTTTGATGAAAAAGAGGCAGGTATTGAAAAAGGGATTAATGAATTGCTTGTTCATATGCAGGGAGGAGAGCATCGTTCACCTCACTTTGGACTAGGGAAAAACCACATAGGAGACTTTGTTGACTGGGCATCTACAGACCTGAGAAAGCCTTTTCTTCATTACCTCCACAAATATAAAGGGAAAGGAGACCCGAGGATATCTCGTGCTTTGATAAATCTACTCAATGTTAAAGAGGGGGATACAATATTAGACCCTTTTGTAGGTTCTGGGGCATTTATCGCTGATGCCCCAACTATGGGGATAAATGCTATTGGTATAGAAATATTAAGTATTGGGAAAACCATTACTGAAGTAAAATGCAATTTAGGTATTTCATTACCTGAGCTTAAAAACCATGTCATTAAATTATTTGAGTCAATAGATCGCTATGAAAAAGATGTCATAACTGATGAATTGCAAAATATAAAGGCTAAAATGAAATCTGGAAATGGTAAGGCATATGAGAATATTGCACAACACCTTCCAAAAATTTTATTTATTAAGAAAGAGATAGACCGCTTTCAAAACCCTTCTATAAAAAAGTTCCTCCATATCCTTTTAAGCCAGCAAGTTATAGAGTTTTCAGAAAAGAAAAAGGTTTATGACATAATGACAGCTTTTAAAAGTTACGTGGAAGATAGATACTTGACACTTTATGCCACAAGAAAGTTAGGAGAAATTTTGGGAGTTGATTTTACAAAAACTAAAGTAACGATCATTAAAGGTGACTCAACTAATATGTCAATGATTCCTGATAATTCCATAGACGGCATCCTTACTTCTCCTCCCTATTTTGATGCACTGGATTACATTGGGAATAATAAACCTTCTATTTTGGTTCTTGGGTTTGATGAGGATTTAATGTGGCAGTCCACAAAGATGTTCTATGAATCAAAGCACAGGGATGAAACAGAATATATGGAGCAGTTACCGCTTATGGTCAGTGATAAATATTTTTCAATCCAATTACCACCATCAAGTTTAAATCTTATAAAACTGCTGAATGAATCTCGAAGGGTCTATAAATCTAAAATAGTTGAAAATTATCTCAAGATGATGACCCTTTCGTTTGAGGAGTGTTATCGAGTTTTGAAAAGGAATAAATACTATCTTATGGTTATCAGTAAATATCACTCATGGCTTATCCATGGTAAGGAAGAGGTCATAGAAACATCTTCAATATTAGCAGACATAGGGAAATCTGCCGGATTCAAAGTTGTTGATGTTATCGAGCATGGATTGTCAAAGGCGGATAAAGGTAAGATTGGGGTTGAAGATATAATAGTCTTTCAAAAATGAGCAAGGAGAAGACAACAGATGAGAAAGACTAAATGGAATGCCTTTTGTGCCAGCATCGGAGTTACTACTCCTTGATCCTCTTTTTGCCTCAGTTTCTCCTCATCTTTATCTTCACCTTACCCCAGGTATTCAACACATCTACTATAATTGCTTTTCTTAGAGAAAACTGCTGTACACAAGAAAGAATATGAAAAAGCTTCCGAAATTTAGGATTGGACTTAAGTTTTAAGCCAAATTTCAATAAGGTTTAGCAAAGGCTTTGCCTCATGATAGTGAAGTTGAAAGGAAAGGAGATCAGATATACATTTCCAGAGGATGACGAAAAAGCTCAGCCTCTTTTAGTGGGAAATCCCCTGGGATCCAAGGTTCTGCAGGATTTATACCTGTCCAGAGTGTCCACAGAGAGAAAGATGTCTCTGTCTCCTCGCAAGAGAAAAACTAAGAATACTCGCTGGATGGGTTCAAACTGTCTCCTACATTCTGGATAGGCTTTTTGTCGCAGAAGATATTGTGATGAATGTAGGATAAAGGAAATATGCTCTAACATAAACTATAGCGAATCAGGCAGGATATAGTATTTTCGCTCATTCTCGCCCCGCACTATGTTATAGTGCGGGGCTCCGAGGTAAATTCTTTCTTTGAAAGAATTTAAACCCGCTCAAATACTATGTCCTACCGACTTTTTAATTAATTTATGAATAATTGGGCTAAGGTATAAAATGCTTAAACTTCCTTTCGATCCTGTAAAACGGGCAGAAGAGGTCGAAAACCTCGTTATGAGAGATCAGAAAAGGAAGTATTATCGTTTCAGGGGAGCAAGATATTATGGAGGCATTGCCACCGCTGATATGGTGGGATGTTGCTTTCTCTGTGCCTACTGCTGGAATTATGAAAGGAATATGAAACCCGAGGAGTGCAAAGAGGAGTTTTGTTCCTCTGAGCAAGTGGTAAGAAGGCTTCTGGATATCTGTAAGAGGAGAGATTTCAACAAGGTAAGGTTGAGCGGCGCAGAACCCATTCTGGGTGAGAAATCTTTTGAACATATCATCAAGATAATCGAGGGAGTTCTTTCAGAGAAGCCAACGCTCGATTTCATCCTTGAGACCAATGGCTTCATCTTGGGATATCGTCCGAATCTTGCCCAGAGGCTCTCTCCTTTCAAGAGGCTCTTTGTTCGTATTTCCGTCAAAGGATGGGATGAACAGAGCTTTGAGAAAATTTCGGGAGCAGAAGGGGGGTATTTTGAATTTCCCCTCAGGGCCTTGAAGTATCTTCTTGATGCAGGGGTGAATGCATGGCCTGCTATTATGCTCGAGATCTTTGGCTCCAAGGGAATCGAAGAGCTGAGCAGAAAATTAAAAGGACTCGGAATCTCTACCGAGGAGCTTGAAATCGAATATCTCGAAGCCTATCCCTTTGTATTGGACAATATCAAAAAGCGCTCTGTTCCCATTTTTAAATATTAATCGAAGATTTTTTCGCCACTACCTATTATAGATGAGAGATTGGAGGAGGAAAGGATAAATGTCTCAACGCTTCAGAAGATTTGCATACAGTCTCCTCTGTAGGACTCTAATCTGTTATAATTCTATCAATGGAGAGGCAAAATGAGAACGGCTAAAGTTGAAAGGAAGACGAAGGAGACGGATATCAAGCTTACTATCAATCTTGATGGGAAGGGGCAATACTCTATTGATACATCTATACCCTTTCTTGACCATATGCTGTCCTTAATGTGTAAACACGGTATTTTTGATATGAAGATGAAGGCAAAAGGAGACATCCATATAGATTTTCATCACACGGTAGAGGATATTGGTATTGTCCTCGGAAAGGCTGTTAAACAGGCCCTTGGAGATATGAGAGGGATATCACGCTTTGGGCAGGCAACAGTTCCGATGGATGAGGCCCTTGCGTCGGTGAGTCTTGATATCAGTGGAAGGCCCTATCTTGTCTATAAGGTTGAATTCCCGAAGAAAAGTAAGATAAAAAATTTTGACCCCGACCTTATTGAGGACTTTCTTCAAGCATTTGTTAGCAATAGTGGCATAACCCTTCATGTTGAATCCCAGTATGGAAGAAACACACATCACATAATTGAGGCGATATTCAAGGCCTTGGGAAGGGCACTGAGAAATGCCGTATCTATTGATCCGAGGATAAAGGGTATTCCGACGACAAAGGGGAAATTATGAGTGGAAGTCTTCTTTTTTATCGTGATGGGGATTAATCACTAATTAATATGATTATGCAGGATATAGTATTTTCGCTCATTCTCGGGCTATCGCCCTCCGAGGCTTTTGCCTCTTTATTATTTAAGATTTTTAAAATATTTTTTATCGGACTATCGGCAAAAGAAACCGCTCAAATACTATATCCTGCAAATACAAAATTAGAGGGTCTTGCATTATGAGTTTTCTTATGTCTTTAATTCCTTTCGAAGAGATTAAATATGTCCTCCTCGACATGGATGGGACTCTTCTGGACAGATATTTTGATGATTATTTCTGGGAACATTTAGTGCCTGAAAGATATGCTGAGAAGCATAAAATTACATTCGGAAAGGCAAGGGAAGAACTATTCAAGAGATACAAGGCACATGAAGGGACCCTCAACTGGACAGATATTGATTTCTGGTCAAAGGAGCTTGACCTCGACATCTTAGCATTAAAAGAACAGATAAGGCACCTCATAGAGGTTCATCCTCATGTTGAGGATTTTCTTAAAATGCTTAAGGCTCGGAGAATTAAGACCTTTATCGTTACAAACGCTCACTACAAGGTGCTTGACATGAAGCTAAAAAA
This sequence comes from Nitrospirota bacterium, assembly GCA_040753955.1. Lineage (GTDB taxonomy): Bacteria > Nitrospirota > Thermodesulfovibrionia > Thermodesulfovibrionales > SM23-35 > JASEEX01. The sequence goes on along the minus strand of JBFMDQ010000002.1, from coordinate 36,057 downwards.
GACTGACCTCGGTAAGTATCTGACAGGTGCGATAACATCTTTTGAGATCGGATTCCCAAAGGAGAAGATTGAATTCTGGCGCAGGGCTGAGCAGAGGCTCAGTTTTGGTAAGGGAAAAACACTGCTCGTGGATGACACCCTTGAGGTATTAAAAACAGCAAAAAAATTCGGTATAAGGTATCTGATTTACAAAGCAAGGTCAAATTCAACGGTCAAGCCATTGCTCTCTTCAGAATTTGCGACTATCCTTGATTTTAGTGAACTCATACCCCTGTGAACTCCATAGCACAAAAGATAGTTCTTTATCTGAGGATGATAAAATTTCCTCATTCTATCTTCGCTCTTCCCTTTGCATTCACCGGAGCAATCATTGCCGCAGGCGGAATCCCTTCCATGAGAAAGATAGTGTGGATAACCATTGCCATGATAGGAGCAAGATCAGGCGCCATGGGGCTTAACAGAATAATTGACAGGAAGATTGATCAGGCAAACCCAAGAACCAGGAACAGAGAACTGCCAACCGGGATTATTAAATTGTCTGAGGCAGTTTTATTTACGGTAGCATCCTTTGTAATCTTTATCTTAGCAGCCTATATGTTGAATCCTTTATGCCTGAAACTTTCTCCGATTGCCATTGCCGTACTTTTTATTTACTCTTATACGAAAAGGTTTACATGGGCTACCCATTTTGTTTTGGGGATAGCACTATCTGTCGCACCTCTCGGGGCATGGATAGCAGTAAAGGGTACATTTGATTTAGAGATAATACCAATGGGGATTGCTGTTGTGTTCTGGCTTGCAGGTTTTGATACACTCTATGCCCTTCAGGACATCGAGTTTGATAAATCCCATGGCATTTATTCTATTCCCCAGAGGTTTGGAATAAAAAAGGCCTTGTTTTTGGCAAGGATATTCCATCTAATAACATTCCTTTTGCTCGTATTTATAGGTATTTTATTCAGGATGGGCATTTTTTACTGGCTCGGGATGATGGTTGTTGCGGGGCTCTTTATCTATGAGCATTCCCTCCTCAAGGAAGACGACCTGAGCAGGCTCGATATAGCATTTTTTAATATGAACGGATATATAAGCATAACAGTCTTCGTTTTTACATTACTAGATTACATTTTTTGGCATGGATCTTGACTGATATTTTTATGTCCATGAGAAAGTTATTTGAAAAGATTAGTTCCAAGAAATACTGGATCAGTACCATAATTTCACTTATAGGTATAGGCATTGTCTTGCCATATGGCATATGTGGAGAGTCGTGTTCATACCCGAGGGGTAGCATTTTCTCTATCGATCTGAAATACCTGGGAGTCCTTTATATGGGAATGTTAATACTTTTTAATCCCCTGAGAAGAAGTTTCATCTTCCTATTTCTCCTCTCCTTTGGCTTAGGGGCAGAGATATACCTTTTAGGATTTCAGATAAGGAACCTTATTCAATGTTATTACTGTTTAGCCTTTGGAGCCATTATTATAATCCTCTTTTTATTAAACTTCGATATGTCTAAAAAGATCCTCATGACTGCCTCTCTGATTCTCGGCTTTATCCTCTTTTTGATTTTCTTCCAAGGCATAGTTACTCCACTCTATGCAGAAGAGGTTCTTCTGCCTTCCTTCGGAACCGGCAAGATAAAGGTGAGACTATATACCGATTATTTTTGTGGCCCCTGCAGGTCTCTGGAGCCGAGATTAGAAGAGATAATTACCGATTTAGTTAAAAAGAACATCATAAATATTACGTTTGTGGACACGCCAATCCATCCCCAAACCAATCTCTATGCAAGATATTTTCTTTATGTCTTAAATGAAAATAAGAAGCTTAACCACGCCCTTGAGGCAAGGGCTGCCCTTTTTGAGGCTGCAAAAAACAAAATAACTAAAAAGGAGAAATTAGAAGAGTTTTTGAAGAAAAGGAATATAGGATTCAGACCTTTTGAAGTGGCGTCAACCTTCAGCCTTTTGAATAGTTATTTTAAAGAAGATAAAATCAATGCAACGCCCATGTGCGTAATATCCAATGGAGAGAAAAAGAACTTCACAGGTGCTGACGAGATTATCCAAGCCCTTGAACATCTAAAATAAATTTCTATATTACGACCCATCATGAGTTATAAAAGTATTGACAATTTTAGCCTTTGGGAGTAGAGTTATGACTGGATAGCAGCCGAAATCCATTTAGAGATGGATACGGGGGAACCAATATTGGGGCGTGTTTCCCGGATAACCGGGAATAGGGCACTTCCAAGCCCGAGCCCGACAGCTAACCTCGTAGGCACTTGGAAGGGCAATGGATAGAGATTTTTACCGTTACATTGATAGCGGTTTTTTAGTATCCCTCCTTTGCCCTCAAAAAAGGGGCTGTGTTTTATAAAAAGTTTCACCTGAAAGGGATAATAAAATCCTTAGGCCTTGTCTTTGGAGATATTGGAACAAGCCCTATATACACTCTTACAGTTATCTTTCTTCTCACAAGACCTACTGAAGATCATGTAATAGGTGTTCTTTCCCTTATTATCTGGACTCTCATAATACTTGTAACTGTTGAGTACGCATGGCTTGCCATGAGCCTTGGTAAGAAAGGTGAAGGAGGTACTATCGTTCTGAAGGAGTTGCTCATCTCTTGGTTAAGATCAAGCAGGAAGGCAGCATTTGTTACGTTTCTCTCCTTCATTGGTATATCCCTCTTTATTGGTGATGGGGTGATCACCCCGGCAATAAGCATACTCAGCGCTGTTGAGGGTTCCCTTTTGATCCCTGGTTTCGAGAATACAGGACAGGAGACAATTATTCTTATTGCAAGTGTAATTGCAATACTTCTATTTGTCTTCCAGAAAAAGGGAACTGAAAAAGTTGCGGGGGCGTTCGGCCCTTTAATGCTTTTGTGGTTTTTATCGCTGACTATTTCAGGTATTGTTTCGATACTTTATGTCCCATCGGTACTTAAGTCCGTAAATCCCTATTATGCTTTTCAATTTCTTTATGAAAATGGAATCGCTGGATTTTTTGTACTTTCAGAGGTTATTCTCTGTGCTACCGGAGGGGAGGCTTTATATGCTGATATGGGACACTTGGGCCGCAAACCCATTGTCGATGCGTGGTATTTAGTGTTTGTAGCCCTTTTGCTCAATTACCTCGGGCAGGGTGCCTTTCTTATTTAGTATCCACAAACAAAAAATGTGCTTTTTGAGATGATATTTAATCAGGCACAGATGCTTTATGTCCCATTTCTCTTTCTAAGTATCATTGCCACTGTCATAGCATCCCAGGCACTGATTAGTGGGATGTTCTCCATAGTCTACCAAGGGATAACAACACATATTGTACCGATGTTCAAGATTGATTACACATCTGCTGAACTTAGGTCTCAGATATACATCGGCTTTGTTAACTGGTTTCTGCTCATTGCTGTTGTATTTATTATGTTTGAATTCAAGGAATCACATCGCCTCGCTGCTGCCTATGGCCTGGCAGTCACCGGGACAATGACTCTTACAGGTGTCATGATGACATGGATATTTTATTTAAGAGGAAAAATTATTTTCATGATTATCTCCTTGCTTGTAACCTTTGTTGATATTGTTTTCCTGTTGTCAAACTCCTATAAGATCCCTCACGGTGGTTACTGGTCAATCATAATAGCTTCCATTCCTTTATGCATAATCATGATATATACCTCTGGACAAAAGAAACTTTACAGGTCGCTTAAGCCTATGTATTTAGATGTCTTTCTTGAAAGATACAACCTTGCATATAAGAGCATAAGCAGGATTAAGGGAACCGCCCTTGCACACAAACTTCATGGAGTGATCACAAGGGTTGAGATGTAAGTATAATTTTTTCGTCCTTATGGTAAAGACTTTTTCCAAACTCTCCTTACAATAAGCTTCCTCAGTTCTTCAGCAGAAAAGAGTAGAAGGGCAAAAGGAATGAGGATGAGCCATATCTCCACTGAAATAGGGTGAGTTGAGAATATTTTGTTGCCAAAGGGATGATAGACGATGAATAATTGCAGGAGGATTTCGAATGCTATACCTGCAAAGATTAACCTGTTTGTGAAAATGCCGAGGCGAAAAACAGATTCCTTAAAAGACCTGCATGCAAAGACATTAGCGATCTGTGTAACGATTATTGCTGTAAGGCAGGCAGTTGTTGCCTGTAGATAAAGGATATTGTTAGATGCAAGCATTTCACCCCACTGCCAGCCACCTTTATTCAATACATAGAAGTACCCAAATAGCCCTGCTACTGCCTCAATAGGGCCAAGGAACAGGTATGCCCTTGTGAGTAACGGAAAGTTCAAGAGCCTTTCCTTTGGGCTTCTTGGAGGTATTTTCATAACAGCCGGTGAGGGTTTCTCCGCACCAAGTGCGAGGGCAGGAAACATGTCTGTGCCCAGGTCAACGGCGAGTATTTGCATAATTGTAAGGGGAAGGGGTATCCTCAATAGGACATATGTAAGATAAGGGACTATTTCGGGGATATTGGAAGAAAAGATATAGCTTATGAACTTTCTGATATTCTCATAAACAGCCCTGCCTTCTTCTATAGCATTTACAATAGTGGCGAAGTTATCATCAAGGAGTATTATATCAGCTGCCTCTTTCGCAACATCAGTTCCCATAATACCCATGGCAATACCTATGTCTGCTCTTTTCAAAGCAGGGGCGTCGTTGACTCCATCACCTGTAACCGCGACTCTTTCACCTTCTTCCTTTAGGATATTTACAACCCTCAGCTTATGCTTTGGCGTCATCCTTGAAAATATGACCTCCTCTTTTGAGAGGACCATGCGGAGTTCGTCATCAGACATCCTTAAAAAATCACTTCCTTCCACTATCGAGGAGTTTCCTTTTACAAGGCCAATCTCCCTTGCAATAGCGAGGGCTGTTCTCGAGCCATCACCTGTGATCATTATTATTTTTATTCCAGCCTCCCTGCATTTCTTTATTGCCTCCGGTACCTCTGGTCTTGGAGGGTCTTCAAGCCCTACCAGACCCAAAAAAACCATATCCCTCTCTACATCTTCCTTACTCTTTATATCCTCGCCACTTTTAACCTCTCTATATGCAAAGGCAAGGACCCTTAACCCCTCATCCATCATTGAATAGTAAAGGGAAACTGACTTATCCCTGAGGGCCTCATCAAAATACAATATTTCACCATCTCTGAGGCAATGACTGCATATTGTGAATATATTTTCAGGTGCACCCTTTGTCATGGCATAGATGCTGCCATTGATAGAATTTATTGTGCTCATCCTCTTCCTATCAGAGTCAAAGGGGAACTCCTTTATCCTTCTACTTTCCACATGACCTATGGACTCGAGCGCTGCCCTGTAGAGTGCGACTTCTGTTGGCTCACCCTTTAGATTTCCTTCGACCTCCTTTGTGTTGTTGCAGAGCAGGGCAACAGTAAGCAAGGAAGGCCCTTGTCCTTCTGTCTTTATACCCTCACCAATATAGGCTATCCTTTTTACAGCCATCTTGTTCTGGGTCAGTGTCCCTGTTTTGTCCGTGCAGATGACAGAGACAGAGCCAAGAGTCTCTACAGATGTTAGGGTCTTTATCAATGCCATTCTCTTTGCCATCCTCTGGCTGCCCATAGCGAGTGAAAGGGTCACTGTTGGAAGTAATCCCTCCGGGACATTGGCAACGATTATTCCTACTGCAAAGAGGAAGTTTTCCCAGAATGTTCTGCCAATGAAGTGCCCTGTTGCAAAGAATATAACACCCATAATTGTGGCTATAGCTGCAATGACTCTCGTTATCTTTATTATCTCTTTCTGAAGAGGGCTGAGACCTGAAGTAACTGTGCCTGTGAGGTGAGCGATTCTCCCGAACTCTGTCCTCATTCCCGTTGCAAAGACTACTCCCTTTCCTGAGCCACTGACGACCGTTGTCCCTGCAAAGGCTATGTTAGGGCTGTTTATGATCTCTCCTGTAAAAGGCTCTATAACCCTCGTTACAGGCTCTGATTCACCTGTCAGGGGGGCATTGTTTACCCTTATATCATTTGACTCTATGAGCCTCGTATCAGCAGAAACCTTGTCACCCTCTGAAAGGAGTATCACGTCACCGGGCACAACCTCCTTTGCGTAAATCTCCCTTTCTTTTCCTTCTCTTATAACCTTCACATAAAAGGGGAGGAGCCTCTTCATTTCCTCCAGTGCCTTTTCTGCACGGTATTCCTGAATAAAAGTGAATATGGCATTGATGAATACAACGGCTGTGATTGCGAAGCCGAGGGTAAGCATGCCCTCGCCTGGATGAAGGTACTCAGAGAGGAATGAAAGCAGGGCAGCTATCCAGAGTAAAACAGCAAGGAAATGCGTGAACTGACCTAAGAACCTGAAGGTGAGGGGTTTTTTCTTTACCTCTTCAATCTCATTATAGCCAAATTCTTTAAGTCTCCTCTTCGCCTCATCCTCTGTGAGTCCCTCCTCTAATGTAACGAGACTGTGAAAGACTTCCTTTACTGTAAGGCTATTTATCTTCATGCCTCGGTTTCAGGACTATCAGATCGCACGGGGTCTCCCTTAAGAGTTCCTCTACAGGATTGCCTTTAAATATAGAACTCAGAAGGCTCCTTTCACTTGCGCCCATTATTATGAGGTCATGTCTTTTTGAAGCAGCCTCAATGGTTATGCTCCTTGCTGTGGTACCTGGTAAAACTCTGCCTTCAAACTCAATCTGGTACTTACGGAGGTATTCCATAAAAATTGATGTATCCTTGGGCAATCTCTTTTCCCATTCAACAGGTGTGAGATGTATTTCACCATGGAAAAATTTGGTTATAGGTTTCGTAGCGTGAAAGACAAAGACCTTTGAACCAAAACTCTCTGCCATCTTTGCAGTAAAATATGCCCTTTCCTTTATATGATCAATTTTTGCCTTTATCGGAACGAGGATATTTCTTGGATGTATCCTCCCCATATGCACAACTCTCACCAGAGCTACAGAGCATGGAAGCGCCAGAGACAGGCTCCGTGCAATGGTGCCTGCATAGAATCTCCTCTCAATGTCTTCTCTTCGCGTGGATGCGAAAACGATGTCTATTCCTTCGTGTCTAACAATCTTATGTATCTCTTTTACAGGTTCTCCGGTCTCGATAATGCTCTCCACCTGAATATCCATCTCCTCTGCCTTAATAAATAGCCTTTTTATAGCATCCTCAGCCCTCTCAAAGCTAAGTCTGGACATACCTTTCTCAGCGATAAAGCAGATGTAAAGTTTTGCCCCGCATGCTCTCGCAAGGTTCAGAGCATATCTTGCGGAGATTTCTGAATTCAGGTGTTCATTAACTGCTGCAAATATCTTTGTATACACAGTTAAGCCCAAATCACGCAAATATACAAGGATTTTCTTTATTTATCAATATAAACCTCGTTAGAAAGCTCGATTGAGACATTAACCACGCCCTCGCCTATGTATTTTTTACCTCACCCAAAAGGGCAGGGCTTTCTTTCTGACAGGGCAAAAAGGGTTGCAAGGAGGGCTTGGCAATTTACTAAAACACCTGGAATGGTTCAATTCGGTACAATACAACATTGACAGGGGAATTTGCAAATTGGTAAGATTATTCTCAAGTTTTAAATAGAGAGGAGGGGTATATGGATGCCCATTGTAAAGGTAGGGGAGAGTGAATCTTTCGAAAATGCGCTTAAAAAGTTCAAAAGGCAGTGTGAAAGAGAAGGAATCCTCTCCGAGGTAAAGAAGAGGGAGCACTACGAAAAGCCGAGTGTGAAAAGGAAGAAGAAAGCCCTTGCTGCTCGTAAGAAGGCCTTCAGAAGAACGAAGCTGGCGGTGAGGTAATGTCCCTTCTGCAGAGACTCGATGATGATTTAAAGGTAGCAATGAAGAAATCTGACAGTCTTAGGACTTCTGTTTTAAGGATGGTTAAGGCAGCCATCAAGAATAAGCAAATAGAGAAGAGGGGAGAGTTGTTCGAGGAGGACATAATCTCTGTTGTTTCTATGCTCTCAAAACAAAGGCGAGAATCAATCGAGCTGTTTTCAAAGGGAGGAAGAGAAGACCTTGCAGAAAAAGAAAGACAGGAACTCGAAATCCTCCAATCATACCTGCCACGTCAGCTAACTCCGGAAGAGCTTGACAGGTTAATCATTGAGGCGATAAAGGAATCTTCAGCGGAAGGTATAAAAGATATGGGTAAAGTAATGCGTATCCTTATGCCCCGAGTGAAGGGTGCTGCAGATGGAAGGATTGTAAATCAGCGGGTAAGAGAACTATTAGAAAAGATATGAAATTAAGGGATATTTACAGAAAGGCCATCGAAACCGGGATGGAAAATGACCCTCGGGGCAGAGACATTGTCCTGAAGGATCTGGAGCGAAGGAAGAAGGATTTTGATGAGCTCAAACCAAATGAGAAGGACTTTTTCGACCAGGAGTCTCTCCAGAACCCGTATTCTGATTCAAGGATTCTCTACGGGACGGGTGATGAGGAGATTAAAAGTATTCTTGTCGGTATAGATATCGAAGTTGGGGAGATATTGCTTGCCGATAGCCTGCGGTCAAAGGGCAGGCGGGTTGACCTCCTCCTGTCGCATCACCCTGAGGGAAGGGCGTATGCAAACCTTTACACTGTGATGCAGATGCAATCGGATATATTAAACAGATTTGGCGTCCCTATTAATATTGCAGAGGGGCTCATGGATGGGAGGATAAAAGAAGTAGAGAGAAAGCTGATGCCAGTTAACCATACAAGGGCGGTGGATGCGGCAAGGCTTCTCGGTATTCCCTTTCTGTGTGTTCATACGCCTTCTGACAACATGGTCACGAGTTATCTACAGAGGCTATTCGATGAAAAGAAACCCTATCTTGTGGATGATGTACTCTGTATACTTAAAGGCATTCCTGAATACAAAGAGGCAGGGTTTAACGGTGTTGGTCCAAAGATCATTCTTGGTTTAAAGAATAGGAAGGCAGGAAAGATCTTTGTGGACATGACAGGTGGCACAGAGGGGGCAAAGGAGATATTTGAAAGCCTTACAACGAGTGGAGTGAGCACAATAGTAGCGATGCACCTCAGCGAGGACCACCGTAAGGAGGCAGAAAAGAACCACCTGAATGTTGTCATTGCAGGACATATTTCAAGCGATAACCTTGGCCTGAACTTACTCCTCGATGAGCTCACGAGAGGTGATTCCTTGGAGATCCTCGAGTGCTCCGGGTTTAAGAGATTCAGTCGGCGACTCGTAGAGTAGGCTTAATGAAAGCTGATAGGCTCCTTGAGGAAATTAAATCCAGAATCGATATTGTTGAGTTCATTTCTGATTATGTCCAATTAAAAAAGTCTGGACAGAACTACAAAGGCCTCTGTCCTTTCCATTCTGAAAAAACCCCTTCTTTTATGGTCAGCCAATCCAAACAGATATTTCACTGTTTTGGATGTGGTATCGGTGGTGATGTGGTTAGTTTTCTTATGAAACACGAAAACCTCTCATTCGGTGAAGCAATACGGTATATTGCGAAAAAGGCCAATATCAAGATAACGGAATTCCGGTTCGATAAAGACCTTTCTGAAAAGCGTGATAGGATATTGCAGACAAACAGAGAGGCCATGAAATTCTTTATAAAGAACCTCAACGATTCAGATTTAGCAAAGGCGTATCTCAAAAAAAGGGGTATTGAGGAGTCATCCCTTCAGAGTTTCTTTATAGGCTACGCTACTGATGGAAGAGACGCACTTTTAAAGCATCTGAAGAAGATGGGCTTCAGCGATTCACTTATCAAAGATGCGGGACTTGCTATATCTGATGAAAGAGGTTACAGGGATGTGTTCAGGAAACGTATCATCTTCCCCCTATTCAACTATCAGAATGATGTTATCGCATTTGGTGGAAGGGTTATGGATGACTCTCTGCCAAAATATCTTAACTCTCCAGAGACAGAGATATTTAAGAAGGGCGAGGCGCTCTTTGCCTTGAATATCGCAAAAGAAGAGATAAGGAAAAAAGGTTATGCTATTATCGTTGAGGGTTATTTTGATGCTATAGTATGCCACCAATATGATTTTAAAAACACAGTTGCACCATTAGGGACAGCCTTGACATCAAGGCAATTACAGAGGCTCAAATCACTGACTGGAAAGGTGGTACTCGTCTTTGATAGTGATGAAGCAGGTATTGCTGCCGCAAGAAGGTCTCTGGCAACCCTCTGTGAGAGTGACTTTAGAGCAAGGGTCTTGCTTCTCCCTGAGGGTGAAGACCCCGACAGTTTTCTGAGAAAAAATGGCAGTGAGTCTTTTAAAAAGATTCTCTCTGGTGCCCTATCAATGATAGATTTTATCCTCGATACATCAAAGGGAGACAGGATAGAGACTGTAAAAGAGGCCCTTGGAATGATTGCACTCATAAGAGACCTGATTGTGGCAGAAGAAATGTTACGTGAACTTGCTGAAAGATCGAAGATCAACGAATCGGTCCTGAGAGGTGAGCTTAAAAAGATAAAGAAAAAGGCAGGGCCCAATAGCTTAGAAGGGTTCGGTCTGGTTAGGGCAGCAAAGAACAAGGAAGAATATCTTCTGGCAAGTGCGATAATTGCATTCCCTGAAAAGGCTGAATACGTGCTTTCAAGACTCAATATTGAAGACCTGAAGGATGAAATCATAAAGTCTTTACTGAAGAAAATTGAGGCACTTGGCGATAAGTTAAATATGAGGTCTCTCCTCGATGAGGCTGGTGATCAAGAGAGGACACTGATTACGGGACTCTCTCTTAACCCGGGGTTTGACTTAGAGCATGTTGACAGAAATATTGATGATTGTCTACAGACACTGGCACAGAAAAGGTTCGATGAGAGAAGGAGACTGGCAGAGGAATCGGGCGATATTGCACTTCTGAATTCATTGCTGAGGGAAAAGCGTAAACTGTTAAAGGGGCACACCTATGAAAGAATACCTTGAGTATACCCTTTTTCTTAGAAGGCTTATTGCCGTAGGCAGGCTGGTAAATAGCGAGATGCCCCCCTTGCCGAGATTATTCAGGAGTGCGAAGGAGAGACAGAGGGAGACCCTCTACTCGCTCTCGATAGTGTACATAAAAATGGCAAATACATCGAGTTAGAATCTCATCTTGTAACCCTAATGATTACATAATCGATGTCGCAAAAAAGAATAAGCGTGTGCTCTTCGGTGCATCTGTACATCCCTGTCGGAAAAGAAAGAACTACCCAAATCCAGTGATAAGCCATTATAGCTGGGATTAAGGCATCCAGTCGTTATCACTGGGTCTGGGTGAATATAGAATATAATTATGGTAAGTTATTTAAGTTTACTGAAAGAATTCTCAGGTAAACAGACATAAGGAGGATCATTGCAAGAGCTTACCAAAAGATTGATACCCGTGTTGCCGCTTGTGTTTCTTGTTGTCGCCTTTGGAACTGCAGGTTACATGATCATAGAAGGATGGAATTTTCTTGATTCTCTCTATATGACAGTAATTACCCTTGCGACGGTAGGCTATAGAGAGGTTGGAACGCCCTCCACTGCTGGAATGTGGTTTACCATTATCCTTATAATAAGTGGGGTAGGTACCATGCTCTATGCTTTGAGCATAGGTGCCAGAGTCCTGTTAGAAGGCGAACTTCGAGAAATTTTCGGGAGGAGGAGATTGGAAAAGAAAATTAAAGAGATAAGAGACCATTATATTATCTGTGGCTACGGAAGAATGGGGAAAATAATTGCGAGGGAACTAAAAGATAAGGATGTGAAGTTTGTTGTAATCGAGAAGAACCCTGTAATTCATGAGCATGTAAAGGAAGATTTCCTTATCCTTGAAGGTGATGCCACGCTCGATGAGAGCCTGAAGGCGGCAGGCATGGAGAGGGCAAAAGGTTTGATATCAGTGCTTCCTAGTGATGCTGAGAATCTCTATGTGGTTCTGAGCGCAAAAGGAATAAATCCAGACCTCTTTATTGTTGCACGTGCAGGAGAAGAAGGCTCAGAACAGAAGCTGCTCAGGGCAGGTGCTGATAGGGTTATTTCGCCCTATCACACGGGGGGTCTGAAAATTGCACATACTGTCTTGAAACCTGCTGTTGTTGATTTCATAGAGTTTGCTACGAAGAGTGGTAATATTGATCTACAGATGGAGGAAATACCCGTTCCAGGAGGTTCAGGCCTTGCAGGGCTTACCTTGGATCAGTGTGGCATTGGAAGGGAGTTGGGTATTATTATTGTAGCTATTAAGAGAGCTTCTGGTGATATGAGTTTCAATCCCACATTTCGTACCATCATAGAGCCTGGTGATACATTAATAGTCCTTGGTGAGGTATCAAAACTGAAAATACTTGAAGAGATGGCAGCGGCAAAGAAATAGATTATGAGATGATGAGACAACGAGAGAATGAGACTACGAGATTATGAGACTGGGAGACTATGTATGAGATGCCAAAATCTCGGGTGTTATTATCCATTGTAGAGACCATTTCCCCTCAACATCCCTCTTAAGGCAAACAATACCGCCCATCTTGAAGGCAATAATATTTTTTTCCACATCACCGCAGAGGAGTAAAGATGCGAGCCTTCCAAGGTTTGGGAGGTGTCCTACAAGCATGAGGGGATTAGTTCTGGCTTCCAGCCTTTCCGCCCATAGCCCTGGATCATCTAAAGGTGCCAGACCATCTGTTTCTGAAACACCCCTTGCTATCTTCAGGTTTCCAGCCAGCATCTCCGCTGTCTGTTTTGCCCTTAATTTACCGCTATGAAGGACTTCATCTACCTCCATGTTTAACTTGGATATATAGGATGCTGCCCTGTTAACATCCTCTGTGCCTTTATCAGAGAGTGGTCTTGATGGATCTTCTTCTTCCCTTTTTGCCTCTCCATGTTGTACAAGGTAGAGGAGCACGTTACCCCCTTCGTACCCCGTTAGAAGAGATATCTCTAACGGCTTATTTTTTATCCCGCTCCGTTAGATAAGGAGCATTGAGATATTGTAAAAGTTATAACTGAATGGGTCAATAAGCTATTCTTTTCTGTTTTGAAGAGAACACAAAATACATGTTAAACTTAAATAAATGATAATAAAGGTAGAAAATCTAACAAAGAGATTTGATAGTATCACTGCTGTTGATGACATCTCCTTTGAGGTGGAAGAAGGCACAATCTTTGGCTTTCTCGGGCCAAATGGCGCGGGTAAGACAACTACGATAAATATCCTCTGCACACTCCTTTCTCCCACTTCAGGCACGGCCTTCGTTGCAGGACACGATTGCGTGAAAGAGCCTGCAGATGTCAGAAAGGCCATTGGCATAGTCTTTCAGGATACAACCCTCGATAAGGACCTGACTGCTTATGAAAACCTTGTCTTTCATGCTTATTTATATAATGTTCCAAAAGACGAGATGCGGGGACGTGTATATGATGCCCTGAGGTTTGTGGACTTATATGAAAGGAAGGATGACCTCGTCAAGAAATTTTCAGGTGGCATGAAACGCAGGCTTGAGGTTGCGAGGGGGCTGATACATAGACCGAGAGTCCTGTTCCTCGATGAGCCAACACTTGGGCTTGACCCGCAGAGCAGGGCTAACCTCTGGGAATTCATAACAAAACTACCTGAAAAACATTATGTTACTGTCTTTATGACCACTCATTACATGGAAGAGGCAGAAGTTTGTGACAAGATTGCAATCATAGACAGAGGAAAGATAATTGCTATGGGAACCCCTGGTGAATTAAAAAGGACAGTAGGTGGAGATATTGTTTATATAAAGACTACTGACAATGTGAACACGAAGGAAGAGATAGAAAGATTATTAGGGCTTGCCGTTTCAGAAAAAGAGGACGAACTCTACCTGACTTGCAATATGGGTGATACCTGTATACCCGAAATGATGAGGACGATAGGAGAAAGGGTCCTCTCTGTAAGGCTTCAGAGGCCAACCCTGAATGATGTCTTCTTGAAACTCACTGGTAAGGCTATAAGAGAAGAAGAGGCCCCTTCTGAAAAAGGTATTAAGGAGTATGTTCGTGCATACAGGAGAAGACACTGATAAAAACAATAACCAATGACCAAATTACAATAACCAAACAAAATTATCAATTATCAATGCAAAATTATCAGTGAACATTTAACTTGACAATTACTCATTGATAATTTTGACTTGAGTTTTTGGTGACTGGTTATTGGTAATTGAGATTTATTTGTTATTTGGAATTTGGTTATTGGTCATTTATGCTGAAAGTTTAAAGGAGAGCCTTAGTGGAAATAAATGCGATTTATGTGATAGTAGCGAGGGAATTCAAGAAATTCATAAGGGAGAGGAGCCGCCTCTTTTCGACAATCGCAAGGCCACTATTGTGGTTATTCATCGTTGGTGCCGGAATATCCCGACTCGTATCACCGGATGTAGGAGTGCCATATATCCAGTTTATTTTCCCAGGGATACTTGGAATGACAATCCTCTTCAGTTCCATGTTTTCATCCATATCCATAATATGGGATAAAGAATTCGGCTTCATGAAGGAGATTCTTGTTGCTCCTGTATCGAGGTTCTCCATAGTTATTGGGAAGGCATTAAGCGGTACGGTTGTATCCACCATCCAGGCAGTAATTATCCTTGCCCTTTTTCCTTTTATAGGTTTTAAGCTCGGCCTATTCCAGATCATAGGTGTCATTCTTATATGTGCCTCTATATCATTTTCTATATCCGCTTTTGGTATAGTCCTTGCCACATTCTATGAGAGTTATGAAAGCTTCAGCGTAATAATGAACTTTATAATCATGCCGATGTTTTTTCTTTCCGGTGCAATGTATCCTGTTAAGCTTCTACCAGAAATCTTGAAGATCGCTTCAAAGATAAATCCCCTCACTTATGGTGTCGATGCCATGAAGCACATACTCTTCCCTTTTGAGAAAGGCAAGATGAGTCCCGATTTTCCGTTTATAATAGATATATCAGTGATCATTATTACCTCTATTATCTTTGTTCTAATAGCTGGTAAGGTCTTCGAGAAGAAAGGATAGAAGGATATGACAATTACTGAGAAGATTCTTGCAGCCCATTCAGGTAGAAAGGAGGTATCGCCTGAGGAATTAACAAATGCAAAGGTAGACCTTATACTCGCAAATGATGTAACTGCACCCATAGCGATATCAGAATTTAAAAAAATTGGATCAAAGGATGTCTTTGATAGGGATAGAATTGCCTTGATCCCTGACCACTTCACACCGCAAAAAGACATAAATGCAGCAGAGCAGTGCAAGATAGTGAGGGATTTTTCGAGGGAATATAAAATCAGCCTCTATTTTGAGGTAGGCAGGATGGGGATTGAGCATGCGCTCCTACCTGAAGAAGGGCTTGTTGTGCCAGGGGACTTGGTCATCGGAGCTGATAGCCATACATGCACCTATGGTGCATTAGGGGCATTCGCAACGGGTGTAGGCTCCACAGATGTGGCTGCTGCAATGGCAACAGGAGAGTGCTGGTTCAAGGTTCCTGAATCAATGAAGTTCATTTATTACGGTAAACTCAATAAATGGGTTGGGGCCAAAGACTTAATACTTCATACAATTGGAGATATAGGAGTGGATGGAGCACTCTACAGGGCAATGGAGTTCGATGGTGAAACGATAAGGTCTCTCCCAATGCATGGAAGGCTGACGATGTGCAATATGGCTATTGAGGCTGGAGGGAAGAGCGGAATAATTGTACCTGATTCAATTACAGAGGCTTACGTGAAGGAAAGGGCAAAAAGGCATTATAAGTTTTATGCCTCGGATGTGGACTCAAATTATGTAGAGGTCAGGGAATATAATTGTTCGAAGATTCCTCCCACTGTTTCCTGCCCTCACCTTCCATCAAATGTAAGACCTGCGGCAGAACTCTTTGAGGTCACTATTGACCAGGTTGTCATAGGCTCCTGCACAAATGGACACCTTGAGGATCTGAGGGAGGCAGCAATGGTCATTAAAGGCAGGAAGGTTAACCCTAACGTGAGAATGATTATCATCCCTGCTACACAGAAGATTTATAGAGAAGCAATGAGAGAGGGTTTGATTGATATATTTGTTGAAGCAGAGGCAGCAGTATCTACTCCAACATGTGGCCCCTGTCTCGGTGGTCATATGGGCATACTGGCCAAGGGCGAGAAGGCGATTGCAACTACTAACAGAAATTTTATAGGTAGAATGGGCCATCCAGAAAGTGAGGTCTATCTATCCAACCCGGCTGTTGCAGCTGCATCTGCAGTTCTCGGGAGGATAGGGACCCCTGAAGAACTGGGATTATAATGTCGCCAGAGGAAAGGCTTAAAGAACTCGGTATAAAACTTCCAGAGGTACCGACTCCCCTCGGCTCATATATTCCTGTTGTAAGAACGGGGAACCTCGTTTTTCTCAGTGGGATTTTGCCCTTAAGACAGGGGAGACTCACAAGGGAGGGTAGGGTAGGGAAAGATATAAGCCCTGATGAGGCGAGGGAAGAAGCAAGAGTGGCCACTATAAATGCCCTATCAGTCTTGAAGGCCTATATGGGGAGTCTCGACAAAGTTAGAAGATGCGTTAAGATTACGGGTTACGTTGCCTCAGAACCTGATTTTACGGAACAGTCAAAGGTATTGAATGCAGCCTCCGATTTACTCTTCGAAATCTTTGGCGAGAGAGGTAGACACGTAAGAGCTGCAGTTGGCGTAAATGTCCTCCCCCTTAATTCACCTCTGGAGATAGAGTTTATCTTCGAGGTTTCATAGCTTTCTATTTCAGGCTCTTGTACAAGGCATCTCGCATGACATCAACGGGTGGTTTCCTACCTGTCCAGAGCTCGAATGCGAAAACTCCCTGCCATAGAAGCATGCCCAGACCATTCAAGGTTACACATCCCTTTTTTGATGCCTCTTCGAGGAGCCTAGTCTTTTTATAGATAAGATCGCAAACAGTCTGGTCTGGCCTGAGGAGAGTTGTATCAAAGGGTAAGGGGTCTTCCCCTTTTAACCCTAAAGGTGTAGCGTTTATTATTATATGGAATCTTTCAGTTCTGGTAATATCATCAACGGCCGATATATTACTAAGAATCTTTTTCAAATCCTGTACGAGTCTTTCCGCCTTTTCTTCGTCAATGTCGTACAAAAATAATCCTTCCGCCCTCTGGCCCAGATAGTAGCTTATTGACCTTGATGCACCTCCTGCACCTATTATTAATATATCCTTGCCTTCCGCAGGGATACCACGCTCGGAAAGTGATTGCGTAAATCCCCTCCCGTCAGTATTATAACCCTTTAACCTGCCACTTGAATTTACTATAGTATTTACTGCGCCGATGAAAGATGCCTCCTCATCAATGTCATCAAGGAAAGGGATTACCCTTTCCTTGTGTGGAATAGTAACATTTACCCCGGCTATATTAAGTGCCCTTATTGCCATTACCGCATCTTTTATGTAATCAGGATGTACCGGAAAGGCAACATAGCAGTAATCAAGGCCAAGTGCTTCAAATGCAGCATTATGCATTGCAGGGGATAGGGTATGTTCGACGGGATATCCAAAGAGTCCTGTTATTTTTGTCCTGCCGCTAAGTTTCATTCTCCTTCTCCCGCAATACCCCGTATCAGCCCCTCCGGAATTGATTCGATCTTTTTTACGGGTATACCGAGTGCCTCTTCCATATCCCTTAGAGTGATGTCATCGAGAAACATGTCCTCCCTATCCTTCAGGACTACGTCGGGTACAAGTACCACTTCCTTGCCATCTATTTTATCTAATAGTGTTCTTATTACATCCCTGCCTATTAGCAGTCCTGTAACAGTAATGGATGCCCCGAAAAATCTATTCTCAACAGGAATTAGATCTATATCCATACCCTCTATCTCAAGGAGTCTTACAAACTTTTTTAGAAAAGGATAAAACGACTGCCCTGTAAATGTAAGGAACTTCTTTTTGCGAGGAAGCGACTTTGGTAACTTGAGTTTCCTTACACGCTTCATGAAGAGTGGTACCATTCCTACACCATTTTCTATCTGGGGAAAATCCCTATAGTCTTTAAGCGGTGGAAAAGGGATTTCTGCCTTAATATAGAGTTCATCTGCCCCATATACAATAGGGTCACCGTGTTTCTTTTTAAACCTCTTCTGGAAAGACTCGATTATCTTCAGTGCATCTCTGGCTTCTTCTTTCTCGACAGACCGGATGGTATACCTCCTGTACATGGTAAGCCCGACAGGGACGACTGCAATGGATGAGACATAAGGATAAAATCTGTGGAGGTCACTTATTGTCTTATAAAGTTCTTTACCATCATTATAGCCAGGGCAGAGGACAATCTGTGTGTGGAGTTTTATCTTATTGTCTGTGAAGAATTTTAGTTCTTGGAGGATGTCAGGACCCTTTGCATTTCCGAGGAGTCTATTCCTCAGGGCCTTATTTGTTGAATGCACGGAAATATAGAGTGGACTTAACCTTTGTTCAATAATGCGCCTTCTGTCTTCTTTTCTTAGATTCGCAAGGCTGACATAATTCCCATAAAGAAAAGACATCCTGTAGTCATCATCTTTTATGTACAGTGTTTTTCGGAGCCCTTTTGGAAGCTGTTTGACGAAACAGAATATACAGTTATTTTTGCATGTCATGACCTTAAAGGGTTTAAAATATGTGCCAAATTCCCTGCCCTCTTTCCTTACTGCATGAAGGTTAATCTTTTCTTCATCCCTCTTTACTTCTATCTCGATGGAATCATCAGTGCTGTAAAACATGAAGTCAATAGGATCCCTAAGTTTGTGTGAATTTACGGATACTACTATATCGTCAGGAAGAAGGCCCAGTTTTTCGGCCTGACTTCCGGGATGGATACGATCTATCTCTAGGCCGTTTTCAAATTGCATGTGTTAGTTTCAATCCCCTATAAATATAGTGTAGCCCGGAGGTTATTGTGATACCTGCGGTTGTCCACTGAAGTATACTGTGTATTCCTGGCATAGAGGGAAGATTCATATCCATAAGCACAAAAGCGATAAATACACTTTGCATCCATATTGTGGCCCTTCCGAGTACTGATGGTTCAACCGTTGCTGCACCTGTGACAAGATAAAGCAGAAACCAGCCTGTAATAACTATAATGTCCCTGCTTATAACTGTAATCGCAATCCATTTGGGTATCCAACCATAGGTTGATAAAATGACAAATGATGTGACAAGAAGGAATTTATCAGCGACAGGGTCGAGAAATGTGCCCAATGCAGTCTTCTGATTTTTAAGACGTGCAAAGAGACCGTCAAATATGTCTGTAAGTGCTGCAATCACGAAGAGGTAGAGGGCATAGTCATAGCGTTTATATACTACTGTGGTTACGAATACAGGGATGATGATTATTCTCGTTATTGTAAGTGTGTTTGGGATATTCAAAGGTTGCACTTTCAAACCTCCACTAAATAGGGAAAAGATTATGGGATATTAAAAGGTAGCCCTTGAAACTTAAGTTTCAATCCAAGACTATTGTAACATCTATCATCTAATTTTCCGTTAGTAAAGGATATAATCGTTCCAGCATGGCACTTCTCGACAGCAAAGCTATTTGCAGTTGCTTCGTAGAAGGCTGTTTTCAACTGTCTCTTTGCATTGGCCTTTCTGCCTTCGAGAAAATCGATCTCTCCGAGACCAAGTTTGCAGTAGATCATACCCCTCGGGTCTTTTGTCTTCTCAAATAGTAGCATAGCCCTGATGAAATTATCACGTGCCTTTTTGAAGTTCCCCATCATCTTGTAAGTTGTCCCGAGACTCCATAGAGTATAGGAGTAACTTACCCTGTCACCAATCTTTTTATAGAGTCTGATTGCCTTCTTGAAATTATTAAGGGCACTTTTATAATCCTTCTTCATCCTGTAGGCGTTTCCGATACCACAGTGGGAATACGCTATTCCGAATATATCCTTGATATTAGAAAATAATCTGTTTGCAGCAGTATAGTATTTGAGAGAATTGCTGTAAAGCCCTGCAACCCTGGATGCACCCCCAAGGCTACAAAGGCAAAAACCAATACCCTGTGTGTCCTTGAGGGTTTTAAATATCTTAAGGGAGGCCTTGAATGTCCTGATTGCCTCCATGATTGCACCTTTTATCCTTAAGGCTCCTGCCTCTGCCCAGAGCGAAAAGGCAAGACCCTCTCTGTCGCCTTTTTTATGGTATGTCCTCTTCGATTCACGGACGAGTTTTATCGCCTTCTTCCATTTGCCCTGTGCCCTCAAGGAGAGACCGAGCCCAACCCTTGCATCAGCAGCCCAGATCGTTTCCCTGTGTTTTCTGGCAAGCCCTATTGCTTCTGAATAGCTTTTTGCAGCGAGGTCAAAATTTCCTATCATCCTGTAAATATCGCCCCGAGAAAGTATGCAATGGAGCATGCCTTCCAGGTCACATATCTTTGTGTATCTCTGAAATGCCTTTTTAAATAGCTTTAGCGATTGTAGATATAGAGATTTTTCTTTTAGCTTTTCTGCATGATGAAGAACTCTATCTGTTTCCAAGGACTTCTCTAAATTGTTTGATGGTTTTCCCGTAGTCTTTAGAATTAAAAAAGGCGGAACCCATTACAAGAATGTCTGCCCCTGCAGATATAATCTCCCCAGCATTCTCGAGTTTTACACCACCGTCTACCTCTATAAGAGTTGAAAGCCCTTTCTCCCTTAGGAGCTTTTTTAAAATCTTTATCTTGTCGAGGATCTGTGGAATAAAGTCCTGTCCACCAAAGCCTGGATTTACAGACATCAGGAGGGCAATATCAACATCCGATATTATATGCTCAAGATTCCAGACAGGTGTTGCAGGATTAAGCGAAACGCCAGCCTTTACTCCGCTTTCCTTTATCCAATGTACTGTCCTATGAAGGTGTACCGAAGCCTCATAATGGACTGTCAGGTAATCCGCACCTGCTTTTATGAAATCTCTCAGATATTTATCTGGTTCCTCGATCATTAGGTGGACATCGAGCGGCAGAGATGTAATCTTACGGATCGACTCTACTATAAAGGGACCAATGGTTATATTAGGAACGAAGTGGCCGTCCATAATGTCAATGTGAAGCATGTCTGCACCTGCATCCTCGGCAGTCTTTATCTCCTCCCCGAGTTTCAGAAAATTGGCAGAAAGTATCGAAGGTGCTATCTTAACCATAGAGGTTTCTCTTAACCTCCCCTTATTCCCCTCCTTGGTAAGGAGGGGAGAGGGGAGATCCAAGTTGCAGAAAGACTGTATCTCCTGTTTTTATATATGTCCCGGGCTTTGGTTTTTGTGCCCTTACATTATTGCCATAGCCTCCCATTTCTATTTTTAGGTTTAGCCTTCCCATAAGCTCTTTTGCCTCCTCAGCAGTCATGTCTTTAAAGTCAGGGCAATAATAGATTACCTCATGAGGACCTAGACTAACAAGTACAGTGATGTAGTCACCCACTTTTTCACTGGGTTCTGGCTTTTGAGCTATAATTCTGTCCTTTTCAACTGTGTCCGAGTGTACCCTCATTACCTTTGCTATCTTTAAACCTTTTTGAAGGAGTAGGTATTCAGCATTTGAGAGCGTTTCATTGACGAGCATCGGGATTGACTGCACCCTCGGCCCTTTACTGAGGATGACCTTTATCCCCCTCCCTTCTTTAATCTTTTTCCCGGCTGGCACATCCTGTTTGAGTATGTGCCCGGGTAGTACAGTAGGATCGTAATCTTCACCTTCAATCTTTAGATTAAGTTCCCTCTCTCTGAGAAGTTTAGTTGCCTCCACCGAGCTTTTTCCATATAGGTCAGGCACTTCGACAGTTCTGCTGAAACTCAAAATCTTGAAAGTGAGATAGCCAAAGATTAGACCGAGCAGTGTGAAGGCAAGTATATAAATAGGAACCTTTATTAGGTTGCTTATCTCCTTCTGTATAGAAAACTTTCTC
Organism: Nitrospirota bacterium; assembly: GCA_040753955.1. Lineage (GTDB taxonomy): Bacteria > Nitrospirota > Thermodesulfovibrionia > Thermodesulfovibrionales > SM23-35 > JASEEX01. The sequence goes on along the minus strand of JBFMDQ010000002.1, from coordinate 14,171 downwards.
TTTTCGACCCTTGATTTTTCCATTTTCCCTATCCCTTAAAATTCTTAATAGTAAGGGCTTTTACCCATGGGAATGAATTCCGACGGGGTTTACTGAAGAAATCTATCGCTTCTTTAACTTTTTCTAAATCGACGCTTGTATTAAGGCATGGTCCGAAGGGGCGTTCATTTGGTATGCCCAGTACTGGAAGAGGATATGTATCAGCGATTCCGCTACTCAGTTCGTTCTCACATGCAACGGCAACAACTGCCTCCGGCTTCACTTCATTTACAATTCTCCTTGCGAGAGAGCCACCTGTTGCAACGAAAAGGCTTAGGTGATTATCATCGGCAATCTCGATCAAGTCTCTAATCTCACATCTGCCACATCTTTCACAGTTATAGATGTTATGTGTAAGCCTGATATTGCATTCATTCACCTGGAGACAGTGTGGTAAAAGGAGGAGTATACTCTTCGCCTTGGGTTTTTCTCTTCTAACAAGTTTATTATTAAGATTAACAATTAACCTCTGAAAGGCCTCTTTTCTGTTCTTCGAAAAAGAGCCAGCAAGCATAAGGAAGGGATATAAAATTTTAAGAGTAAGACCTCTAACCCATCTACGGCTCATCAAAAAAGATCCCCTTTTCTAATCTCCTCCCCTGTAAGAAGGCTGCGGCAGACATCGACCTTTTACCCTCAGGCTGAAGTTCGATTATTGAGACTAATCCATTACCTGCACCAACTACAAGTTCTCCTTTGCTCACCTTCTCTACCCTGCGGGGAATGCCTAAACCTTCGAGAACCTTTACCTTAGTAATTTTAATCCTCCCTTTATTTAAATAACAATAGGCACAGGGCCATGGATACATACCTCTGACAAAGTTAAATATTTCTGTTGCACTTTTTGACCAATCAATCCTTCCATCTCCTTTTTTAAAGGGAGGGGCATAACTTGGGGTCCCCACCTGTGGGATGGGTTTGATAGAACCATCCTTTATGTCTTTTATTGTTTTAATCAATAAAGATGCGCCTATCTCGGATAGCCTTTTTCCGAGGGTCTCTGCATTATCTTCGTTAGATATCTCTGTTTCTTCCTGTAGGAGGATATTACCTGTGTCAAGTCCTTCATCCATGAGCATTGTGGTTATCCCTGTCTTCTTTTCACCATTAATTATCGCCCACTGAATTGGGGCAGCCCCCCTGTATTTTGGAAGGAGGGATGCATGTACGTTTATACAGCCGTGAGGGGGAAGGTTGAGAATCTGGGTAGGCAATATCTTCCCATATGCAACAACAACGATGATTTCAGGTTCCATAACTGAAAGCTCATTGAGAAAGGCAGGGTCTTTCATACTTGTCGGCTGTAAAATCTTGATCCCCCGCTGCATAGCGAATTCCTTGACAGGAGGAGGGGAGGCTATGCGACCTCTTCCCGTTCTTTTATCAGTCTGTGTCACCACTGCAGCGAGTTCTTCTTCTGACTGCAACAGCGCCTTAACTGAAGGGATAGCGAATTCAGGGGTGCCAAAGAATACTATACGCATTTTATGTTACAAGTATTTTTTAAAAAAGGTTATAGGACTGCTCTCTCGCTCATTCTCGTCCTGTACCATGATATGGTGCGGGACTCCGAGGCCTTTGCCCCTTGATTTTTAGATATTCTATCTGAATATCGGCAAAAGAAACCGCTCAAGAACAGTCCTATAACCCCAGATTTGTCATTTGCCACTCACTGCTGCCTTCAGGGATTTTTTGTATCGCTTTTTAAAAAACTCTCTTTTGATAGGGCTTATCCTGTCAATAATGAGAAGTCCGTCGAGGTGGTCTATCTCGTGTTGTAAGACTCTGGCGAGAAGGCCTGTAGCTTCTATCTCTATTGGCTTGCCTTCTCTATTGAGACCCTTTACATAGACCTTTGCTGACCTTTTCACGATCGGGATATATCCAGGGATGCTCAGACATCCCTCTTCAGCCTCTACGGTATCTTCTTTTCCAATAATGACGGGGTTTATAAGGACTATGGGAAGTCTTTTTTCTTCTTCCCTTGTACTTGTATCTATCACACATAATCTCTTCAAGACGCCCACCTGATTTGCTGCGAGCCCTACACCTCTTGCAGCATACATCGTCTCAACCATATCGTCAATAAGACCCTGAAGGTCACCGTCCATAATTTCTACATAGGCAGCCTTTTCTTTTAAAATCTTTTCTGGATATTTTTTTATCTCGAGCAAGGCCATGTATAATTATAGAACATTTCAGCGATGTATGTCTGTATCATCCTCGTTACTATCAAAAAGATAAGGAGAAAGGAGCTATCAAGGATTTTAACTCATTGAAATGTAAGAATGAGTTATGTATTATATATGCATCTTGAGGGTGAGAAATACTGCCCACACAATTTCCATCTGGAGGTTTTGAATAAGGGTTATTAATTTTAATTTCAAGGAAGAGAGGGAGATTTACAGACACAGCACATCCCACATAATGGCTCACGCTGTGAAAGAGCTCTTTCCTGATGCAAAACTCGCAATAGGTCCTGCTACGGATGAGGGTTTCTATTATGATTTTGATATAGACAGATCCTTTACACCAGAAGACCTCGCCTTGATAGAAAAAAAGATGTCGGAGATAACAAAACAGGACAATCCCTTTGTGCGCAAAATCATTTCAAGGCAAGAGGCGATAGAGCTGTTTAAAAAAATGGGCGAGGATTATAAGGTTGAGCTTCTCGAAGAGATGGAGGAGCATGAGGTAACCCTCTATGAGGAAGGAGGATTTATAGACCTCTGTAAAGGACCGCATATAGAATCAACGGGCCGGGTCACAGCCTTTAAATTGCTTAGTATTGCGGGTGCTTATTGGCGTGGAAGTGAGAAAAACAAGATGCTTCAGAGGATTTATGGGACATCCTTTACAGATGAGAAGGATTTGGAGGAATATCTTCATTTCTTAGAAAAGGTTAAGAAGAGTGACCACAGGAGGCTCGGAAGGGAACTTGATCTTTTCAGCATCAACGAAGAGATAGGGCCCGGCCTTATCCTCTGGCACCCAAACGGCGCGGTGATAAGGAGGACTATAGAAGATTTCTGGTCAGATGAACATTACAGGGCAGGTTATAAAATCCTTTATACGCCCCATATAGCAAAGCTCCAGTTATGGCAGAAAAGTGGCCACCTTGACTTTTACAGTGAGTACATGTATTCCCCTATGGAAGTTGAGGGGATGGACTACGAAATTAAGCCCATGAATTGTCCCTTTCATATCCATGTCTATAAAACTTCATTGAGAAGTTACAGAGACTTGCCGATCAGGTATGCCGAGTTGGGAACTGTTTACAGATATGAACGTTCGGGCGTGCTTCATGGCCTTCTGCGTGTCAGGGGTTTTACGCAGGATGATGCGCATATATTCTGCAGGGAGGACCAGACAGAGGATGAGATACTGGGTGTGCTTGAGTTTACCCTTTACATACTGAGAATCTTTGGTTTTGAGAATTATGAAATCTGCCTTTCTACAAGACCCGAAAAATACGTTGGGAGCCTTGAAAACTGGGAAAGGTCCACGGCTGCCCTTAAAAGGGCACTCGAGATAAAAGGGCTTTCTTATGAGGTAGATATAGGGGAGGGTGTCTTCTATGGCCCTAAGATAGATATAAAGGTCAAAGACTCACTTAATAGGCCATGGCAGTGTAGCACCATTCAGGTTGATTTCAATATTCCCGAGAGATTTGATTTGACCTACAGGGGGAGTGATGGTAAGGATCACAGGTCGATAATGATACACAGGGCCTTAATGGGTTCTTTAGAAAGGTTCTTTGGGATACTCATAGAGCACTATGCAGGAGCCTTTCCTCTGTGGCTTGCACCTGTGCAGGTTGAGATCCTTACAATCTCCGAAAGGCATTCAGATTATGCAGCGGCCCTTTCGAGAAGATTAAAATCAGAGGGTATAAGGACTGAATTAAATATTGAAAATGAAAAGATCGGCTATAAGATTAGAAACGCCACCTTGAGGAAGGTGCCATATCTGGTTATAATAGGCGATAGGGAAGTTTCTGAACAGAGGGTAACCGTCAGGAAGCGCAGTGGCGAAAACATCGGGCCCTTCACAATAGAAAAATTTATAGGGATAACAAAAGATAAAATAAGAGATAAAAGTCTTGAACTTTAAATTCAGGAGGTGAAAGTATAATTAAGGAAATAAGGGCCAACGAACAGATAAGGGCTAAGGAGGTTAGACTGGTAGATGTTGATGGAAAACAGCTTGGCATTATGCCTCTCGGTGATGCATTGAAGATTGCGAGCGATAGAGGACTGGATCTTGTAGAAGTGGCAGCAAATGTTAAGCCTCCGGTCTGCAAGATACTCGATTTTGGGAAGTACAGGTACCAGTTGAGCAAGAGGCAGACGCAGAGGAAGGCTGCAGAGATTAAGGAGGTCAAGATCAGGCCTCAAATAACAGGGCACGACCTTGGTTTAAAGGTGAAGAATATCAGGCGTTTCCTTGATGAGGGTAATAAGGCAAAGGTGACGATGTTTTTTAGGGGAAGGGAGATTGTCAGGCCCGAGTTCGGCATGAAGGTATTTGAGAAGATATTAAAGACATTGACAGGTAAATTTAATGTTGAGCAGTCACCCAAACTTGAGGGTAACCGCATAACCATGGTTATAACGCCAAAATAATAAGCTATAAGTTAAACGTTATGAGTCATAAGTGGAGGATTTTTCGAAAACTTTTAACTTTTCACTTTTATGGAGGGTGATAGGATGCCGAAGCTTAAGACCCATAGAGGGGCAGCAAAAAGATTTAAGGTTTCAGGCAGAGGGAAGATAAAGAGAAGAAAGGCTTATAAGAGCCATCTTCTTACTGGCAAATCTGCAAAGAGGACAAGGGGGCTCAGGAAAACGACCTTGGTTTCAAATATCGAATATAGCAACATTAAAAGACTTTTACCTTTCAACTTTTAACTTCTGACTTTTCACTTTTATTAAGGAGGAATGGATGCCGAGGGCAAAAGGTGGATTTAAGACGAGGAGGAGAAGAAAGAAGATAGTGGAGAGGGCTAAGGGCTATTACGGAGCTAAAAGCCGTCTCTATAAGATTGCAACGCAAGCCGTCGACCGGTCACTGCGATATGCATACAGGGATCGCAAGGCAAAGAAGCGAGAATTCAGGGCTCTCTGGATTATCAGGATAAATGCTGCTGTACGTGCCCTTGGGTTAACTTACAGCCAGTTTATGTCAGGGCTGAAGAAGGCAAATATTACATTAAATAGAAAGGTCCTTGCGGATATGGCCTACAACGACCCATCTGCTTTCAGTCAGCTGGTAGAGAAAGTGAGAAATGAGAAGTAAACCCCGCATTTTGCAAGGTGCGGGGTGGCTTTCTGTGGTGCGGGGAAAAAGTGGAGGAGATCCTCTCTCTAAAGAAGTCATTTCTAAAAGAATCAAAATCAGCAAAATCTCTGGCTGAGCTTCAGCAGTTAAGGGTAAAATACCTGGGTAAAAGGGGTCTTGTTACCTCAAAACTCAAAACCCTTTCTACAATATCCCCTGAGTTAAGGCCAGCATGCGGCAGGGCAGTAAACGAGGTTAAAAGATATATAACTGAGGAGCTAAGAAAGAGAGAAACTCTCCTGAAAGAAGAAGAACATAAAAGGCTCGTCCTCTCAGAGGCTATAGATATAACCCTACCAGGAAAGTTCACGCCTTTTGGTAGGGAGCATCCTGTAAATAAGGTGCTTTCTGAAATAATCGGGATATTTGTTTCAATGGGTTTTGAGGTTGAAGAAGGACCTGAGGTGGAACTCGACTATTATAATTTTGAAGCACTGAACATGCCGAAGGACCACCCTGCAAGGGATATGCAGGATACGTTTTACATCTCTGAAGATGTCGTCCTCAGGACTCATACCTCACCAGTTCAGATTAGGGTTATGGAAAGGAGAAGGCCGCCCTTGAAGATTATTGCTCCGGGCAAGGTTTACAGATGCGATGCGGATATATCCCACACTCCGATGTTCCATCAGGTAGAAGGATTCATGGTCGATACCGATGTTGCCTTCAGCGATCTTAAAGGGGTGCTGGAATCCTTTATCCACAGCTTTTTTAATGTGGAGACACCTGTAAGATTCAGGCCGAGTTTTTTCCCCTTTACAGAGCCGAGCGCTGAGGTGGATATCGGATGCACCTTCTGTTCCAGAAAAGGATGCAGGGTGTGTAAGAATACGGGATGGATCGAGATATTAGGTGCAGGTATGATAAATCCAAGGGTATTCGAAATGGTTGGATACGATGTTGATTTATACACGGGGTTTGCATTTGGTATGGGAGTAGAAAGGTTGGCTATGCTCAAATATTCGATAGATGATATAAGGCTGTTCTTTGAGAACGATATGAGATTTTTGAGACAATTTTGATTGTAGGGAGCTCAAATTTGAAGGTTCTACAAAATGAATATTGAATTCCATTATTACATAACTTATATCATTGCCCTCAGGGCAGGATTCAAACCAGATGATGCCTATGTAGTAGCGTATTCTTCTCAATATGTAGATGATAACAGTAAAATATTCGAAATCAGCCCAGGTACTGCTAATGCATACAGCAACTACATAAGTCAGACACTTAATATTGTAAAACCAAAGAAGGAGCTTATGCGTATCTATCCGATTTTTCACTTTATGCCCGGAATTATAGATGATATTGAAACTGACTCTGCCCGCCGCTGTGACGGAAAACTTCATCTGCTGAATACCATACCTGATAATCGCAATGCACAGGAGATCCTTCAAGCATCTTTTAATTCAAACAACCTGTACCGTATAGGGATAGCAACTCATATATATTCAGATACATTTGCACACCAAAACTTTGTGGGTTACTACGATTCTTTTAACTCTATGCGAGGACTTCTCGAGGTGACTACACCTGATATTGGACATGCTGATGCTAAATATAAACCTGATTGGCCGGCTCTGCTATGGGAAGACAAACGCCTCGTCCCGAGTCATTCCAAGGTCAATAACAAAAGTCGTTTTCTTGAGGCTGCTGGACGCCTGTTTGAAGAATACCGTCGTTACCTTAACACAACTTATATTAGCAGCGTAGCAACTCAAGATAGAGACAATCTCGTTTTGGAGATAGACAAGGCTATTGGAGACTATGATGGCACCAACGAACAGAGAGAAGACCGAATAGCGCGGTATAAAGCTTCAATTGGGGAAAACTTTATAGATTATAAGAAAGATGCCTGGTTCAATGAAGCTGTCCGCAAGAAGATTGGCTTTTTAAAATGGAATTATGAATGGAAGGAAAATTATCAAGAGAGCCACTGGTTTAAATTTCAAGAGGCAGTTAAGACCCATCAGAAGGAAGCAAAGATTATACTTAAACCGATTTTTGAAAATATGGGACTTGAGAACCTATAATTGATCAGACCCATTTTAGTATTGTCAGGCTCACCGCTCTATTTTGTTAGGGTATCACCACCGGGATAGGTCCGTTAAACCCTGGGGAAGGAGACATAAGAGGTCACGGGGATCAACCTTGCCAGAACACAATAATCCGTGTTAAAGTTTTTAGATGGTAAGGACTGTTTATATCCGTACATTCGGTTGTCAGATGAATGTCCATGACTCCGAGAAGATTTTCGGTGTTCTTCAGAAAGAGGGGTATTCTGAAACAGAAGATCCACGCAAGGCTGACCTGATCATATTTAACACATGCAGTATAAGGCAAAAGGCTGAACATAAGTTTTACAGCGAACTTGGAAGGGTTAAGTTTTATAAAAAAAGAAGGCCCAGGATAAAGATCGCTGTTGCTGGCTGTATAGCACAACATGAAGGAGAGAATATTTTTAAAAAGGCACCTTATGTGGATTTTATATTCGGACCGCAGAATATACATATGCTTAAAGATCTTACATCCGGAAGGACTGCGCCTGTTGCTATCAAAGATAATCCTGAGATAGCAATAACAGATCTTCCAGCAAAAAGAGCAGATGGAGTAAAAGCATGGGTTACGATAATGTATGGCTGCAATAATTTCTGTAGTTTCTGCATAGTCCCTTACACAAGGGGCAAAGAAAGGTCAAGGCCGAGTGAAAATATATTCTCTGAAGTAAAAGAACTTGCTGATAGTGGGTATAAAGAAATAACCTTATTAGGACAGAATGTCAATTCCTACAGGAGTGATACGGATTTTCCGGGGCTTTTAAGAAGACTCAGCAGGGTAGAGGGGATAGAAAGGATAAGGTTTGTTACTTCCCATCCAAGAGATCTATCTGATGAGCTTATAGCTACGATATCTGAACTCCCTGAGGTATGCGAGCATATTCACCTCCCTTTGCAATCAGGTTCAGATAGAATACTGAGGCTTATGAACAGAGGCTACACATATGAAGAGTACATAAGAAAGGTATCGAGACTTAGGGAAAAGGTTCCTGGTATCTCGATAACCTCCGATATAATAGCTGGTTTTCCGGGGGAGACAGAGAACGACCACTTACAAACAATAGAGGCACTGAAAGAGATAGAATTTGATGGGATATTTGCCTTTAAATTTTCTCCAAGGCCTGGAACAAGGGCTGCAGGGATGCAGGGCCATCTGCCAGAAGAGGTAAAATCCGAGAGGCTGAGCCAGATATTAGAGGTTCAAGAGAAGATAACAGCGATAAAAAATAGGTCTCTTGAGGGTACAATCCAGGAAATACTTATAGAAAGAGAGAGCGAGACTGATATGGAAAAACTTATAGGACGGACGAGGACTAACAAGATAGTTAATATTCCAAAGATTGATCCTGAAACAAGTTCAGGAGGGAAGGGCTCCTTTATGCTGGTAGAGATAACGAAGGGGAGGCAGCACTCTCTTGAGGGAAGAATTGTTGAAGAAGGAACACGAAAATAGCCGAGGCATCTTGCCTCGGATGTCAGACAAGATGCCTGACCTATTTTCAAACGATTGAGGTAATTTTCAGGTGAAAGTTGCGGTTCTCACTCTCGGCTGCAAGGTTAACCAGTCAGAAAGCGATGTTATAGAAGGCAGCCTCAAAAAATTCGGATGGTCTGTTGTAGATTTATCCGAACTTCCTGATTATTGTATTGTGAACACATGTACTGTAACAGCAAAGAGCGACTACCAGTCGAGGCAGCTGATAAGAAGGGCTATTAGAGCAGGTGCGAAGGTCATAGTGACTGGTTGTTACTCACAATTGAGGTATGATGAAATAAGAAATATAGAGGGCATTATTGACATCGTTAACAATAGTAAAAAATTAAGTATTATCAAAATGTTATCAAATAATATAGAAAGTATTACTTTTAGTCATAGTAGCAGGTCCAGGCCTTATCTGAAGATACAGGATGGCTGCAATTTTGCGTGTACCTATTGTGCTGTTCCTATGGCACGAGGAAGATCAAGGAGTCTCGAAGTCTCCGAGGTAGTTAAACAGGCCAGAGAAATCGAGGCTGCTGGCTACAATGAGATCGTCCTTACAGGCATAAACCTCGGCTGCTATGGATACGATCTAAAACCCAAGACTAAACTTTCAGAACTTCTTAAAAGCCTCCTGAAAAGAACAAAAATTCAGAGGATAAGACTGAGCTCATTAGGGGTTAAAGAGATGGATTATGAACTAATAGAGCTCCTTCAGGAGGGAAGGATTTGCAAACATATACATCTGCCGCTTCAGAGCGGGGATGACACCGTCCTGAAACTCATGAATAGGGTGTATTCATCAAGAGACTATTTATCTACCGTAAAGAATATTCTAAAGAAGGTACCCGATATTGCTATAGGCACCGATGTAATTGTGGGGTTTCCGGGAGAAGGCGATAGGGAGTTCAAAAATACAAAAAAACTCCTCGATTCTGTACCAATAGCATATATGCATATATTTCCTTTCTCACCGAGACCAAATACCTTAGCCTCTAAAATGGCTAACCAGAACACATCAGTTCTCAAGAGAGAGAGGCTTAATGAGCTGAAGGCATTAAATTTCAGGAAAAAAATGGCATATATGCTATCACAAATAAATAGAACCCTTGATGTTATTATAGAAGAACAGGGCGTGGATAACACATCCATCGGCACATCAAGTAACTACCTGAAGGTAAAGATGACTTCAAAAGGATACCCTGAAAGAGCCCTTGTAAGAGTGAGGATCTCGGGGATTGAAGAAAAATTCCTAAAAGGAGACTCAGTAGAGAACCTGTAACATAATGATTTTGTGTAATTTTTTATCTGCCTAAATCCTATTCAGGGACGTGAGAACCTCCAATTTTCAAAAGATGGTATAAGTTTTAAACACATTTAATAACACTTTACTAACAATCTTTGTTCATATATTATGTCTGATAAGATATATTATGTAAAATAAGAAAGAAACCTTACTGCATCGCTCCCACTCCTTAATCTTCCTTCAAATTGTGCCTTCTTTAATTCTGTTATGATTCTGCCGAGCTTTGGTCCGGCCTTTACTCCTGTGACGCTACTAACCTCTTCAGAGCTTAAAAGCCCCTTCTTCCATATCATCTTAAACCTCTCGTATTCTCTGAGCAAATCTAATCTACCCTTTAAGATAAGGATATCCATAGCAGCCCCTTTCGATTTCAAAAAAATATCGAACAATTTATCCCTTTTAAATTCCTTGATTCCTTCATGGCTCAACGTTATCCTTTTTATTATGTTATTGCTCATCCTAATCTTGGGAATTCTGTCAGGTACAAAGGATCCGTCTTGCCTTAGTAAAAGCTCAAGACAGAGCAAACCCTTATAAGTAAGGTTTTGAGAAAATATTTTTTCGAGTATAACTTTAACTTTCAAGGGAAGTTTATTAATTTTTGCTTCGAGTCTGGAGATTGCTTTAACATTGCGGCCTAATGTTTTGTCAGAAATGGATAAAATAGCGTTTAAGAGTCCATCAGAAAGTGCCATATTAAGATACTTTGCTGGATGCTCTGAGTTTAACAAATTGAAAATTTCAAAAGTTATTCTTTCAGGAGATACCTTTTTAATCCTGTTATGAAGCATTTTTATTGCCTTCCGGGTGTTATTTTCTATTGAGCCGTTGAGCTCGGCTGCGAACCTGTATGCCCTGAGTATTCTCAGGGGATCGGCAATCAGGCTCTCCTCGGAAAGAGAACGAATCTTTCTGTTTTTTATATCTTCCAAACCTTCACAGGGATCTATAATCCCGGTATCAGGAGACCAGGCGATTGCATTAATGGTAAAATCCCTTTTCGACAAATCTTCTTCGAGTGTGCCCATGGGTCTTGAGAAATCAAAGGTAACTCCGTCTTTCAAGGCAAGCCTTATCATTTCTCCCTTTTTGAACTTAACCACAGTGCCTCCGATAATCTTCCTGATTTCATTAACAAAAGACCGTGTGCTTCCAATAAAGATATAATCCCTGTCCTGTGAAATCACGCCCTTAAGGATATTGCGGACATATCCCCCGACAAGGTATAGCTCCTTCCCCCTACCCTTTTTGAATATGATTGAGTTATATCTGTCTTTGAATATCTTATTCTTTAGCTTTTGAGCTGAAAGTAGCATGGTTAATATTACCACCAGAAAAAATCCTTGACAACGCATAGGATTTAACCAATAATTAAGCCATACAACCTTCCGTCTTTCCAAAAGAGGTATCAGTTATGGGGTAGTGTCAGTAAGTAGGGATGATCCAGGTAGGATAAAAGTTGTCTTCCATTATGATCCTCAGCTTGTCCAGAAGGTTAAAACTATTGAAGGTCGAAAATGGCATAAGAGCGAGAAATGCTGGAGCTTTCCCGATTCAGATGGCAAATTAGAGGAGATTTTAGAGGTTTTTAAAGGAGAAGATATTCATATAGACCCTATTCTGCAGCCTTCCACACCTGTCATTGCGAGGCACCCTGAGCCTGTCGAAGGGCCAAAGCAATCTCACTTTGAAGACCTCAGGAGAGAACCGATAACTCGGAAATATAGCCGCGAGACTGTCAAGGCCTATCTTTACTATAATCGTGATTTATTTTTTAGGCGCCTGTTCTTTATATTTTTAGTGATTCTTATAAATGGATGTGCATCACAGTCATCTGTTAGAAATCTTGGGGTAGCAGTTGTATTACAAGGACAGGCATTAACCGATGCTGCTCTGGAGAGTTACAGTATCCTTTACCAACAAAAATCGATCGACAAATCTCAACAAGACTTTATTAAGATAGTTACAAGCCCAAAACCAGCATTTACTTTGCCAGATACACAACCAAAAGACTTTTCTCTTCAGCTTAATCCAAGGGTAAAAGCCTATCAAGAACTCAGGAAGGTATATGAAGCATTCCATCGAATATCTGATCTGTCTTTCGCAGACCAAACAAAAAATGCTACTGAATCACTCCATAAAAGCATCAGATCACTTAAAGATATCCCAGACCTGCCAAGTCCTGTATCTAACATATTTCCGAAGCTATCTGCCTTAATGATCGAAACGATACAGGCTGCTGAGATTAGAAAACACAATGCTATCTTATTGGAGTTTTGCAAAGCTTACCGAGAATTATGGGAACAAGACATACCATTATGGAAGGATTATCTGGAGAGGGTTTACAAGGATTATGCAGATGGCTTAATTAGCCTTAATCCAACCAGTTTTGATGAAAAGCAACTAAGCGAAATCGTTAAAGAACCATTTTCTAAAGAAATAAAAGTTGGCCTCTACAAGTTGCAAAAACGTGGTATAAGTGAAGCTAAACGCCAAGAGATTGAGGCGAAGTTAGATTCGATAACTAGAGCTTTCGGATTTCTGGCGGCAGCTCATTCCGAGCTTGCTAAGGAAGAGCCTTCTCTGACCGATCTGATGTATATCGTAGATTCAATTCAGTCGATATTAAAGGAGGTCAAATAATCTATGTCAAAGGAGAGAGGGTAAGGGTCAAACCTTCAAAATTCAATTGACAGGATAGGAGAGATGGGTATAATAGAGGCAAATGGCAAGACAATTACGGATAGAGTTCAAAAATGCTTTCTATCACATAACATCAAGGGGAAATCTGAGAGATAAGATTTTCTATGAGGATGGGGATAAAGAAAGATTTTTGGAGGTACTCAAAAGGACAAAAGAGCGATATGGTTATCTTCTCCATGCATATGCACTGATGGATAACTATTATCATCTTTTAATGGAGACACCAAAAGCGAACGTATCACAGATCATGCAGAACATCAATACGAGTTATACGGTTTACATAAACAAGAAATATCAAAGAAGCGGTCATCTATTCCAGGGGAGATTCAAAGGAATAGTGGTAGACAAAGATAAATACCTTGTTGCATTAAGCAGATACATCCATCTGAATCCTCTAAGGGCCAAGATTGTACAAAGACCAGAGGAGTATCAATGGACGAGCTATAGGGTTTATATCGATAAGATAGGGAAAGATTCTTTGGTTGACACTACCGATACGCTTTCTTATTTTTCGAGTAAAAAGGCAGGTGCCTTAAAGAAATATAGGGCATTCGTTGAAGCAGCAATAGGTGGAGAAGAAAATCCGTTTAAGAATGTTGAGGCAGGGATAATTCTTGGAGGGAAAAGATTCAAAGCGAAGATAATGAGTCTTATAGACAAAATTAAAGCTGATGAAGAAATTCCACAGGTAAAGAAACTCAGAATGAATGTGCCGATTGATAAAATCATAAAAACTTGTTGTGCTTATTATGGCAAGAAACAGGAGGAGCTGCTTAGAAGGGGCAAAGGCAAACCGGAAAGGAAGATAGCTATATATCTATCGAAAATGCTCAGTGGTAGGAAAAATAAAGAAGTTGGAAATATTTTTGGAATAAAGGGGCCCGCGGTGAGTGAAATTATAAAGGCAATAGAAGTAAGCTTGGATAAAGAAAATAAATTAAAGAAGGAAGTGGAACATCTGAAGAGGATAATAAATGAAAAATGAAGGTTTGACCCTAATTTACTCGTGTTTTTCATAAATCACTCGGGTTTCGGAAACCTTGTATCTGAGATACGAGGAGGAGAAACTTTTGCAATTTTCTTGATCGGAATACTGATGTAAAGAAGGTAAGTCGCTTGAGGGTATTGTCAAGTCTTTTATGCAAATTCTCTCAGGGGCTTCATTCTCAATGGTTTTCATAGTTCTCAATTAAGCTGCAATCCTTTCAAGTTTTGATATCTTAATATCCGCAAGAATTACCCTCGC
>JBFMDQ010000001.1:0-162471 GCA_040753955.1 Nitrospirota bacterium | reverse complement strand
CCCATTCTCGAGGTTGGGCCGAGGATGAACTTTACAACGGCATGGTCAACAAATGCAGTATCGGTATGCCATGCCTGTGGATTAACAAAGATTACCCGCATTGAACGCTCAAGGAGATATAAATTAACTGGAATTTCGAATTTCGAATCTCGAATCTCGAATCTTCTTGATCTTATTCATGACAGAATGACGGAATGCTTGTACCTCGAACCTCTCACTACCTTTGAGACAGGTATAAAACCAGAGTCCGTTTACATAGTACCACTGATTGAAAAAGGTAAAGATGTCCTAAGAAAAATAAACATTGATATGGGACTTGGTCTGGATGACCGGGACATAGACTATTATTACAACCTCTTTGTCAATGATATAGGTCGTAATCCCACAAATGTAGAATGTTTTGACCTCGGTCAGTCAAACAGCGAGCATTCAAGACACTGGTTTTTTAAGGGGAGATTAATCATTGACGGGGAAGAAGTGCCAAATTCATTAATGGATATAATTAAACAGTCCTTGAGTGATAACCCAGGCAATAGCGTCATTGCATTTAAAGACAACTCAAGTGCCATTCGTGGCTATGAGGTATTGACCATAATCCCAGAGCATCCTGGCAAACCCTCCCGTTTTCGAAATGCAAGGCTCAATTATCACGTCATCTTCACAGCCGAGACCCACAATTTTCCGACTGGTGTAGCCCCTTTCCCTGGAGCAGAGACAGGCACAGGTGGAAGGATAAGAGATGTTCATGCAACAGGCATGGGTAGTTTAGTTATAGCTGGTACAGCTGCGTACTGCGTTGGTAATCTGCGAATACCTGACTATCCCCTGCCATGGGAAGACCTGTCCTTCGAATATCCACCGAGCCTGGCAACACCTCTTCAGATAGAGATAGAGGCAAGCAATGGCGCCTCTGATTATGGAAATAAATTTGGTGAACCGGTTATACAGGGCTTTACAAGGTCTTTCGGTTTGAGATTACCAGATGGTGAAAGGCGAGAATGGGTTAAGCCCATCATGTTTACAGGGGGTGTTGGGCAGATTGACAACAGGCATATTGAAAAGGAAAAACCCCGGAAGAGAATGCTCGTGGTCAAGATAGGTGGCCCTGCATACAGAATTGGTATTGGCGGTGGTGCCGCCTCAAGTATGATACAGGGAGAAAATATAGCAGAGCTTGACTTCAGTGCTGTGCAACGCGGCGATGCGGAGATGGAGCAGAAGGTTAACAGGGTTATCAGAGCATGTGTAGAGATGGGAGACGAGAATCCTGTCATCAGCATCCATGACCAGGGTGCTGGAGGGAATTCTAATGTGATCAAGGAGATTATATATCCAGAAGGTGCACGTATTGAGGTGAGAAATATCCTCGTTGGTGACGATACCCTCTCTGTTCTCGAGATATGGGGAGCTGAGTATCAGGAAAATGATGCCATCCTCATAGAGCCTGACAGGGTTGAAATATTCATGGAGACATGTAAAAGGGAGAAAGTCTCGTGCTCTGTGATAGGAGAGATTACAGGGGATGGTTACATTATGCTCCATGATGTAGCAGATGGAAGTTCACCTGTTAATCTTGAACTATCAAAGGTACTTGGCAAGATGCCACAGAAGACCTTCAACATTGAAAGAATAAAACCCGAGCTTGAACCTTTAAGATTGCCAGAGGATACAACGGTAAGAGACGTCCTCGAAGGGGTTCTCCACCTTGTCTCGGTAGGTTCAAAGAGATTCCTTACGAATAAGGTTGACAGGTCTGTAACCGGGCTCATTGCCCAACAGCAATGTGTTGGACCACTTCAGCTTGCCCTATCCAATGTATCAGTCGTCAGCCAGAGCCATTTTGGATTAACAGGAGCAGCTATTGCCATTGGTGAACAACCAATAAAAGGCTTGATAAGCCCTCAGGCAATGGCTCGAATGAGTGTCGGCGAGGCACTAACAAATATCCTATGGGCAAAGGTGAGTGCACTCAAAGATATTAAATGCTCAGGGAACTGGATGTGGGCAGCAAAGCTTCCTGGTGAGGGTGCAAGACTTTATAATGCTGCTGTAGCGTTGAGAGATATAATGATTGAACTCGGTATAGCCATCGATGGTGGTAAGGATAGTCTATCAATGGCTGCTGTTGTTCCCTTTTCTGGAAAGACTGAGGTAGTCAAGGCCCCTGGAAGCCTCGTTATTTCTGCCTATGTCACATGCCCTGATATTACAAAGGTTGTCGCACCTGATATAAAAAGGCCGGGTGAGAGCAGATTAATTTATATTGACCTCGGTAATGGTAAATACAGAATTGGAGGAACTGCCTTAGCCCATGTCTACGGACAGATAGGAAATGAATCTCCTGATGTCGATGACCCTCAACTTCTTAAACGTACCTTTAATGCCATTCAGAGGCTTATCTCTGAGGATCTGATCCTTTCTGGTCATGACAGGAGTGATGGGGGCTTGATAACAGCGCTCCTTGAGATGGCCTTTTCTGGGAATTGCGGATTGGAGATAAATATAAAACATGATGCTGTGTCAGGAGTCAAGAGTCAGGGGTCAGGAGTCAGAGAGAAAAACTCAGCACTCAGCACTCAGCACTCAGCACTCTCCTTATTATTCTCGGAAGAGCTCGGATTGGTCATCGAATACATGCCTGATAAAGAGGATGAGGTAATTTCAGTACTTAAGGATTTCTACGTTCCTTATCAGATTATTGGCATGAGCTTATCAGAAAAAAGAATCAGGATAAGTTTCCACGATGAATTAATTTTAGATGAAGACATGAGGGTTCTCAGAGATATATGGGAAGAAACGAGTTATCACCTCGACAGGCTCCAGGCAAATCCGGAGTGTGTTGATGAGGAAAGGAAGGTAAATTTTGACAGAAAAGGGCCTCCTTATTTACTTAAATTCAATCCACAGAAGACACCCAAGAGATTCCTTGAGAATAATATTAAACCCAAAGTAGCCATCGTCCGTGAAGAAGGCAGCAACGGAGATCGTGAGATGACCTCTGCCTTTTATCAGGCTGGGTTTGAGGTATGGGACATAACAATGACAGACCTTCTTGAGAGTAGAACAAATCTCGATGACTTTCGAGGCATTGCCTTTGTAGGAGGATTCAGTTATGCCGATGTCCTCGATTCAGCAAAGGGCTGGGCAGGGGTAATCAGGTTTAATAAAAAACTCTATGAGCAGTTTGAGAGGTTCTATGAAAGGCCTGATACCTTTAGTTTCGGTGTATGTAATGGAGCTCAACTCATGGCACTTCTTGGCTGGGTTCCCTGGAAGGGGGTCCCTGATAGGATTCAACCGAGATTCATCCATAATAAATCAGGCAGATTTGAATCGAGATTCTCAACAGTCTACATCCTGCCGAGCCCTGCTATCATGCTAAAAGGAATGGAGGGTTCTACCTTAGGTGTATGGGTTGCCCATGGTGAGGGAAAGCTCTATTTCCCCGAAAAGGAGATAATGCAGGAGGTTCTAAAAAGGGGCCTGGCACCTGTACGGTTCGTTGACGACAATGGAGAATTTACCGAAACTTATCCCCTTAATCCCAATGGCTCTCCTTTGGGTATAACAGCCCTCTGCTCACCTGATGGCAGACACCTCGCAATGATGCCGCATCCGGAGAGGACATTTCTTAAATGGCAATGGCCCTATATGCCAGAAGAATGGAAGAAAAACCTTGAGGCTTCGCCGTGGCTAAAGATGTTCCAGAATGCAATGGATTGGTGCATAGGTGGCGGTGCAGGGATTTGAACCCCGGACACTGCGGATATGAGCCGCATGCTCTGACCACCTGAGCTACACCGCCAAAAAAGTGATAAGTTAAAAGTTATAAAACAAAAAAATTATAACAGAAGAAATACCTTTAGTGAAAGAGTTCAAACCTTCGAGTCTTGATATTGATAAGTACTCCTATTGCAAGGAGATTCGACAGGAGGGCAGTTCCTCCATAACTCATAAATGGCAGGGGTATTCCAACGACTGGCATGATGCCTAAGGTCATCCCGACATTAACGAAGAAATAGGTTGAAAACATGAATGTTATCCCGAGTGCAAGGAACCTTCCAAAGTCATCCCTTGCATTCTTTGCTGTATCAAGGCCTCTCCGTATTAAGACAAGATAGAGGAATAAAAGCAGGAGGCTTCCGAGGAATCCCCACTCCTCAGCAAAGACCGCGAATATAAAGTCCGTGTGCTTTTCAGGCAGGAACCTGAGGGGTCCCTGTGTGCCTTTCAGGTAGCCCTTTCCGAGGAACTTACCTGATCCCACAGTAATCTTTGATTGGCTTATGTGATAGCCTATCCCCGTCGGGTCTACACCGGGTTCCAGAAAAACAATAAGCCTGCTTTTCTGGTAGTCTCTGAGTCCTTCCCAGAGTATATTGCCGAGGAAGGGCAGGGATATCAAGCCTATAATCACGAAGAGTATTGCAATTTTTTTGTGGAGACCCTTTGCGAGCATCAAGGTGACAAAGATTGTTAGAATTATTAGTGCTGTTCCGAGGTCGGGTTGTTTCAAGAGAAGGATGAAGGGAAGAAAGACAATCAAAAAGAATACCCGAAAAAGCGAGATTGTGCTGATTGGGCCTTCCATTATGCTTAAATGTTGTGAGAGCATTATTATATATATGAGCTTGAAAAATTCCGAGGGTTGAAAAGAGATATGTCCGAGGCTCAGCCATCTCTGAGCCCCCATGCCTGCTTTACTGAAGATGAATACCGCTATTAAAAGAATAATGCCTGCGATATAAAGGTAAAGTGAAAATCTACCCAGCCAAATGTAGTCAAAGCTAACCATCAAGAATAATGCAATAACTCCAAGCATGAGCCATAGGGCCTGTCTTATATAAAATTGTGGGTGCTCTCCCTCTATAAGTGGACGTGTGGCACTGAATATGGTCATAATTCCGATAAGGGCTATGACCATAACAACAGAGAGGGTTATCCAATCAAAGTTCTTAATCAGCCTGCGGTCTATGTGTATCATTTCGAATTTCGAATTTTTAAATACCCCTCTATCGCCTTTTTTGCAATCGGTGCTGCAGCCCCTCCACCATGTCCGCCGTGCTCTACAAATACTGCGAGTGCTATCTCTGGTTTCTCAACCGGGGCAAAGGCAATAAACCATGCATGGTCCCTGAACCTCTCTGGTAGATACTTAGAACCATCTCTCATCGCTATAACCTGGGCCGTGCCTGTCTTGCCACCAATTATTGTTAGTTGCGACTTTGCAGCCCACCCGGTCCCTCCAGGCTCATTCACAACCCCGGAAAGTGCCCTTTTAACAATTTCGAGGGTCTCAGGCCTTGCTTTTGCCTTCCCCAAAAGGACTGGACCAGCATCTTTAATCAGTGTTGGCCTGTAGATATGCCCACCATTTGCTATTGCACCTGCCATGATTGCCATCTGTATAGGCGTTGAAGCAACATATCCCTGACCTATTGCTGTATTGAAGGTTTCGCCAAGGAACCACGGAGATTTTTTGTTTTTCTGCTTCCATTTCGTGTTTGGTATCAATCCCTTCCGTTCTTTACTAAGTTCGATGCCTGTCTCTTTTCCTAAGCCGAGGCTTATGGCATAATTATAAATTTTATCTATACCGAGACGTCTACCAACCTCATAGAAATACACATCACAGGATTCTACTAACGCCCTGTGTAGAGAAACCACACCATGTTTTCGCCAGCAGCCGAAATGCCACCTGCCGTAATTTATGCCACCCTCGCAGTTTATCTTCGTCTCAGGAGTAATAACACCCTCTTCTAAGCCTGCGATTGCAATAATAATTTTGAATACTGAGCCAGGTGGATACTGGCTTTGTAGCGCCCTATTAAGCATGGGGTTTTTTTTATCACGAGTAAGGGCTATCCATTCGTCATAGCTAATTCCTTTTGTGAAGAGATTAGGATCGAAAGAAGGTTTGCTTATCATACCCAGTATCTCTCCTGTGCCAGGTTTGATAGCAACAAGGGCACCTACCTTTTCCCCGAATGCCCCTTCGGCCTCTTTCTGGAGATTAATGTCTAAACTCAGCTTGATATCCTTCCCCTTTGTCGGTGGTTTCTCTCTTAACATCCTTATCTCTCTTCCGAGGGAATCAACCTCGATAACCCTCTCACCGGGGGTACCTCTGAGGGATTTATCAAAGAGCATCTCGGCGCCCCATTGCCCTATGAACGCATCTGGGGGGACATCCCCGAATGCAGGGTCTTTAGATTGGGAAAGATTAGGTTTCCCGAGATAGCCTATGAGATGTGAACCAATATTACCATAGATATATTCCCTGCTAACCTCGACCTCAATGATAAGGCCTAGAAAGTCAGACCGCCTCGATTCGATGTACGCAACCTCACTGAAGGACAGTCCCTGTTTTAGTCTTATGGGTACAAAAGGGCTCAGTCCCTTCTTGTTTGTCTTTTCGAGTATCTCCTCAACCGGCATGTTGAGGACTTTTGATAGTAAATCAACCTTTCCCTTATCGAATTCTCCATAGATTATAGATGCGCAATAATAAGGGGAGTTTTTTACGAGAGGGATGCCATTTCTGTCAAATAGTATCCCCCGCGGTGCTGGTATCGTCATTATCCTAAATCTGTTGGCTTCAGAGAGTTTCCTGTATTTGCTGCCCTGTAGTACCTGTAACTGCCATAGCCTCATGGTAAGAAGTAGAAAGGCTGCAATCACTATGTAGCTTATTATTAAGATTTTTTTAGATTCACTTTTCACTTTCAACTTTCGCTATTTCTGCCTTCATTGTGTCTCCTTTGGCCTCAAAAATATTCCTAAAGGGGTATTTATCAGGGATTGTACGGCGCCAATGAAGACAGCTGCCTGTATGCTTGTTGGCATTTTATCGAAGAAGCTCCTCGACATGAAAACGAGGGTGTCGTCAATTAATGTCAGGGCTGATATAGCGATGGCACCTAAAAAAGGGGTCCATCTAAAGAAACTACCAGACATGAAAGAAGAAAAATAACCCACCAGGCCTTTACTCAGGAGATTAGGGCCGAGAAATGTCCCTGAGAGACTGTCTTCGATTACACCAATAAAGGAACCAAGAAATATTCCTCCTAACTCTCCTTTTCTTACACCGGCATAGTAGGCTAAAACAGAAGTGAAATTCGGAGAGACATCAAACAATGATACCCTTCCCTGGATAATGAACGTAAAGAGGATTATGACTGCCCAGAGGAGGTATGTCATCTTTTTACCCTGTTAGAAAGCCCCGCTACCCCTATCCTTATTCCTAACGGGGTTTATTATTGCTATCTCCTCAATCCCTGTATTGTCCTCAAAGGGGGTTACCTCTATGTTCTGGAAAGGCCCCTTACCCCTTTTGTTGACCCTTGATACATAACCAACGGGTACTCCTTTTGGGAACAGGGAATCAAGTCCTGATGTTATTACCACATCGCCTACCTTTGCATCTTCTTCATAGGGGATATATTTTAACTGGCACTTTCTTAGACCTGTCCCAGAGATTATTCCCTCTCTTCTGCTTTCCTGAAGCCTCACTGCTGCCGAGAAGTTTATGTCAGTGAGAAGAAGCAAAGATGAGTAAGAATCAGATACCCCTGAAATCTTTCCCACAAGGCCCTTATGAGTTATAGCCGTCATATCTTTTGTAACTCCGTCGGAAAGCCCTTTGTCGAGGACAAATGTGTTTGACCACTGGTCTGCACCCCTTGCGATAACACATGCAGTGGTAATATACCTATGCTCTCTCTCCTTGAGCGAAAGAAGTTCTCTGAGCCTTTTATTTTCAAGTAGGGCTTCTTGATACTCCTGCTGCTCCTTGAGCAACCTTTTAAGTTCCGCCTTTAATCTTATATTTTCCTCTTCCCTGAGAAGCAACCTTTTAAATGGCGAGGTGACCGAGTCCTTTACAGAATTCACTATAGCATGAAACTTGTTAAGTGTATTATTCAGGAATCTAAAGGTAAGGAGGTGTTCCCTGTCACTCTGGCAAGTCATCAAGCCTAAAGATAGGATAATAAAAAGAAAAAGCAGGGGCTTCTTAGGCATTACTGATCAATAGCTACTCTTTTCAGCATGTCTAAATCATCAAGCATCTTGCCGACTCCACGGACAACCGCTGTAAGTGGGTCATCTGCTATTATGACCGGAAGCCCTGTCACATCTCTTATGAGTAAGTCAAGACCCTTGAGAAGGGCACCCCCTCCAGCGAGGACGATACCTTTATCTACAATATCTGCTGCAAGTTCGGGGGGTGTATTCTCGAGAATGACCTTAATCGTATCGAGTATTACATTAACAATTTCACTGAGGGCCTCACGGATTTCTGCTTCGTTAATTATCATAGTCTTGGGTATGCCCGAGACAAGATCCCTCCCCTTTATCTCCATCACACGTTGTTCGTTGCCTCCTGTATCATAGGCCGAGCCTATCTCAATCTTTATCTGTTCTGCTGTCCTGTCTCCTATCATTAAGTTATATCTACGCTTGATGTAAGCTATAATGGCCTCATCCATCTTATCTCCGCCCACCCTTATGGCTTTGCTACAAACTACCCCGTCCAGGGATATGACAGCAATGTCAGTTGTGCCACCTCCAACGTCGACAATCATATTGCCCGATGGCTTACCTACCGGGAGTTCTACCCCTATGGCAGATGCCATAGGTTCTCCAATTAGATACACCTCCCTTGCCCCAGATGCCCGGGCAGCATCCTTTACAGCCCTCTGCTCGACTTGTGTGATGCCTGAAGGCACTCCTATGATTACCCTTGGTGATACAAAACTCCTCCTGTTATGAACCTTTTTTATGAAGTACTTGAGCATCTCTTCTGCTATGTCGAAATCAGCAATAACACCATCCTTCAATGGTTTTATGGCTATTATATCGGAAGGGGTTCTGCCTATCATCCTTTTTGCCTCTGCCCCAACTGCTACGATTTTCTTATTGTCCCTTCTTATCACGACAACAGAAGGCTCGTTACATACGATACCCTTTCCTCTGACATATACAAGGGTGTTAGCTGTACCGAGGTCTATTGCAAGGTCATTTGAAAACCATCCGAGTATATTATGAAACATTAAGCCTCCCGGTTATAGTCTCTGTGTCAGTATTCACCGTCACCACTTTCGTCTTTGCAATCTCGTCGCCGAGACGCATCCCGTTCTTACTTCCCCACAATATAATAAATTCAAAAGCAGAAACAGTCACTATAAATATCCATCCGAACCATGGTATCTTATAAAGAAGGTATCCGATGCCGAATATACTATTCCTGAGTATCGAATCCCTGAATGTGCAAGGCTTATCTGTATCTGCTGAAACAACCCTTAGCCCAATGAGTCTTTTTCCTATGCTTCTCCCATCAAAAAGACCATCACCTATCAAAAGATAGGCAAGCCCTGCAAAAAAGCCAGCCCTCGGAACTACCTCTATTGCTGCTGCGATGATAATAAAGTCAAGGATTTTGGCGATAGCTCTGAGAAGCAATCTTGCCCTTTTAAATTCCTCAGACATTCAAAATATTAACAGAAGATTCCCAAATTTTTCAACAGTGGCTCAGTTTACAGAGTTTATTGAGTTTGCTCAGTTTCTTGTGTTATAAATCAGAAACTCAAAAAACCGAATAAACCAGGTAAACCCCGTTGGAATTTCCTATGGGGCATTCCTACGGGGTAAACTAAAAATGGAAATAGTTCTTGCAACGAGAAATAAGAAGAAAATCGAAGAAATAAAGAGAATCATTGGGGATATATCAATCTCGATGCTAACGCTCAATGACTTTCCAGGATGTCTCGAGGTGGAGGAAAACAGGAGTACGTTTGAGGCAAATGCTGTAAAGAAGGCAATGGCTATCGCAAAATGCGTAGGGAAACCTTCACTCGCTGATGATTCAGGTCTTGAGGTATATGTGTTGAACGGAGCCCCGGGCATATTATCTTCGAGGTATGCTGGTGAGGGCGCAGATGACAGGGAGAATATCGAAAAGCTGCTGTACGAGATGCGCTCGATAGACGATGAGAAAAGGGGTGCGAGGTTCGTGTGCTGCATAGCCTTGGCGTTTCCAGGCGGAAGTGTAAAAACATTTTTTGGATATGTAGAGGGCAGGGTGGGTAAAGAGCCGCGGGGATTTAACGGCTTCGGCTATGACCCTGTATTTTATCCAGAAGGACAGAGCAGGACATTTGCCGAGATGACTGATGAGGAGAAAGATACCCTGAGCCATAGAGGTAAGGCGCTAAGGGAGCTCCGGAGTTATCTTGAGGAAACAAAAATTTTTGAATAATTTTATTTATAAATTTGTAATTTTTAGGAGTCTAATAAGTAAATTTTATCTATTTATCAGAAATATGAATTTGACCTTAAGATAGCATAGTGATTATAGTTTTGTGCTTTCAACGCAAGGTTGCCTCTATCAGTTTTGTATTGTAATTGGGGCACCACCTTTATTCTGGGTGCCCTCTATATTTTTTAATTGAACGAGAAAGTCTTTAGAGAGGAGAATATGAGACTTGTCCTTCTTGGTGCACCAGGAGGTGGTAAAGGAACCCAGGCGAAAAAACTGATCGAAAAATACGGGATTCCACAGATTTCTACAGGGGATATTTTAAGAGCATCTGTCGCAGCCGGCACGCCACTCGGGAAAGAGGCCAAGTCTTACATGGATAAAGGTGAACTTGTGCCTGATAGCGTTGTAATCGGGCTTGTTAAGGAAAGAATTGCTCAGGATGACTGCAAGAAGGGTTACATACTTGACGGCTTTCCGAGGAATATTGCACAAGCAGAGGTTTTAGACAAGGTGCTTGTTGAAATGAGAGCTCCACTTGACACTGCCCTACTCATTGATGTGGACAAAGATGTCCTCATGAAGAGGCTAACAGGAAGGAGGACATGCAGAAACTGCCAGCAGATGTACAATATATATTTTTCTCCCCCGAAGAAAGAAGGTGCGTGTGACAAATGTGGTGGCGAGCTATTTCAGAGGGATGACGATAAAGAAGAGACGATAAAAAGGAGGCTTGATGTCTACGATGCCCAGACAGCGCCCCTTATCAACTACTATAAGGAAAGGAGGATATTTAAATCGGTACAGGGTGTAGGCAATATCGACGAGATATTCAAACATGTTTGTGCAGTTCTTGAAAGTAAGTCATAAAATATAAAGAAAGGAGGTTATAATGGAGCTAAAGCAAACAACACTTCCACCGCCCCATGGTGGAGCTCTGGTTAACAGGATTGTCTCAGACCCAGAGGTCGGGAGAAAGATAGCTGCTAAGGCTGACGCTGTTTATGATATTAAACCAACCCTATACAAGGACATGCCTGTAAGAAATGTTTACAGGGAGATCATGTCTATATGTTACGGCTTCTTCAGCCCTGTAGAAGGCTCGATGACCTCAGCAGAGCTTGAGAGTTTATTGGAGAAAAGGAGACTTTTGAGCGGATGGATCTTCCCTTACCCGATGCTTTTTGACATCAGCGAGGAGGATTATAAAAAGCTTGGTGTAACTTCAGGAGACCGTCTCCTTTTAAGGCTTAAAGGACAGCCTTTTGCAATCCTTGATATTGAGGAAGTCTATGAAATTAGCCCAGGGGAAGTGGCTACGAGGACATTTGGAACTCCTGAGCATAATCCAGAGGTTGTAAAAGTCCCCTTTGATTTTAAGCACCCAGGTTTTACCATATACAGTGCGTTCAACCCAATAATCTTAGCTGGGAAATACAGGATAATAAATGAGCCCAAGCTCAGGAAACCTTTCGATAGGTTCTGGTATCCACCTGCCAAGGCGAGAGAGGAATTCAAAAAGAGAGGATGGACAACAGTAATAGCCCACCAGACGAGAAACGTCCCCCATACCGGGCATGAGGCCCTGCTGAGAAATGCCGCATTTATTGGAGACATTAAACCCTGCGATGGTATAATTGTCAATTGCATAGTCGGGGCTAAGAGGATAGGGGATTATCCGGATGAAGCAATAGTTGAAGCTCATGAGATGGTAAACCTTGCAGGTTATGTCAGTCCAAATAGACACCTGGTAACCTTTACTCTCTGGGATATGAGGTATGGAAACCCAATTGAGTCACTCTTGCATGGAATCATCCGGCAGAATATGGGTATCTCCTACCATATGTTCGGAAGAGATCATGCAGCATTGGGACCCTATTATGATATGTATGCAGCACAGATCCTCTGGGAGAAGGGAATTCCAAGCTTTGGTCTGGATGCACCTCCTTACGCTGTGCCTCAGGGACTGTATATGAGGCCCCAGAATATGGCAGAGTTCTGGTATTGCCCACACTGCGGAGAGGTCACATACAGCGACAATTGTACTCATAAAGGTGAATTTCAGCGGTATAGTGGTAGCTTTATCAGGAGCTTGCTCGCAGAAGGTGTTTTTCCACCACCAGTTATCATGAGGCGTGAGGTCTACCAGGTTGTAGTCAAATGGTGGAAGGAATTCGGCTACCCGTTCAATAACAAGAGGTATCTGACAGAGAGAGAAAAGGAGCTTGAGATAGATCTGGCTCCAATGGATATTCCTAAATTTAAATAAAAAGGGGGTGGAGAATGAATTACTTGGCTGTGCTATTAGATGCAAAGAGGCTTTCTGATATTAAAGGTTCGCCCCTTGAGGGTAAGGTAACGGATATGTTCGGAGGAGCGATAAAGGCATTGATTATGGAGGTGCCAGACGAGCAGACCAATAAGATAATTGAGGGGCTTCCGGGTGCGAGGTTGGATGCCCGATTCTTCATAGAGGAAGCACCTATTGCCTTCAAGAGGGCACTCTTTGAAAAGATAAAGACTATGAAGTCTATCGGTTCAGAGGTAATTGATGCAGTCCTTGCAGATCTTCCTAAGATAAAGGAACTCGCTGCGAAGGAGTCGGAGTCCTTGCCAGTTCCTGACATTGATATTAGTGAAGCACTTGGATTACAAAAAAAGGCTGCATAAGGACTAAGCAAAACAACCGCAAATTAAGAAAGATTGTTCAATAACAAAAGGGGGTTTAGATGTCATTGCGAGGAGCGATAGCGACAAAGCAATCTGAAAAGCAAGGAAAACAAAGAGATTGCTTCGCTACGCTCGCAATGACAGTTCCGTGAGTTATTGAACAGGCTCCTAATGGAAAGGGGGTGAAAGAAAACCTTAAATTTTCAACTTTAAACTTTCAACTTTATAACTTTTAAGTGAAGGAGGTGTTAAGATGCCAAGTTTTGTAATGACAGAGAAGTGTGACGGCTGTAAGGGGCAGGATAAAACTGCTTGTATGTATATATGCCCGAATGACCTTATGTTCCTGGACAAGGAGAGGATGAGGGCTTACAATCAGGAGCCTTCTTACTGCTGGGAGTGCTACTGTTGTGTGAAG
Source organism: Nitrospirota bacterium (assembly GCA_040753955.1). GTDB lineage: Bacteria > Nitrospirota > Thermodesulfovibrionia > Thermodesulfovibrionales > SM23-35 > JASEEX01. The sequence goes on along the minus strand of JBFMDQ010000001.1, from coordinate 149,125 downwards.
ATATGTCCACAGCAGGCTATGGATGTCAGGGGTTATCAAGACTTTATGCCTCTCGGTGCCGCATCAACTCCTTTGAGAGGAACAGAGGACATCATGTGGACAATCACATTCAGAGACGGAAGGATCAAGAGGTTTAAGTATCCAACAAGGACTACCCCAGAAGGTTCAATAAAGGCGCTTGAGGGATATCCAGAGGCAAAGGCAGCAGATTTAACCACTCAGTTGCTCCTTGGAGAGCCTGACATAATGGGAGTAAAAGAGCTCCCGACAAAGAAAAAATAAGGAGGTGAAAAAATGAAAGAATTTACAACAGAGGTTGTTGATACCGATATATTGATACTCGGTGGAGGAATGGCAGGCTGTGGTGCTGCAGTAGAGGCTGCATACTGGGCAAAGCCACTCGGTTTAAAGGTAACATGGGTGGATAAAGCTGCTGTTGACAGAAGTGGTCCTGTAGCAATGGGTCTTTCTGCCATTAACACATATATGGGAATGGATGGAAAGGTAACCGAGAATCCCCGCACGCCTGAAAGGTATGCTGAGTATGTGACGAATGACCAGTGTGGTCTGGCAAGGCAGGACCTCGTCTATGATATAGGAAGGCATGTTGACTCCTCTGTAAAGCTTTTTTATAAATGGGGACTTCCTATATGGACGGATGAGGCAGGAAATTTCAGGAAATCAGGTGAATGGCAGGTGATGATATCCGGCGAGAGCTACAAGATTATCGTGGCAGAGGCAGCAAAGAACGCTTTAAGTACCCTTGGAGATAAGGGCCAGTTAATTGAGAGGGTCTATATCACGCACCTTTTGAAGGATGAGAAAGAGCCTAACAGGGTATGTGGTGCAGTTGGCTTCAGTGTAAGGGAAGATAAGTTCTATGTGTTTAAGGCAAAGGTAGTCCTCAGTATCATGGGTGGTGCTGTGCATGTATTCAGGCCAAGGTCTCAGGCTGAAGGCTTTGGAAGGTCATGGATGCCACCATGGCTTGGAGGTTCAACTTATGCCCTTACCCTTTTGGCAGGGGGAGAGCTCACACAGATGGATGTAACCTTTGTCCCTCCGAGGTTTAAGGATTCCTATGGTCCTGTTGGCACATTCTTCCTCCTCTTTAAGACACCTGCAACAGATGCCTATGGCGGGGCATACGTTGGTGGATACCCATCCGAGACAGACAAGTGGGCACCATACGCACATGCAAAACCCTGTCCGACTCCTGTAAGAAACTATGAGATGATACTCGCTGCAAATGCAGGCAAGGCACCATTACTCATGCACACAGAGTTGGTAGCAGAGAGAATAAAGAAGGAGGTAACAGACCCAAAGGAGCAGAAAAAGAAGCTGAAGGAGTATGAATCCGAGGCATGGGAAGACTTCCTCGATATGACTATTGCAGGTGCAACAAACTGGGCTGCCCATAATATTGACCCATTGGAAAAACCTATGGAGCTTGCTCTTGGAGACCCGGTCTTTATAGGTTCGCATGCAAGCTCTGTTGGCTGTTGGGTCTGTGGTGCTGAAGACCTTATGCCAAAAGAATATGCTGATGCATTCCCTGAGAAGTATAACTTAATGACTACTGTCAATGGTCTATTCACAGCAGGCTGTGGCGTAGGTGCATGTGCACATAAGTTCTCAAGTGGCTCCCATGTACAGGGAAGGATTGCTGCAAAGTCAGTAGTTAAGTATGCCAATGACCATAAGGGCTACACACCAACTGTATCTGATGATACGATAAAGAAACTCAAGGAAATAGTGTTCAGACCCGTTGCCCTCTATGAGGAGAAGAAGGGATTTACAACAAGCCCTGATGTGAATCCTAACTATATCTCCCCGCATAATTTCCTGTTCAGAGTCCAGAAGATAATGGGAGAATATGCAGGTGGATGGGAGTCAAATTATTCGACATCTGACAAGATGCTCGAGACCGCTATATGGAAACTTGGATTCTGCGGAGAGGATATAGAGAAGATTGCTGCTGATGTTACAAAGAACAATCATGAGCTGATGAGGGCATGGGAGGCGATACATAGGTACTATGTTGCAGAGGTATGTGCAAGGACGAGGCTTGCAAGGAAGGAATCAAGATGGCCTGGATATTACTATAAACACGATTACCGGAAACTGGATGAGGGACAGAGGCATTTTGTAAATGTGAAGTATGATGCGGATAAGAAGGAGTGGACGGTATTAACAAGGCCGATGATTCCTATTATTTAGTTTGAGCCAGTATCTTGAGAGGTATCTATGAAGGGGCGACCTTTCAGGTCGCCCCAAAATTTTAGAGAATGTTTTATGAATGAAGAAGCTTCAAAAAACTACCTAAGGCTCTCTCTGGATGACAAATTCAGATTCTCATGTCACAAAGGTCTTTCCTGTTTTAACACCTGCTGCTGTGATGTAAATATCTTTCTCACACCTTATGATGTCCTGAGAATGAGAAGGGCTACTGGTTTATCTTCTGGAGAATTCTTAAATAGATATACCATCCCACTCTCAGGAGATGAGGGGTTACCTCTGGTAGTGCTTAAGATGATAGAGAATGAAAATAAAAGCTGTCCTTTTGTTACCATAGATGGGTGTAGTATTTACCAAGACAGGCCATGGTCATGCAGGATGTATCCCATATTTCCGTCTTCATCGAAGGAAGAAGAGTTTTGGATAGAGGAAAAGCCCTTATGTCTTGGATTTGAAGAGGAAAAACAATGGACAATAGGAGAGTGGAAGAAGAACCAGGGGATTGATATCTATGATAAAATGAACGAATCTTATAAGGAAGTTACCTTCCATGATTATTTCCAGAGCGGGAATAAGCTTGATCCTGGAAGAACAAAGATGCTTTATATGGCCTGTTACAACCTAAACGAGTTCAAGAGATTCATTTTTGAAACCAGATTTTTTGATATCTATGATGTAGAGAAAGAGGTTATCGAAAAGATAAAAGAGGATGAAGAAGAACTCTTAAGTTTTGGTTATAGATGGATAAGATTTAATCTGTTCTGGGAGGATACCTTAAAACCTAAAGATAAGGAAATGGATAAGCTCTTGCAGGCCAGAAGGAAAGAATATTTAAAGGAGTCCATGTAGACTTAAAATAAGTCCCTGCCTTTCAACCCCGTTAGAGAACAAAGTTCTCTAACGGGGTTAAGCTTTTCTTAATATGGTTCTCGAGCATAAAAAGGCTATTAAGTTCCTTACCTGCAGTCCTTTGCAGATGGATGAGTTTCTCTTTCTGAATACTCCTGGATATTCTCTGGCAGAGATAATTGACGCAGATCACCTCTCGAGCCCTGAGGAGACATCCATTCTCTCCAAGAAAGTAACAGGAATTGGCATCATATGCCTGGCTGGGAAGGGTTCTCCCTAACAGAAGGTTAATCAACAAGAGTACCTCGTCATAGCTATTCTCCATGCCTGTCCCGCAACAACTCCCTTCTTTTGCAGCGCAATCCCTGCATTCTCTCACTACCCCGATGGAGACCATCTCTTTCCATGTTGCCTCAATATTTTGATCCAGATTAAGTAGCAGACTCCGGATCTCCTTATCCTGAAGCAATGCCTGACCGAGGTTCGCTTGAAGATGATAAGCCAATGCGATTTTGTAGTCAATGCCCTTGGGGAGCATGACTAAATTTAGCATACTTTACCCCGTTAGAAAATAATATTTTCTAACGGGGTAAACCCCAGCTAATAAATATATCTTTTTCTTGTAATTAACCCCCATGTGGTTGCCTCCTTATAAGAATTGGCATTCTCATGTAGATTTTTAAACTTGCTATTCCTATAGTCTTGCTACAGGGTTTCCTTTTTTTGTCATTCCGCACTTGATGCGGAATCTAGTTTCTTTATTTTTTCTCTGGATTCCTGCTTTCGCAGGAATGACAGCAGCCGTATGGTGAAAATATATTTAGATACCCTGCGTCTGCCGCAGGTTGTTCATTGAGGCAATGTTTCGGTTTTGTGTAGATTTTTGATGGGCAATTGGACCAGGAATTTATTTGTATTAACAGTTATAATATTTTTGTAACTAAACCCTGTTGTTGCTTAAATTAATAAAAGGTTATAGGCTAAATTTATTGATATCAAGCATCTAATGTATATATTATTGCAACAACAGGGTAAAGATGATGAGGACTGAGTATAAGGATTGGGTGAACACAATAAATAGACTCTTCCAGCAAGCCAGGAGAGATTTATACTATCCGCCTATCTCAAGAGTAGAGGTTTCCAATGTTCCAACAAGCCAGATAGATTTTTCTGGCCGTAGGCACAAAATCTTGATTGGGGAGAGTCTTGTCAAAAGATTGAGTGATAGGGCCTTGCTTGGTGCTTTCCATCACGAGCTAAATCACTGGGCAAAACATCCCTATGACGCAAAGACTATAATCTTAGAGTATCACTGGCTTGGTGAGATATTTAACAAAAATTTAGTAAGGAATCTTTATGATGACATCGTTACAAATATAGATTTAATAATTAACAAGGGCTTAGAGGAGGTCGCTACTGTCTATCAAGAAACGCCGGTCGTAAGCAAGATCGACCGACTCCTGAGGAGCTTTTGCCAGAAGGTTACCGGCTTAGATTTCGGTATAGCAGAGCCTGGAGGAGAAATCAAGGGAAAATTAGAAGAGCTTTCCGAAATAGACTTCCTTAATACAAGCCAAGCCAGACTTAAAAGCAATATAAAGCGATTTTCTCACATAATAGAAGGTTTGGTAGGTGAAGAGACCATGCTCCCATTCAGCCTCTTTTCCTTAGGTGACTTTACTTCAGAGGAAGTTAACAGGGCGATGAGGGAGATCGCCAAGGAGGTTGACCCACAAGAATATAGAAAAATTGCTGAGGAGGTTTTAAAGGAACTTGTTGGTACAGTGGAAAGGAGTATAGGAATTAGCCCAGGTAGGAAGTTTTTCGTTAAAGACCTTGAAAGGTCAGATATTGGCTGGTACAAGAATAGGGCTCGGTGCTTCGCAGTTTGTATAGAGCCTTATTCAAAAGAAGGCTCACTCTACCCCAATGAGATAAAAGATTTTGAGTTAGATGACAGTATAGACACGTTCAGTCCTGTTGAAAGTTACGGAAAGGTTCTTCCAGGGCTTTCAAAAAAGTATGAACTTGAGGAGTTCGAAGGGTATAAAGAAATATCTGTCCCTGATGCAGTGGTAATCATAGATTCCTCAGGAAGTATGCAAAATCCAGACATGGAAATCTCCTATGCAGTGCTTGGGGCCTTTGCCATTGCTAAGAATTATCTTGAGCATAGCTCAAAGGTAGGGGTAATAAATTTCTCAGACAGAAACCTTGAGCTTGAGCTAACAAAAGATAGGGACAAAGTATATAAGATGCTAAAAGTATACCAGGGAGGAGGAACAACACTTCATCTTGATGACCTCAGGCAATATATGCTCAAAATTAAGTACAATGAAAAAGGAATTGATTATATCTTGTTGACAGATGCAGGAATTGACAATATCTATAAGGTTCTTAACTACTTCTCCAGCCTTAAAGACAGACTGACTATTATCTGGACTAAATGTGATGTAAAAGAGGACAAGAGATTTCAAGAAAGTTATAGGCTTTTGAAGGAAAAACTTCCTGTCTCTGTTACCTTTGTTGAGGTTGAGGATGAAAAAGATATTCCCCGGATAGCAGTGGGAAAAAGTTTTGGTGCTTATGCAAAATACTGAAGATGCGGGAATGATATAATTAGGAGGTTATGACTATGTTACTACAGAATATGAAGTTTGTAGAACCTATTGAGCGCACATTGGATTCTAAATTCAAGTTCAGGTGTTATAAAGGTATCGGTTGCTTTAATAAATGCTGTAGACTTACAGATATACTCCTTACCCCTTATGACATCTTAAGGATGAAAAAGAGGTTGGGAATTTCTTCAGGAGAGTTCCTCAGGAAATACACTTACACTCATATTGATGAAAAGTCCTCACATCCTTACGCAGTACTTAAGATGATGGATGATAATGAAGGGAAATGTCCCTTTGTTACACCCGAGGGCTGCAGTATTTATGAAGACCGGCCTGCTAACTGTCGATATTATCCCGTCGGTCAAGGTCTCATGATAAAGGGATCAGAGAAAGGGCCAGTAAATGAGGAATTCTATTTCTTTATCAGGGAACCGAATTGTCTCGGCTATCAGGAAGACAAAGAATGGACCGTTGAGACATGGAGGATTGACCAAGGAGTTGACCTCTATGATGAGATGAACAGTGAGTGGAAGGAGATCCAGTTGAGGAGGGACAATCCAGGTCAACCAAAACTCGACCAGAAGAAGCAGCCCCTGATTTATATGGCAAGTTATGATATAGATAGGTTCAGAAGATTTATTTTTGAGAGCAAATTTCTCGATATCCTTGATATTGATAAGGAAGAAGTCAAGAAGATAAAGGCAGATGAGATCGCACTGATGAAGTTCGGATTTAAATATCTGAAATATATTTTGATGCTCGAGGAGACATTAAAGGTGAAGGAAGATTATAAAAAGAAGAGTAATGAGTAGGAGCCGCCTTGCCTGTCAAGAAAGGGATAAAATATAAGGAATTAGAGTAAATGTCAGAGAAGTGTATAATTGGTCCTGAGGAAAAACTTATTGATTTTATAACCGGGCAGACATTCATTGATACAGATGATGAAAGGATCAGACAGAAGATAGAACGATTTCTGGTTGAAGAGAAGGGTTATTCAAAAAATGGTATCGAGGTTGAGAGGGAATTCGAGATTATTTTAGGTGATGAAATAAACAGATCAAAGGTTGACCTTGTTGTAAGCGTTGAAGAAAAGATATTCATGATCATAAAATGCGCTCGTGGTTCATTGGTATCGAGGGAAAGGGAGGTTCTGTCCTGTGCAAGGATCCTTGATGTTTATCAGATCCCTTTTGCCGTTATAACCAATGGAAAGGATGCGGAGGTCCTGGACACCCTGTCTGGTGAAGTAATCGGCTGCGGTTTAGAGGCTATACCCTCAAGACCTCAGGCTTTAGAAGCCACAAAGCAAATCGAGTTTAAAAAACTCCCGGAAGAAAAGAAGGAGAAAGAAAAGAGAATCTTTCTGGCATTTGATGCAATCAAATGCCCCTTAAAATGTGATTAATCTTTTTTAGCCTCCAATACCTCATCTCTTATTTTAAGGGTATTTCTGTCTATAAGACCGAATTTCAGCCAGAGTCAAGCTTTCCAAAGACCCTTTTATACTCATTTTTTTATTGACAAATACAACCCTTTTTTGTATTAATTAATAGCCGCACAAGCTCTTAAGTGATTTAATTTATACATAAATTTATTTTATATCTAATATGCCACATATGAGATGTTTTTAATTCTATCATTAAGCATATAATCATTTATGGAGGTATAACATGGCAATGGAGAAGACGAAAAATATCTTAATAGTTGGTGGAGGAATAAGCGGAATAACTACTGCAGTTGAGGCAGCCGAGGTTGGTTATGAGGTCACTCTCATTGAGAAGAACCCCTATCTTGGCGGAAGGGTAGCCCAGCTCAATAAATATTTTCCGAAGTTATGCCCTCCCAATTGTGGTCTGGAAATAAATTTCAGAAGAATCAAGAATAATCCGAGGGTAAAATTTTATACCTTAGCTGAAGTTGAAAAGATTTCAGGCAAAGAGGGAGACTTCGATGTAACAATTAAGCTACCCCCACGCTACGTGAATGAAAATTGTACTGCCTGTGGGGCCTGTGTTGAGGCATGCCCTGTTGAAAGACCGAATGATTTCAATTTTGGTATGGATAAGACAAAGGCCATTTATCTCCCCCATGAGTTTGCCTTTCCTCTGAGATATGTTATTGATGAAAAATATTGCACTAAAGAGAAATGTGCAGAATGTGTAGAGGCCTGTATATATAATGCCATTGACCTTAATATGAAAACCCAGAGTATACCCTTAAAGGTTGGCTCCATTGTCTGGGCTACAGGCTGGAATCCCTACGATGCCACAAAAATTGACAATCTCGGATTCGGGACGTATCAGAATGCCATAACCAACATGATGATGGAAAGGCTTGCCTCTCAAAATGGCCCTACTAAAGGTAAGATCCTTCGCCCCTCTGATGGAAAAGAGCCCTCAAGGATAGCCTTTGTGCAGTGTGCTGGCTCCAGAGATGAAAATCACCTTCCATACTGCTCCTATGTATGTTGCCTTGCCTCAATGAAACAGACTACCTATATACGGGAACAATATCCTGAAGCAGAAATATTTGTATTTTATATCGACATTCGTGCACCGGCAAGGGCTGAAAGGGTCTATCAAAAGGCCCTGAAGGATGAAAAGATAAAGTTTATTAAAGGTAAGGTTGCCAAGATAGAGGAAGACCCTGCCACAAAGGACCTTACAGTTACAGCAGAGGATGCCCTAACATTACAGAAGATTCATGAAAAAGTAAACCTTGTTGTCCTTGCCACTGGTATGGCTCCTACCACCCAACAATGGAAGGCTCCTGCAAATATATCTTATGATACAGATGGTTTCATTTTATCAAATACCGGGGCAGCCGGGATGTATGCTGCTGGCTGTTCCTTAAAGCCAATTGATGTCTACTCATCTGTCCAGACGGCTACAGCTACAGCCCTCAAGGCTATTCAATCCGCCTCAGGCGGAGTGAGGAGGTAAAAATGGAGAAAAAGATAGGAGTTTATATCTGCACAGATTGTGAGATTGGGAAGGCTCTTGATATAGATCAATTAGTGAAGGTTGCCACCAAGATGAAGGCCCCTGTTGTCAAAACCCATCCATCTCTATGTCTGAAGGAAGGTGTTGAATTCATCAAAAGTGACATGGCTGCTGAAGGAGTAAATGCAGTTGTCATAGCCGCATGCTCACCACGTGTGAATTACGATATCTTTGATCTGGGCACCCCTTCAATAGAAAGGGTTAACCTGAGGGAGGGAGTTGTCTGGAGTCACACACCAAATGATGAAGATACCCAGATGATGGCTGAGGATTATATAAGGATGGGTATTTTAAAGATGCAGAAGATGGAGGCCCCAGAACCCTATAAAGTAGAAGATCTCTCTAAAAACGTGCTGGTTGTTGGAGGCGGTCTTGCTGGAATTACTGCTGCCAATGAAGCGGCCAAGACAGGTTACGATGTCTACCTTGTAGAAAAGGCTGATTTCCTCGGGGGATGGATGGCAAGGCTCTACAAGCAGACACCTACAAAACCCCCTTATACAGACCTGGAGGAGCCATTTATTAAAGACTTGATTAAAGAAATTCAACAAAATCCAAAGATCAAGATCTACACCTCTTCATTAGTTGAAAAAGTAGTTGGTGGCCCCGGCACATACGATGTCACAATCAAACAGGATGGCAAGGTCGAGACCTTTAGGGCGGGTGCTATAGTTTCAGCCGCTGGAACCGTACCATATGATGCTACAAAGATTACTCATCTTGGTTTCGGACAATTCCCCAATGTAATAACCAATATCATGATGGAGGAAATGGCCTCAAAGGGGCAAATTGTAAGACCCTCCGATGGAAAACCTGCAAGAAGTGTTGCCTTTATCCTGTGTGCAGGACAGAGGGACGAGAATTATCTGCCTTATTGTTCATCAACCTGCTGTATCGAGTCTCTAAAACAGGCAAAATATGTAAGAAATCAGGACCCTGATTCGAAGGTCTTTTTATTTTACAAGGATATGAGGACACCCGGCCATTATGAGTATTTTTATAAGAGTATGCAGAATGATCCAGGGGTATTCCTGACGAAAGGAGATGTCAAGGGTATCACAGAGGATGAGAATAAGAATCTCGTGATTGAAGTAGAAAATACCCTGATAGGTGAAAAGGTTAAGATGAATGTTGACCTTGCCGTTCTGGCCGTAGGAATAGTTCCTGTAACTGCATTAGGGGAAGAGGAACTTCCACCAGGGGTAAAACCCGGTGATGAGTTCATCCCTTACGTGATGATTGAAACAGACATCATAAACCTCGATTACAGACAGGGAGGGGAGCTTCCCTCTTTGGCTTATGGTTATCCCGACTCCAACTTCATCTGCTTCCCCTATGAAACTCGAAGGACAGGTGTTTATTCTGCCGGCCCGGTGAGGTCACCTATGGATATCCCCTCTACTATCGAAGATGCAACAGGTGCAGCCCTTAAGGCAATCCAGTGTATTGAATTGACGGCAAGGGGAGAGGCTGTGCATCCGAGGGCTGGAGACATATCCTTTGCAGACTTCTTTATGCAGAAATGTACCCAGTGTAAGAGATGTACAGAAGAGTGTCCCTTCGGGGCTATTAATGAAGATGAAAAGGCCAATCCGATTTACAATCCTACACGTTGTAGAAGATGTGCAATCTGTCTGGGTGCATGTCCTGAGAGGATTATCTCATTTAAAAACTACTCAGTTGATATGATAGGAACAATGGTCAAAAATATAGAAGTCCCTGAAGAAGAGGAGAAGCCGAGGGCTATAGTCTTCGCCTGTGAAAATGATGCCTATCCAGCGCTGGATATGGCTGGAATAAATCGTCTAAAGTATAATCCCTTTGTAAGAGTAGTTCCATTAAGATGTGCAGGCTCAATGAACCTTGTATGGGTTGCTGATGCCCTTTCAAAGGGTGTTGATGGGATACTCATCTTAGGATGTCAGTACGGTGAGGACTACCAGTGCCATTTCGCAACGGGAAGCCATCTGGCTAAAATCAGGCTTTCGAAAGTTGCCGAAACACTGGACAGACTGAGGCTTGAGTCTGGAAGGGCTCAAATGGAACAGATATCTATCTCAGAGTATTACAAAGTACCAGAGGTATTAGACAGCTTCATAGAAAAATTGAAGGAGTTCGGTCCTAACCCGTATAAAGGATTTTAAAGTAAGAAGTGAGAAGTAAGAAGTGAGAAGTTTTTACTTCCCATTTCCCACTTCCTACTTCCCACTTAAATAGGAGGAAAAAAGGATGGCAGAGCAAGTTATAAGTCCTGATTTAGGCTTTGTAAAGGATGTCATAGCCTCAGGAGGGGAATCACTGAAGAAATGCTTCCAATGTGCGACATGTTCTGTTGTATGCAACTTAGCTCCTGATGATAAACCATTCCCGAGAAAAGAGATGATCTATGCACAATGGGGTTTAAAGGACAGACTTATAAGCAACCCTGATATATGGCTCTGCCACCAGTGTAGCGATTGTACTGCCTACTGTCCAAGAGGTGCAAAGCCAGGAGAAGTCCTTGGTGCGGTCAGGAAACTTGCCATTGAACATTATTCCTTCCCGGGCTTTTTGGGCAAGGCCGTGGGCAAACCACAATTTCTCGTTCTCCTCTTTGTAATACCGATTGTAATCCTGTTTATTGTCCTTGCATCACTCGGGAACCTCAATCTCTCTGCCATACCAAGGGGGGAAGACGGAGGGATAGTGTATGCAAAGTTTATGCCTGAGATATATATTGAGGTTATCTATATAGCAGTATCTGCCTTTGTAGCATTTTCCTTTGTTATGGGAATCCGACGATACTGGAAGGATATGGGCGTAGATAAGAGGGGGCAGATATTAGCTGCAGGTAGTATCTTAGGCACTATTGCTTCTATAATAGGGGAAATATTGGCACACAAAAGATTTGAAAAATGTGAATTAACAAAGGAAAGAAAGATATCACACTTTTTAGTTTTTTATAGCTTTATAGGTCTTGCTATTACAGCCGGCTGGGGGGTATTTTATTTATATATACTTCACCGGGAGTCACCATATCCATTAACGGACCCAATGAAATGGCTTGGAAATGCAAGTGCCCTGGCACTCCTAATAGGCATTACCCTTGTCGTAATTTACAGGAACAAAAATAAAGGAAAAGCGGGCATTGGGAGTTACTTTGACTGGCTCCTCATAGTTATCATAGCTGCTATTGCTGTAACAGGGATGGCTGCACAGTGCCTGAGGTTGGCTGATGTGGCGGTCCTGGCATATCCCGTATATTTCTTGCATCTTGTATTTGTATTTTTTCTTTTTGCTTATGCCCCTTACTCAAAGATGGCTCACATGGTCTATAGAACTGTAGCAATGGTCTTTACAAAGCATGCAGAAAAGGGGGTTGAAATTGTAACCAAAGCAGGTTAAAATTATGCTATTCAAAAAGCCAGATAACAAATCTAAGATAAAGGGGGTGAAAGAAAGATTTAATGTATTGATAGTAATGTTCTTTAGTAACTAAAGGGAGGTGAAGAATGGAACAAGGTATTATAATATTTGCAGGTATTTGTGGAGCAGTAGGTATCCTTTACGGGATACTGACTGCGCTCTGGGTAGTTAAGCAGGATAAAGGAACTCCTCGGATGCAGGAGATTGCTGCTGCTATACATGAAGGTGCCAAGGCATTTCTCAGCCGTGAATACAGGACGGTCGCCCTTGTTGGTACTATTATATTCGTGCTGATAGGTATCTTTCTGAGCTGGCTTGCAGCTTTTGGCTTCTTGCTCGGGGCTACCGGCTCTGCAACAGCAGGCTATGTGGGAATGATGATCACCGTAAGAGGCAATCTAAGGACTTCACAGGCTGCCTATACCAGTTTAAGAAACGCCCTCAAATTAGCCTTTCGAGGTGGTTCTGTAGCAGGTCTTCTGGTTGTGGGGTTAGCCCTCCTGAGCATTGCAATCTACTACTCTATTGCTAAAGCTATCGATCCGAAGCAGGCATTCTATGCCCTGATCGGTCTGGGATTTGGTTGCTCACTTATGAGTGTTTTTGCCCGTATTGCAGGTGGCATCTATACAAAGGCTGCTGATGTTGGTGCCGACCTCGTAGGGAAGGTCGAGGCAGGCATTCCTGAGGACGACCCGAGAAATCCTGCTGTTATTGCTGACCAGGTTGGAGACAATGTGGGAGACTGTGCTGGTATGGCTGCAGACCTCTATGAGACCTATATTGTCACAATAGTGGCCGCAATGTTACTTGGTAAGACTGTCTTTGGAGAGACTGCCCCTGGCGTTGTGAGCTCCTGGGCCTTTTTCCCGTTGCTTTTAGGTGGAATCTCTATCTTAGCCTCTATCATCGGGACCTTCTTCGTAAGGTTAGGTGCAAAGCAATATATCATGGGTGCACTTTACAAAGGATTAGCTGCCTCAGGTATATTAGCCGCAATCGCATTCTACTTCGTTTCGGTCTGGTTTATCGGAAAGTTTGCACCAGTTACAAAGGATGCGTTAGCATTCACGCCGTGGACGGTGCTTCTAACAGCCGGTGTTGGCCTTGTGGTTACAGGGCTTATGATGATAATCACAGAGTACTTTACCTCTAAGGGCTTTGGCCCTGTAAAGATGATTGCGAAGGCAAGCACAACAGGTCATGCCACCAATATTATTGCTGGAATCTCTGTCAGTATGAGGTCAACTATGCCGCCTGCTCTGGTTGTCGTGGGTGCTATTCTTGTGTCATATGCTTTAGGTGGTGGTTTTGTGGGTAAAGAAGATGTTGGTCTCTATGCTATAGGATTGGCTGCTGCCGCTATGCTTTCTATGACAGGGATTATAGTCGCTATAGATTCCTACGGACCAGTTACAGACAATGCTGCTGGTATTGCCGAGATGTCACAGATGGATGAGAAGGTTCGTGGGACTGTCCTCGATCCGCTGGATGCTGTAGGAAATACCACCAAGGCGGTAACAAAGGGGTATGCAATAGCTTCAGCAGGACTCTGTGCTCTGGTTCTATTTGCTGAATACTCCCGTGAATTTCTGGCGCATGGAATTGAGCTTCACTTTAAGCTTTCAGACCCGCTCGTTCTCTCTGGCCTGTTTATCGGTGGGTTACTGCCCTTCTATTACGGTTCAAGGTTGATGTTAGCAGTAGGCAAGGCAGCAGGAGGTGTTGTAGAAGAGGTAAGGCGCCAGTTCCGCGAGATAGCAGGCATCATGGAAGGGACGGCTAAACCACAATATGGCCATTGTGTTGACATTGTTACGAAAGGAGCCATTAAAGAGATGATTATCCCGTCCTTACTTCCTGTGGCTTCGCCGATCCTTGTGGGTTTCATTCTTGGTAAAGAGGCCCTTGGAGCTATGCTCATCGGGGTCATCATTACAGGGCTCTTCTTAGCAATCCAGATGACGAGCGGTGGTGGTGCATGGGATAATGCAAAGAAGTTTATAGAAGAAGGTATGTATGGTGGAAAGAAGAGCGATGCCCACAAAGCTGCTGTTACAGGTGACACTGTTGGCGACCCGTATAAGGATACCGCAGGCCCAGCAATGAACCCTATGATCAAGGTTGTCAACATTGTGGCACTTTTGATTATTCCCTTGCTATTGTAGAAGGATTGTGTATCTAAAAAGGCCGGCAGTGTACCCTGTCGGCCTTTTTATCTTCAGGACTTGATATAACTGCAAGGTCGATTCTGCAAGGGTTACAGAGTCCCTCCAAGTGAAGGATTTATGCTAAAATAAGCAAAAAATTGTAACCTAGCGAGGTGATGCTAATGATGTTTCAAGAAATTTCTCCCCTTTTTACCCTTATCTTTGGGTTGATAATCGGGATAGGTTTTGTGTATTTCCTTCTTAGATACATAGGAATAAAGTTAGACAGACTGGATGAAAAGACCCTTTTACTCAAACTACCCCTTTTAGGTACTTTAGATGTTGAAATACCGAAGACATACAAAGGCATCTTTGTTAAGCGTGTTTCAGAGATACTGGGGAAAATCAAATTCTTTCATAGCTTCGTAGATTTTCAGACAATGCTGAGGTATGCAAATAAATACAATATTAATTACATAGGCATTGAGGGTGATATGGATGGAAAATGGAGTAAAGGTAGACTTGCTTATAATACCTTGTCGAAGGGATATAACGGAGTTATAACATCTATCTTAATCCAGATCTGGATCGTGAATCTGTATGTCACCGTCTGAGCAAACAATTAGAGGTGGAAATTAAACCTGATGAGCTTTATACCTTTCTTTTCCTTCATGAAATAGGACATACAAGGACGGCGGGGAACGAGTGCTACTTCACTGCCATAGTAAATTATTCCTTATCAGGCGGAAGGCGATCCTGGCTAAGAAGGCGAAAGCTTAAAGACCTTTATTCGAGGGTTGAAAGGTATGCTGATGATTTTGCCATTCAAGAGCTCTTGAAATTAAGACAGAGAGGATTGAACTATGACGCTGGATATGAGTGCGGTAGAGCTAACTAAACTTGCCCTGATTACTAATACAAACGCATTTAATGGTTTTGCATCGTTTGAGATTCCGAAACAAGTTCGGAATGACATTTTATTGTTGTCATGCTGAACTTGTTTCAGCATCTTGTTTTTCTTCTCCCTCGTAATGACACTTTATTTATTGCGTTTGTATTAAATTTAAATTTGAGAGGTTTGAGAGGAGTGAGATTCCCAGCCTGTCATTGCGAGTCCCGACCAGAGTCGGGGCGAAGCAATCTCAAGAGAAGGGGATTGCCACGCCTTCGGCTCGCAATGACAATGTAAGTAGAGTCTGTCCATAAAGTCCGTATTTGTCATTGTCCGGCTTGACCGGACAATCCAGAAATCTTTGAAAACACTGGATTCCCCGATCAAGTCGGGGAATGACGGATAACTTAATTCTTAGTTTATGGACAGACTCTAATTAGCGGTTTATTGGTTATTGATTATTGGAGCTTATTTGGTGTTTGATTATTGGTCATTGATGATTTAAATAAGGAGGTTCTTTTATGACAGAGATTAAAAAGATGTACAGAACCATTATGGAAGATCATTTTCCCGATGAGATGATAATCAAATTCGGGGATCAGACATTAATCTACAGAAAAAGGACATGGAAGATACCTGGTGAAAAAACGGATGAATTAATAGAAAAGGGTCTTCGGTATGGTGAAAACCCTGACCAGGAGGCTGCACTTTATGAATTGATTAACGGGAATCTGATCCTCGGAGGTTGCCAGTTTATCCAGTCAGGAAGGGGCCTCGTTAGCAGCATTACCGAAGAGGATATGATTCAGGCAGGAAAACATCCTGGGAAGGTTAATCTAACGGATCTCGATAATGGTCTGAATATTATTAAATATCTGGTGGATCGCCCTGCTGCGGTAATCTTAAAGCATAATAATCCCTGCGGTGCTGCATATGGTGACACACTATCTGATGCCTATGAAAGGGCTAACATGGCAGACCGGCTAGCAGCCTTCGGAGGATGCCTTGTTGTGAACAGGGCAATGGATAAACAAACAGCAGAAATGGTCAGTGGAAACTACCTCGAGGTTGTAGCTGCACCTGAGTTTGAAGATGGAACCGTAGATATCTTATCGAGGAGAAGGAATCTGAGGATTATCAGAATAAGCAGGATTAACGAGTTAGAGAGATATAGGACACTTCGCTTTGTGGACTTTAAATCATTAATTGACGGCGGCATCATAGTCCAGCAATCTCCGATAAATAGAATTAGATCAAAGAAAGACTTCTTACCTGCAAGGGCAACATATCAGGGGAAAGAATATGTTATAGAAAGAATGCCCACGGAGAGGGAATATGACGACATGCTCTTTGGATGGAATGTGGAGCAGGGTATTACATCAAACTCCGTGATCTATGTTAAAGATGGTGTAACAATCGGGATCGGGACAGGTGAGCAGGACAGGGTAGGTGTGGCTGAGATTGCAATCTTCAAGGCATATACAAAATACGCTGATGCTTCGTGCTTTAAGAAATATGGTATCCCTTATAAGACATTTGAGCTTGATATAAAGCAAGGCAAAAGGGACAGAGAAGCACTTCTTGAGATAGATGAAGAGACAAAAAAGAATAAAGGCGGGCTTATAGGGTCTGTAATGGTCTCCGATGCATTCTTTCCCTTCAGGGATGGCGTTGACGTTGGTATTAAAGAGGGTATCTCAGCAATAGTTCAGCCTGGAGGCTCGGAAAGGGATTTTGAATCCATCATAGCCTGCAATGAAGCGAATCCAAAGGTAGCTATGGTCTTCACAGGTCAGAGGGCATTTAAACACTGAGGTCGCCTGGGAGACGTTCTTCATGAAAAATATTCTCAATATTTTTATTCTTATAGCCATCCATCTCTTCATAGTCAACAATTCTTTTGCTATTACAGGACACCTGAGGACTGAGGAGATAAAAAAGGAAGATATTAGAGGGGTATTTACATTAATACTTTATGGAAGCAGAGACATCAATGACATTGAAACGGTAGCCATCCTTGATCTTGAAGGAGACCAATACACTCTGGAGCCCTATGCACCGAAATTCGACTATAGGATAAAAGGGGGCCTTTCCGGAAAAGAGGCACTCGATGAGGGACATAAGTTTATCAGCTATCACAATTCCTTTTATCGTTCTCGGTTAAGTAGAATTATTGATGACAAAGGCAATACCATTGGTTATGAATTGAGACCTTTATATATGCCTTTCACTTTTGGCGTCAGCGATGTTCTTGAAGTGGATTACTGGCTGAGGGATGGAAAGGTGAAGGTTACTATAAGGATTCTCCCATCGATTGAAAGGGGCCTGCCGGAGAGGACATTGGTATCATGATCTTAAGACCCTTACCATCAACCTCAATATCACGATTGACTCTCAAAGGAAGGTAGCGATATTTAGGAAGGCATTTAGTGAGGCAGGCCCGGAGTGGATCCGGGCCTTACTGGTCTTAACTTTTGGCCTGTGATTTAATCCCAAAGACTACGCAGATAGCACCCCAGATAGATCCAATAATCAGGCCTACCCAGCCTATGATGTAGGAGATTATGGAGCAAACGCACGTGATCGCATCGAGCCATCCTACTTCGAACCTAAGAGCAAGAAGAAATCCAAGCACGAAAAATACTCCTGAAATACCAATCCATTCAAAGGGTTTCCTTGGTATCTCATAGCCACTATACTTGGTAAATAGGGGGACCAGTATACAGGCAACGCCTCCAACCAAGCTCTCATACATGGACTTTCACCTCCTTTCAAAGCACAGATATGAGGTTACCTGTCCCTTCGCAAAAATTGGAGACTGCAAAACGCCAGTTTTCTGATATAGCCCGACTTACCTTATAATGTTATATTAATATTAAAAATATTTTTGGGGATTGTCAAGTGTATAAACTGATTTTAAAACCCTGTTATTGCTGCTCTGGCAAGCTCTACGAGGTATGATGGGAATACACCTATCGCAAGCACGGCCACAGTTGTCACTCCAAGGGCAATTCCCAGTGCCCCGGATTTAGAGGTAGTGACCTCAACCTTCGGCTCCCTCATATACATATACATGACAATTCTAAGATAGAAATATGCAGATATAACAGCGAAGACTACAGCAACAACAACAATCCATGTGTAACCAGCATTTATTGCACTCATAAATACATATAACTTAGCCATAAATCCGGCTGTAGGTGGAAGACCTGTAAGGGAAAACATAAATATCAACATAAGAGCTGCTAATAATGGGTGGGCCCTGGAAAGACCTTCATAGTCTGAAATACTATCACCTTTGAAACCCTCACTCCTCAGCATAATTACTACTGCAAAGGCACCTATGTTCATAAAGGCATATATCATCAGGTAGTTCATCATACTGGCAAGTCCTTCATTGTTTGCTGCAATAATACCTAAAAGGGCATACCCCGCATGAGCAATAGACGAGTAAGCAAGCATCCTCTTAATATTTGTCTGGGCTATGGCAACAATATTACCTACAGCCATAGAAAGAATTGCAAGAGGTATGAGTACCGAAGCCCACTCGATTTTTATGCTCGCAAAGGCAATCATGAAGACCCTGCCAAGGACTGCAAAACCCGCTGCCTTCGGACCAACTGACATAAAGGCTGTAATAGATGTTGGTGCCCCTTCATACGCATCAGGTGCCCACATGTGGAATGGTACAGCAGCAATCTTAAACCCAAAGGCAACAGCAAAGAGTATCATGGAGAGGGAGAGTGCAGGATTCCCTGTAAGACCCTTTTCGCTTATGTAGGACGCTATAGCTTTAAGGTCTGTTGTGCCTGTAAGACCATAGATCATTGAAATTCCATAAAGCAAGAAGGCCGATGAAAAAGCACCTAAGAGAAAATACTTCAGTGCTGCCTCATTTGATTTAACATCATATCTTATGAAACCTGCAAGTACGTAAGTACTCAGGGCCATGAGTTCAAGGCCGAGATATAACACTATAAGGTCAGCAGCTGAGGCCATTATCATCATGCCGAGTGTTGAAATCAGGATGAGACTGTAATATTCTCCAAAATTAACCCTCTCTATAGCAATGTATTTGATGGATATTAAGACAGATAGGATGGCATTAATAAAAAATATGACCTTAAAGAATGTGCTATAACCATCAGATATAAACATTCCTCCGAAGGTGACCCCAGAAGAACCAATCAGGGTATATGCCACGGTAGCTACACCCAAAATGCTCAAAACTGCAAGGACCTCCTTTTTCTTTATAAAAAGGTCTGCAAGCAGGAGTATAAGGGCAAGGGCAGTCATATAAATCTCAGGCATTATAGGACCAAGGTCAGGAAGCTGGAGATTCATCCCGCCCATCCTCCTTGACAAAATGTATTTTTCAATTGTAAATCCAAAGTACACCTAATATAAAGAGTGTTATCTGTCTTACTTTTTAACAAATAAAACCAATTAGGATGGGCGGGATTCATCTAATTACCTCCATGAGAATTCTTGCTATGTTTACCTCTTGCATACCGCCTGCTACATTAACTTTCTCTAAGAGATGCTGGACTGATGGGTGCATGAAGTCAAGGAATGGGACCGGATAAACACCTATCCATAACACGAGGATGACGAGAGGTGTTAGCGTTACTATTTCCCTTAGATCCATATCGGGAAGACCCACAACCTTCTCATGAATCCTCATAAAGAAAAGCCTCTGATAAAGCCAGAGCATATAGGCAGCGCCTATGATTACTCCTGTTGCAGCAAGCACACCTACTAATTTATTCGCTGTAAACCCACCAAGGATGGTGAGGAATTCCCCTATGAATCCATTAGTCCCTGGAAGTCCTATGGCAGCGAGTGTAAAGACCATAGCAAAGGCTGCAAAAACAGGCATAGGTATCGAAAGCCCCTGGTGGTCTACAATCTGCCTCGAATGTGTCCTGTCATATATTATTCCTACGCACATGAAGAGTGCACCTGTTACAACCCCGTGATTGATCATCTGTAAAATTCCGCCCTCTATTCCCTGGCTGTTAAGGGCGAAGATTCCCATTGTAATAAAACCCATGTGGCTCACAGAACTATATGCAATAAGCCTCTTTAAGTCTTTCTGGGCGAGGCATACCAATCCAGCATATATAATGGCTATAACAGAAAGGGTCAACATGGCAGGAACCATAGCCTTTGTAGCCTCAGGGAAAAAGGGTAGGGAGAATCTGAGGAAACCATATGCACCCATCTTGATGAGTATGGCTGCAAGGATGACACTGCCTGCTGTTGGTGCCTCAGTATGTGCATCTGGAAGCCAGGTATGTACAGGGAACATAGGGACCTTTATTGCAAAGGCTGCAAAGAAGGCCCAGAAGAGCCAGAGCTGCATCGTGTAAGGATATGTCCTTTCCATCAATTCGAGGATATCGGATGTCCCTCCATAGAGGTAGAGGAATATTATCCCGACCAGAAGGAGTACACTTCCCACAAGTGTATAGAGGATGAACTTTATTGTTGCATAGATCCTGTTTGGCCCTCCCCAGACTCCTATAATGAGATACATGGGTATGAGCATTGCCTCCCAGAAGATATAGAATAATATGAAGTCTAAGGAACAGAACACACCTGCGATTGCTCCACATGTCAGAAGGATTGCTATATAAAACTCTTTTACCTTTATCTTTATAGCATGCCAGGATATAAGGACGCAAAGAATTGCCGAGAGGGTAGTGAGGAGGACGAGGAGGACGCTTATACCATCAACGCCTAAGTAGTATTTTATATTCCATGCCGGAATCCAATCGTGCCTTTCGACAAACTGCATCTTAAATGTTGACTTGTCAAAGTTTATAAACAAGGGAAGTGAAAGGAGGAATGTGGCGACAGCAAATATGAGAGCTACCCATTTTAAAAGCGTCTCCTGAGACCTGCTTATGATAAGAAGTACCAGGACTCCTATAACAGGAAGAAATATAATAGTGCTAAGGATCGGATACGGTAGATTATTCATCATTACCTGTTCCATATCATCACCATAAGATTAAGACGATCAAGATAAATACACCTGCAGCCATTATAATTGCATAATGTTGTGTAATGCCTGTCTGCACTTTCCTTAATATCCCGGCGAATCTTCCTATTGACCTCGGGACGCCATTCACAATACCTTCTATTATCTTTGCGTCTGTGAAACGCTCGATAAAGCTATCAGCAATCCAAAGTCCGGGTTTTACGATTGTTAAGTTATACAATTCATCAACATAATATTTGTTAAAAACTACCCTGTAGATACCGCTAAAGCTCTGAGCAAGTCTAAGGGGTAGATATGTCTTTATGAGGTAAAGGATTGCAGCAATAACGATTCCGGAAAGGGCTATAGTTGTCGAAAGGCCCATCACCCCCCATTCCTGCGCATGCGTGCCATGCAGTTCTGGATGCCCGAGCACAGGCTCAAGGAAATGAGCAATATGAGCACCTCCACCCAGAATAGTTGGAATCCCAACCCATCCTGCTCCGAGGGCACCTGCTGCCAGTAACATAAGAGGTATGGTCATAACAGGAGGTGATTCATGTAAATGATGCTCCTCATGATGTGTTCCGCGGAATTTCCCGTGGAATGTAAGGAATATCATCCTGAATGAATAAAAGGGTGTGAAGAATGCGACAGCGGTTATGAGGATCCATACAAGCTTTCCCGCGGGGCTAACTGCTGCAAAGATGGACCATATTATCTCGTCCTTGCTGAAAAACCCTGCGAGGCCAGGAACCCCTCCAGCGCTTAATGCTGCAATAAGCATTGTGATATAGGTGATTGGCTGGTATTTTTTGAGCCCTCCCATCCTCTGAATATCATTATGGTGGACGGCATGGATGACGCTACCAGCGGCGAGGAAGAGTAAAGCCTTAAAAAATCCATGGGTATAAAGGTGAAATATCCCTGCAGCATATGCACCGACACCGCATGCTGCGAACATCATCCCGAGGTGGCTGATGGTAGAGTAGGCAATTATCCTCTTTATATCATTCTGGAAAATGGCGATAGTAGCTGCGAACAGGGACGTAACGGCTCCGATAACAGCCACTGTAAGCATTGCGACCTCTGAGAGGTTGAATATGGGGTTGCATCTTGCTACCATGAATACACCTGCCGTGACCATTGTTGCAGCATGTATGAGTGCACTGACAGGTGTTGGACCTTCCATTGCATCAGGTAGCCAGACATGGAGGGGTATCTGGGCTGATTTACCGACGGCACCCGCAAAAAGGAGCAAGGCTATGAGGGTTATTAAATCAACCTCCCATCCAAGGATATTTATCGTCTGACCGGCAACGCCTTTTACCTCATCAAAAACAGGCACATAGTGGAGTGTTCCGAAGGTAAGGAATATCAATATTACTCCGAGGGCAAATCCAAAATCACCGAATCTACATGTTATAAAGGCCTTCTTCCCTGCATCGGATGCCGACTTCTTCTCGAACCAGAAACCTATAAGAAAATAGGAACAGAGACCAACACCCTCCCAGCCGAGGTAGAGCACAAGAAAGTTATTTCCCATAACGAGCATGAGCATGAAGAATACGAAGAGGCTGAGATACGCAAAGTACCTGTAATAGCCTTTATCGCCGTGCATGTAGCCGATGGAATATATAAAAATAAGAGACCCTACACCTGTAACAACTATGAGCATTACTGCGGTGAGTTGGTCAATGAGAAAACCGATAGATACTATGAACTTTTCAGAGACTACCCATGTATATAGGTCCTCGTTGATTATCTTTCCGTTAATAACGTCAATGAGAGTTATCACAGAAACCACAAGGGAGCCTATTATTGTAAGGCAAGAAACCCAATGTGCCTTATCCCTTATAAGGGTCCTACCGAAAAGGATATTTATTATAAATGCTGCAAGAGGCAGAAAAGGTATTAGAAGATAAATCTTCATATTTTCAACTCTTTAAACTTTAAACTTTCAACTTTTCACTTTTAACTTTCATCATCCCTTCATCTCCTGTACTTCATCCACATGGGCTGTGGCCTTGTTTCTAAATAACGCAATGATTATGGCTAATCCAATAGCAGCCTCGGCAGCTGCAACAGAAATCACGAAAAACGTCAGTATCTGGCCCCGCATATCCTGAAGGTAATGGCTGAGGGCAACCAGATTTATATTCACACCATTTAACATCAACTCAATTGACATGAGCATAATGATTATGTTTCTCCTCATGAGGAATCCCGTTACCCCTATTGTGAAGACCACGGTGCCCAGTAGTATGTACCAGTTTAATGGAACCACTTAAGTTTTGAGCCTCCTTTTTGCAAGAACTATAACACCAACTATTGCCACTAAAAGTATGACTGATATTATCTCGAAGGGGAAGAGGTAGTCTGTGTATAAAAGTTTTGCAAGGGCCTTTGTATGAGTCTCTTCCCTTATGAGATTTATTGAATATTTTCCCGGAGGAGCGGCTATGAATGATCGTATTGACAGTATAATGACCGCAAGGAGTGCAATACCAAAGGTTAACCCTGAAGGCCATCCACCAATAAACCTGTATATCTTTAATTCCTCCCTGAGATTCAGAAGAAAAACAACAAAGAGGTAAAGCACAAGTATTGCCCCTGCATAAATAATTATCTGTATTGCTGCAATAAACTCGGCATTCAGGAAGAGGTAAAGTCCTGCGATATGAAAGAACAGCAGGAGCATCCACAGGACACTATGAACTGGATTCCTGGCGGTGACAACAAATATTGAAAAAAGGACGATAGTGACTGAAAAGTATGCAAAGAACAACTCTGGAAGCATCCTATCTTCCCCCTCTGAAGACTGCCTGTTCCTCTGGGGTTTTAAAGAATTCTTCCCTTGGAACCCAGAATCTCTTGAAATAATCCTCTACCTTTCCTGTCATATACTTATCCCAGTTGGCCTGAAGCTTCTCCCCTGTCATGTACAGGGCCTCTCTCGAATAATCAGCATATTCGTAATGTTCTGTGAGGGCTAAAGCGCCCTCTGGGCACGCCTCTACACAAAAACTGCAGAAAAGGCATCTAAGGACTTCTATATCGTATTTTTTAACAACAAGCTTTTTGGTTTCCTTATCTGTCTCCGTGGCAATATAAATGCACTGCGACGGGCAGATCCCGGCGCAAAGTTTACAGCCCACACATCTCTCCCCTGACCAGGCATGTAGCCCCCTGAAACCTGGTTGAGCGGGTCTCCTAATCTTATGGGGATAGCGCCTTGTAACGGCGTGTGTGAACAGCCTGCTAAAAGTCAGGGCCATGCCCTTAAATATCTCCACAAAAAATATCTTTCTGATAAGTTCCTTGGTTGTCATTTTAAATCATGCCTTTAACCCATAGTTTTATCAATCCTGTTATTACTATGTTTGCCAGTGCAACAGGTATGAGTATCTTCCATCCGATAGCCATGAGCTGGTCATATCTGTACCTCGGAACTGTCGCCCTTACCCAGTAATAAAGGAATATAAAGAAATAAACCTTTAACAAGAACCAGATTATGCCAGGTACCTTTGAAAGGATGTCACCGATAAGGGGAATCCCGAGGATAAACTGAGGAACTGTCCAGCCCCCGAGGAAACATACCACTGCAATACTTGACATTATAAACATCCCCACATATTCTCCGAGAAAGAACAATGCAAACCTGAAACCGCTGTATTCAACAAAATACCCTGCAACGAGCTCACTCTCAGCCTCTGGAAGGTCGAAAGGACACCTACCGGTTTCTGCAAACATAGCTATCACAAATACCACGAACCCTAGAATCTGGGGTATCAGATAAAGACCAAGGGGATAGCCCTGCTGGGCCTTTACAATCTCAGAAAGGTTTAAAGAACCTGCCATAATCATAACACCTACAAGGCTCAGACCCATTGGTATTTCATAGCTCAAGACCTGGGCTGCTGACCTCAGCCCACCTAAAAAGGCGTATTTTGAGTTTGAAGCCCAACCAGATATAACGATTCCATAAGCACCCAGTGAGGACATGGCAAAGAGAAACAGGAGGCCAATATTTATATCAGCAATAACAAATTTCTCAAAGAAGGGGATAACGGCTAAAGAAGTCATGGCCGCAGTAAAAAATATAACAGGAGCGATATAAAATACTGTTCTGTCTGCAACCTGAGGGATGACATCCTCCTTGAAGAGCAATTTTAAGCCATCTGCGATGGGCTGAAGTATACCGTGGGGGCCAACCTCTATAGGGCCCAGCCTCACCTGCATATGGCCTATTGTCTTTCTTTCAAAATAGGTAGCATAGGCAACATGGAGAAGTGCTATGCCAACTATAATTGCTATGTTAATGAGGATGATTCCAATGTTTATTACGGACCTTACTACGGGTTCTAAAGTCTCAGGTCGGATTATATTTTCAAACATTTCTATCCCTATCTATCACATTCTCCCAAAACTATATCAATAGAGCCGATATTCGCAATAACATCTGCCACGAGGCCTCCTTCACACAACCTCGGCAGTGCAGAGGTATGCACGAAAGATGGTGACCTTATCCTCATCCTGTAAGGCCTCCCCGTACCATCGCTTATAAAGTAAAAACCGAGTTCGCCTTTTGGCACCTCTGTTGCAACATAGATTTCTCCCTGAGGAGCTTCTTTGGGACCGCCTTTAGCTAAGGTAAAGTGGCGGCTGTAATAATCTTTATTAAAACGCTCCTTATCTTTCCTTGATAAAGACCCCTTTGGTGGGAAGGTAAAAGGGCTATCAATCGTTATGGGGCCTTTCGGCAATTTCTCGATGCACTGCCTTATTATCCTGTTTGCCTGCCTCATCTCTATTATCCTGACCATATATCTGTCATATACATCGCCGTTGTAGCCTATAGGAATTTCAAACTCAACCTTATCATATGCGTCATAGGGTGCAAACTTCCTTATATCATATCTAACGCCTGAGCCCCTCAATGTAGGGCCTGTAAGCCCCCAGTTAATAGCATCCTCCGCTGGGATAACGCCGACTCCCTTTGTCCTTTTAAGCCAGATCCTGTTTACGGTCAAAAGGGTTTCGTACTCATCTACCCTTCCTGGAAACTCCTCTGTGAAGGCATAGAGGTCATCGAGGAATTTCTGGGATACATCATTCCTGACACCTCCAATCCTTGGATAGCTTACTGTGAGCCTTGCACCACATAGCCCTTCAAAGAGGTCCATTATCCTTTCCCTTTCTCTGAAGACATAGAGGAATGGTGTTATGGCACCTACATCGAGTGCATGGGTTCCGAGCCAGAGGAGATGGTTCGATATCCTTCCCATTTCAGCCACCATAGTCCTTATAAACTTTGCCCTTTCAGGTGGCCCTATTCCAAGGAGTCTTTCAACAGCAACAACATAGCCGATATTGTTATTCATTGAAGAAACATAATCTAAACGGTCGGTAAGGGGAAGGGCAGAAAGATATGTCCTGTTTTCACCAAGTTTCTCAGTGCCTCTATGAAGGTAACCCACATATGGAGTGCATTTAACAATTGTCTCACCATCAAGTTCAAGCACCAGTCTTAAAACTCCGTGGGTAGCAGGGTGCTGAGGCCCCATGTTTAGGGTTATTTCTCTTGTATGAAGTTCAGGTGCTATCCGGATATCAGATGGTGGCTGGTTCCTGTTTATTCCTTCCATTCAAACTCCCTGAATGCCTTTGCCTTATCAAGCACCTCCTGAAATCCAGGCCATTCCTTCTCAGGACCTGTAACCGGATAGTCCTTTCTCAAGGGGTATCCTTCCCAGTCCTCTGGCATAAGTATCCTTCTCATGTCAGGATGACCCCTGAATACTATGCCATACATATCAAAACATTCCCTTTCATGCCAGTTAGCACCTGCCCACACAGATGTCACGGTATCGATACGTAGGTTATCCTCAGGAACCTGTGCCTTTAACCGTATCCTGTGGCGATATTTTATGGAATAAAGATGATATACAACCTCGAATCTCGGAACTTTTTTGTCAAGGTAATCAACACCACAGAGATCTACAAGAAAATCAAAATGTAGATGGGGGTCATCATAGAGGTATCTGCATATATCAACGATTCTTTCTTTCCTTGCGATGACAGAAACCTGATCTCTAAAGCTGGTTATATCAATAACCTCATCAGGGAATCTTTCTTTGATCTTTTCTGCTATCTCCTGTGGTTCCATATCTTTACCTCCAGTGGCTCCACCTGAACTGTTCCCTTCTCATCTTCCCCTGAAGCTTTATAATTCCGTCGATAAATGCCTCTGGCCTTGGTGGACAACCTGGTATATATACATCAACAGGCAGGAAGGTATCAACCCCTTGAACTACACTGTAAACATTATATATATTGCCAGTGCAGGCACAGCTTCCCATTGCAATCACATATCTGGGTTCTGCCATCTGGTCATAAACCCTCCTTATTACAGAGGCAATCTTTTTTGTAACAGTTCCAGCAACAATCAGACAGTCTGCCTGCCTTGGGGAAGCCCTGAATATAATACCCATTCTATCAAGGTCATAATGACTTGAGCCTGTAGTCATCATCTCTATCGCACAACATGCAAGCCCGAATGTCATAGGCCAGAGGGATGACAGCCTTGACCAGTTAACTACCTTATCGATTGATGTTAAGATAACATTTGGAGGCAATACCTTTGTTCCCTCTTCTACTTCAACGAGCCCTGGAACAGATATCTCAATCAATCCCACTTAAAGCCCTCCTTTTTCCATACGTAAATGAAACCTACAAGAAGTATTACGATAAAGATGACCATTTCAATAAATGCATATAACCCGATTTTGTCGAATACTATTGCCCATGGGTAAAGGTAAACAGCTTCAATATCGAATATTACGAAGAGCATAGCAATTATGTAGAATCGGACGGAGAATCTGTAGCGTGGTTCCCCAACAGGAGGAACACCTGACTCATAAGGGGTAAATTTTTCTGAATATGCCCTTTTTAGACCTAATATCCCTGAAGAAATTAATAAAAGGGCAAAACCGAGGGCCACTGAGACCATCAGGAAGATAAGGACAGGCAAATACTCTGATGGTATGTAGGTTCCGGGCATAAGCGTTTATGTTATACTTAAAAGCATCAGCCCTTGTCAAGTAAAAAATTAGAACCATTCTTGAAATTTTAAAATCAGGTTGAGCTCACTTCCTTGCAATTTTTGACCTGTTCATATAGACTTTACATCCACAAATTCTTAGCACGAGGAGCGGGTATATGAAGTTAGGAGTAGTTAAGGAGACTTTTCTTGGTGAGAGGAGAGTTGCAGTCATACCTCAAAATGTTGCGAATCTAAAAAAACTTGGTCTTGATGTTGTTGTTCAGAGTGGTGCTGGTCTCGGAGCTTTCATAAGCGATGGTGATTACAAAAAAGCAGGTGCTGAGGTTGTCTCAAGCAGAGAAGAAGTTTTAAGGAATGCTGATATAGTATGTTATGTAAGGGGACCCGGTGCTGATAAAAATAACCTCAGCGATCTGAATGTTATAAAGAAAGGTGCTACTTTAATCGGTATGATGGAACCGTTAGCCAATCCCGATATAATTCAGAAAGTTGCTGAGTCTGGAATTATAGCTTTTGCACTGGAATTGATGCCAAGAATAACAAGAGCACAAAGTATGGATGTTCTCAGTTCAATGGCAACGATAGCAGGATATAGGGCTGTTATTGTTGCTGCGGATATATACTCAAAGATATTTCCTATGATGATGACAGCTGCTGGAACCCTCTTTCCTGCAAAAGTATTTATAATAGGGGCTGGAGTTGCTGGATTACAGGCAATAGCTGTTGCAAAAAAACTCGGTGCTAGTGTTGAAGCATACGATGTAAGACCCGAAGTAAAAGAACAGGTTCAGAGTTTGGGTGCCAAGTTTATAGAACTTGGGCTTGAAATAGAAGAAGTAAGTGATAAATCAGGATATGCTAAAGCAATGTCAGAAGAATTTTATAAAAAACAAAGAGAAGTGATGTTAAAAGTTATAGAAGCATCAAATATAGTCATAACCACTGCTTCAGTTCCTGGTAAGAAAGCCCCTGTACTTGTAACGGAAGAAATGGTAAAGAGAATGAAACCTGGATCGGTTGTGGTTGATTTAGCAGCAGAAAAGGGAGGAAATTGCGAACTTACCAGACCCGGTGAAATTGTAGATTATAACGGTGTGAAAATAGTAGGTCTCGTTAATGCACCGAGTGACGTACCAGTACATGCTAGTCAGATGTATTCCAACAACATAAAAAATTTCTTGCAAATCATAGTAAAAGATGGACAGTTACGGATAGACACATCTGATGAAATAGTAAAAGGCACACTCGTAACGCAGAATGGTGAAATTATCAGTGATATTGTAAAACAAGCTCTAACAAAATCTCAGGGGAGGTTTTAATGGATCCACTGATGGCTGCTTTAATTTTGTTTGTATTAGCTTTGATAATTGGTTTTGAGGTTATAACAAAAGTTCCACCTATATTACATACACCACTGGTTGTTGCTTCACATGCTATGGCCGCTATAATGGTGGTAAGTGCAATTGAGGCTGCTGGAACAGGTAACACTTTATCTGCTCGGATACTTGGTTTTTCTGCTTTATTACTTGGGACTGTTAATGTGGTAGGTGGATACTTGATAGCGGATAGAATGTTAAGTATGTTTAAAGGTAATAAAAGGAAAAAGTAGACCTCCCTTTAACTCCAAACTATTTTTCACCTAACTGTAATATAAGGAAGGATTTAAATTGGATATTGTAAACATTATAAGAAACGTGGCTAATAAATATCAGGCGGTGTTTTATCTTATAACTGTACTGTTCTTCATCTTTGGGTTGAGATTACTGACATCTCCAAGAACTGCCAGAAGGGGCAACGTTGTAAGTGCTGTAGGAATGCTTATAGCTATAACCATTACACTAATGTATCATGGCATCCTTACTTATAAATTAATCATAATAGGTCTTGCAATTGGGTCAATAATAGGTGCTATTTCTGCTTATGCATTAGATCTGCGAGCAATACCGCAGTATGTTGCCATATTAAATGGATTCGGTGGTGCAGTTTCAGCCCTTGTTGGTGTGTCAGCATTTATACAGAAAGAATTGCCGAAAAATGTAACATCACTGCATTTTTATTCAGCGATCTCAGTCGACACATTTATAGGTACTTTAACATTCTGGGGCAGTATGATGGCGTTTGCTAAACTCCAAGGACTTATTACGGAAAGACCAGTGGTTATATCAGGTAAAAATATTATAAACCTTCTACTTCTATCCATAAGTGCAGTCTCAGGTATATTGCTCGTTAATGATCCATATAATATTTACTATCTTATCGGAATACTTGTATCTGCTTCACTATTAGCTATCTCGTTAACCATAGCTGTCGGCGGTGCAGACATGCCCGTTATCATAGCATTATTTATATCGTATGCTGGGTTATCTGCAAGTGCCGTAGGATTTATATACCTTACTCATGGTCTCATAATGGTTGGTTCTCTGGTGGGTGCTTCCGGGTTGATACTTACACGTATAATGGCTAAGGCTATGAATAGAGATTTTTACGGCATTCTTCTTGGAAACATCACACCACCAGAAATGAGCAAACTGCAAGGCGGTGAAGATATTTACGCAGGTAGAATAAAATCAACAACACCTGAGGAAGCTGTTATGATCCTTGAGGCATCAAAAAAGGTCGCCATAGTACCAGGTTATGGTCTGGCTGTAGCACAGGCACAAGGTCCTGTAAGAGATCTAATGGCTGAGCTTGAAAAAGATGGTATAGAAGTATATTTTGCTATTCATCCAGTTGCAGGTCGTATGCCAGGACACATGAGTGTATTACTTGCGGAGGTTGATGTGCCCTATGATAAATTAAAAACCTTAGAAGAGAGTAACGAGCTTTTACCTGATACCGATGTTGCTATAGTTGTTGGTGCTAACGATGTTGTTAATCCTACAGCAAGGTATGCAAAAGATTCCCCGCTATATGGCATGCCAATACTGGACGTAGATAAATGCCGGAGCGTCATAGTAATAAAAAGGAGTCTAAGTCCAGGATTCTCAGGGGTACCTAACCCATTATTTGCTAATGACAACACAGTCATGATATTCAGTGATGCGAAACCTGCGCTAACAGAATTGGTCAAAGAATATAGAGAGTTAAGAAGATAGGATCATCTCCGAAAAAGTTGCTAGAGTCTTGAGGATTCAAGGGGTCAAGTCCGCCTGAGGCGGAGAGGATTCAAGGAATTAAATTAAAGATTAAAAATCAAAATGCAAAATGCCAAATAAAAATTCAAAATGAGTTTAAGAGACAAATTATGGATTTGAGAAGTAATTTTTACATTTTGATCTGTATTTTTGATTTTTTATCTTTGACTTTTGATTTTCACTTGAATCCTCGAATCCTTTTTTGCAATTAAATGGGAGAAGAACAAAAGATAAAAGGTAATGTGCACAGCCAATTAGTTGAAATATTCAATGAGTATAAAGGAGAGAAAGGGGCAGTAATCTCCATTCTTCAGAAAGCCCAAGATAAGTTAGGATACTTATCTCAAGAAGTGATTTCAGAGATAGCAAAGTTCTCCCGAATGTCAGAAACTGAGGTCTTCGGGGTTGCCTCTTTTTATGCCCAATTTCGCTTTACCAGATGTGGCGATCACGTAATCAGAGTTTGTTTAGGGACAGCCTGCCATGTTCGAGGTGGAGAACGCATTTTGGATGAAGTAAAAAGAGAATTGGGCATTGAACCAGGTGGAACAACTGAGAACTATAAGTTTAGCTTAGAAAGAATAGCTTGTTTTGGCTGCTGTGCCTTAGCTCCTGTAATGGTAGTTGATAAAAATGTACATACTAAAATGAACCTATCTAAGGTGCGAGATGTTATGAAGAGATACCAAGGTGGCAAAGGAGAATAAGATATCAGATAAAAAGTACGTTGTCCGTGTTTGTTTGGGGACAGGATGCATTTCTGGCGGTTCTTTAAACGTCTATGAAGCATTAAAGCGGAATGGGGAAAGTTCAGGGCTTAAAAATGTAATTATTGATTTCACCGGCTGTCATGGCTTTTGTCAACGTGGTCCAATTGTTGACATTGAACCCGGTGGCATTTTTTACTCAGAAGTTAAAGAAGAAGATGTAACAGACATTGTTCAGCAACATCTTAAAAAAGGTAAGTTTGTTGATAGACTCTTTTATCGCCATCCCTCGACTGGAGAAACCATACCTTGCTCTCGGGATATTCCCTTTTACAGTCGGCAACAACGTATCATTCTGCGTAACTGTGGACACATTAATCCTGAAAATATAGGTGATTATCTGGCTGTTGGTGGTTATGAATCATTAAAGAAAGTACTTTCTGAGATGACTCCTGAACAAGTGATTTCTGAGATAAGTAGTTCCGTGCTTCGAGGCCGTGGCGGTGCTGGATTTGTCACAGGACTTAAATGGGAATTTTGCCATCGTGAACCAGGAAAAGAAAAATATATCATCTGTAATGCTGACGAAGGCGACCCCGGAGCGTTCATGGATCGCTCAATATTAGAGGCTGACCCTCATTCAGTCTTGGAGGGGATGGTTATCGGTGCTTATGCTATTGGCGCTAACCAGGGCTATATTTATTGCCGGGCTGAATACCCGTTAGCTTTGGAAAGGTTAAGGATAGCCTTACGTCAAATGGAAGAGCATGGCCTCCTTGGTAACGACATTTTAGGTTCTGGTTTCAATTTTCATATAAAGATCAAAGAAGGAGCTGGAGCCTTTGTCTGCGGAGAAGAAACGGCCCTTATAGCCTCAATTGAAGGTAAACGTGGAATGCCACGCACACGCCCTCCCTTCCCAGCAATCTCTGGACTTTGGGGAAAACCTACTATTATCAATAATGTCAAAACGTTAGCCAGTGTACCAGTAATTATTGCTAAAGGCAGTAACTGGTATTCAGGCATTGGAACGGAAAAAAGCAAAGGGACAGTCGTTTTCGCTTTGACAGGGAAAATAGCCAACTCTGGTTTAGTAGAAGTGCCTATGGGTATTGAATTACGTGAACTTATTTATGAGATTGGCGGCGGGATTTCAGGCGGCAGGAAATTTAAAGCAGCACAGACTGGCGGGCCTTCTGGTGGGTGTCTCCCAGCATCTATGCTCAATTTATCTATTGATTATGAATCCCTTACAGCTGCTGGCTCCATCATGGGCTCAGGTGGCATGATAGTAATGGATGAGGATACCTGCATGGTTGATATAGCCAGATATTTCCTTATCTTTACCCAAGCAGAATCCTGTGGTAAGTGTGTTCCTTGCCGTGTGGGAACAAGACAAATGTTAATTATCTTGGAACGGATAACTAAAGGCGATGGAGTGCCTGGTGATGTGGAACTATTAGAGAGATTGGCTAATACTGTTAAGTTAGGCTCCCTTTGCGGTCTGGGACAGACAGCACCAAATCCGGTGCTCACCACTATTCGTTACTTTCGTAGCGAGTATGAAGAACATATTAATAATAAAAGGTGTCCAGCTTTAGTGTGCAAAGAATTAATTTCTTTCTACATTCTCCCAGAGAAATGTAAAGGATGCGGAATTTGTTTCAAGAATTGCCCTGTTGGGGCGATCTCTGGCGGTAAAAAACTGATTCATGTTATTGATCACGAAAAGTGCATTAAGTGTGGGACGTGTCTTGATGTCTGTCCAAAGCGCTTTTCGGCTGTGGTTAAGGTTTCCGGGGAAAAGATTAAAGTCCCTGAGAGGCCTATCCCTGTGGGTAAATAGTGTGTGGTGTTTGCAAATATATTGAGATGGTAGGTTCAGTTTATGAGAGAGGTTAAGATTATAACCCTGACTATTAACGGCAGGCAGGTCTCAGCAAAAAAAGGCGTAACAGTACTTGAAGCTGCCCAGGAGGCTGGTATTTATATACCAACGTTGTGTCACCACCCGAGTTTAAAATCCTTCGGTGGTTGTCGTATGTGTGTTGTTGAGATTGAGAGAATGCGTGGTTTCCCTACAGCTTGTACCACTCCGGCAGAAGATAAAATGGTCATCAAGACTGATACATCACAACTTCAGGGACTAAGACGCAATATTTTAGAACTGATTCTTACTGAACATCCCCATACTTGCCTTATTTGTGATAGGAAAGAGCAGTGTCAGCCTTATCATGTCTGTATACAGAAGGTAGCTGTAACCACTGGCTGTACTATGTGCCCCAAGAACAAGCGCTGTGAACTTCAGAAAGTAGTAGATTATGTAGGGCTAAAGGAAGTTAGACTTCTTTATACCTATCGCGAGCTGCCTATTTTACGGGACTCTCCTTTTTTTGACCGCGATTACAACTTATGTATTCTATGCGGACGATGTGTAAGGGTCTGCCAGGAAGTAAGAGGCGCTGCTGCCATTGCTTTCACTTATCGGGGTTCTAAGGCTTTAGTAGGTACAGCCTTTGATTACACTTTAAAAGATGCCGGCTGTCAATTTTGTGGGGCCTGTGTTGATGTTTGCCCTACTGGTGCCCTTGTTGAGCGAGCAGCTAAATGGGAAGGAAAACCTGAGTATACTGTGACTACCACCTGCCCTTACTGCAGTGTTGGCTGCCAGTTAGACTTAGAGGTAAAAAAGGGAAGGATTATCAGTTCTATGCCATCTTTAGATGGCATAGTTAACCAAGGACAGGCCTGCGTTAAAGGGCGTTTTGGAATTGCCGAGTTTGTCCATCATCCCCAGAGGTTAACTACTCCTCTAATCAAGCAAGGTGAGAGGTTTGTAAAAGCAAGCTGGGACGAGGCCTTGAACCTGGTGGCTGAGAAATTGCAGAGATATAAGGGAGATCAGTTTGCCCTTATCTCCTCGGCAAAAATCACTAATGAAGAGAATTATCTTGCTCAGAAATTCGCCCGGGCTGTAATGAATACCAATAATGTAGACCATTGTGCCCGTCTCTGCTATGCACCTACTGCGGTTGCATTAACCCAATCTTTTGGTAGCGGTGCCATGACCAATTCCATAACTGAGATTGGTGATACCGCTTGTGCCTTTGTCATCGGTAGTAACACTACCTCAAGTCATCCGGTTGTCGCTTTAGAGATAAAACACGCAGTTAATAAGGGAGCTAAACTTATTGTGGCTAATCCTCAGGAGATTAAACTGTGTCAATGGGCAGATATATGGCTTCAGCACTTACCGGGTAGCGATGTTGCTCTATTAATGGGCATGATGCGTGTTATTTTGGATGAAGGACTTGCAGACTTTACTTTTATTGAAGAGCGCTGTGAGGACTTTGATGCATTTAAGGAGTCTCTAAAGGATTTTGATTTAGACTTTGTTGAGAAGATTACAGGTGTATCTAAGTCTAAGATAGAAAAGGCAGCGCGGCTTTACGCTACTCAGAAACCAGCAACCATAATTTATGCAGCAGGTATTACCCAGCATATACATGGTACTGATAATGTTTTTGCTGTAGCTAATCTGGCTATGCTTACCGGAAATATTGGTAAACCTTCTTCTGGAGTTAATCCCCTCGGAGGACAGAATAATCTTCAGGGTGCTTGTGACATGGGAGCCTTGCCCAATGTTTATACAGGTTATCAAAATGTTGATAATCTTGATGTCCGGAAAAAGTTCGAGACTGCTTGGGGGACTAAATTAAGTTCAGCACCTGGTTTGACACTACCAGAGATGTTAGATGCTGGTCATAAAGGTGGTATAAAATCTATCTATCTTATCGGTGAGAACCCTGTGCTCAGCGAAGCTAATGC
Organism: Nitrospirota bacterium; assembly: GCA_040753955.1. Lineage (GTDB taxonomy): Bacteria > Nitrospirota > Thermodesulfovibrionia > Thermodesulfovibrionales > SM23-35 > JASEEX01. Next base: position 113,250 of record JBFMDQ010000001.1, on the reverse strand, counting down.
CAGCCATGCCGAAGAAGCCTTAAAGAGGTTGGAATTCTTGATAGCTCAAGATATCTTTCTCAGCGAAAGTTCCCAATTAGCCCAAGTTGTCCTTCCTGCAGCAAGTTTTGCCGAGAAAGATGGCACATTTACTAATACCGAACGACGCATACAAAGGGTTCGCAAGGCTATTGAGCCTACAGGTAATTCTAAACCTGACTGGTGGATTATTTGTGAGATCGCAAAGAGAATGGGGGCTTCAGGGTTTAATTTTAGTCATTCCGCTGAAATCATGCAGGAAATAGCCAAACTCACTCCTTCTTACAGTGGTATTACTTATCAGCGATTGGAAAAGATAGGTCTACAATGGCCATGCCCTGATGAAGAGAATCCGGGGACTCCAGTTTTGCATGTCGGCACTTTCGTTAGAGGCAAAGGTAGATTTACGCCCCTCGGTTACAAGCCGTCGGCAGAGCTGCCAGACAAAGACTATCCATTAATCTTGACAACAGGGCGCAGCCTTTACCATTATCACACTGGAACTATAACATGCAAGGTATTAGGACTTAACGCCCTTGAGCCAGAAGGGGTAGTGGAGATAAATCCTGCCGATGCCAGGCAGTTAAACATTGACGACGGTGATCTTGTTAAGGTCATTTCCCGACGTGGGCAAGTAACCATCAGGGCAAAAGTGACCAATACATGTCTACCAGCAGTAGTCTACATGAACTTCCACTTCGCTGAAAGCTCCGCAAATATCCTTACTAACCCTGCTCTTGACCCAGTGTCTAAAATTCCCGGGTTAAAGGTATGCGCAGTAAGGATAGAAAAGGGATAGGGAGATGACCTATGTACGAAGTCCTGGTTAGTGAGCAATTAGTTCCAAACATCCACCTCCTAAAAATAGAGGCACCAGCAATAGCCAGGAAGGCTTTAGTAGGACAATTTGTGGTTGTGATGGTTGACGAGGTTGGTGAACGAATTCCTCTTAGCTTAGCTGATTGGGATGCTGAGGAGGGGACGATAACACTTGTAGTTATGCAAGTAGGTACTTCCACAAGGAAGTTAGCAGCCCTTAAGGCTGGTAATTGCATCTTGAGCTTAGCAGGTCCCTTAGGTCTGCCATCTCATATCGAGAGATTCGGGACAGTTGCTTGCATTGGTGGCTGTTACGGAATTGGGGCTATATTCCCTATAGTACGTTCTTCGAAAAGCTTTGGGAATAAAGTCATTTCTATTATAGAAGCACGCAGTAAAAATCTTCTTTATTGGCAGGATAAATTACAACAGGTAAGTGATGAACTTATTTTTACCACAGGTGATGGTTCATCTGGCTATAAAGGTTGGGCTTATGACCCGCTGAAAGAAATGTTAGAAACAGGTAAAAAGATTGACAGGGTTTTTGCTCACGGTTGCACCTTTATGATGAGGCTAATCAGTGAGGCAACTAAACTCTTTGAGGTCAAGACCCTGGTAGCTCTTAACCCTATTATGGTTGATGGAACCGGGATGTGTGGCGTTTGCCGGGTATCAGTGGGGGGAGAGACTAAGTTTGCCTGTGTTGATGGACCAGAATTTGATGGTCATGGGGTCGATTGGGAGGTCTTAGCAACTCGCCGAACAACTTACCTTGAGGAAGAAATAAGATCACTCCAGCGATTTGAATGCCAGCAGTGGTATTTTGAAACAGCTAAAGCAATGGGATTAAAAGTCTAAAAATAAAAATGTTGCATAAAAAACCTCTGAAAGCGACGAGATTTGATTATGATACACATGACTGTATATTTATCTTTATTGCCTTTTGGATAAAGGCTGGCTGGCCAAGCTATAGGTCTATGAGGTGTCGCTGGCAGAGCTTTCCCAGCACGTCTGCATCATAAATGCATAAATTATTTTGCAACTATTAGATTAAACTATGGAAGAAGAGAAGAAAACAAAGCCCAGGGTAAAGATGAGGGAGCAGGACCCTCTGGTGAGGGCCAGGAATTTTATGGAAGTTCCCTATGGATATACACCTGATGAGGCGACTGGTGAGGCATCTAGGTGTTTACAATGTAAGAGGCCTACCTGTAAAGAAGGCTGTCCTGTAGAGGTAGACATACCTTCATTCATAAAGTTAATTAAAGAAGGAAAATTCATAGAGGCTGCCTGGAAGGTTAAGGAGAAAAATGCATTGCCTGCTGTCTGTGGAAGGGTATGTCCTCAGGAGATTCAATGTGAATCTTTATGCATCCTGGGTAAGAAAGGCGAACCTGTTGCAATAGGTAACCTCGAGAGATTTGTCGCTGATTATGAGGCAGAAAAGGCTGGGATTCAGATCCCTGAGAAACCAAGGCCTACTGGTAGAAAAGTAGCCATAGTAGGGTCTGGGCCGGGTGGTTTAACCTGCGCAGCCGACCTGATAAAGGCAGGTCATCAGGTTACCCTATTTGAAGCGTTGCACAAACCGGGTGGGGTATTAATCTATGGGATACCAGAGTTCAGACTTCCAAAGGTAATAGTAGAAAGAGAGGTTGAATTTATAAAAAAGCTGGGGGTTGAACTTGTCCTTAATGGAGTTATAGGAAACCTCTATACTGTTGACGAACTATTAAATGATAAAGGATATGATGCCTGTTTTATTTGTATAGGCGCGGGTTTGCCTATATTTCTGGGAATACCAGGGGAAAATCTAAACGGTATTTACTCTGCTAATGAATTCCTGACAAGGGCTAATTTGATGAAGGCCTATCTGTTCCCTGAGTATGATACACCAATAAAAAGTGGCAAAAGGGTCGCTGTATTTGGTGGTGGAAATGTTGCAATGGATGCAGCAAGGGTAGCCCTAAGACTCGGTGCAGAGAAGGTCTATCTAATATATAGACGCTCTGAGGCTGAGATGCCAGCAAGAAAGGCTGAAGTCCATCATGCACATGAGGAGGGAATAGAATTCGTACTCTTAACAAATCCAACAAGATTTATCGATGATGGTAAAGGAAATGTCTGTGGTGTTGAATGTATAAAGATGGAGCTGGGAGAGCCTGATGAGTCTGGCAGGAGAAGACCCATTCCCATAAAGGGCAGTGAATTCCAGATCGAAATAGACGTAGCAATACCTGCTCTCGGGACAAGGGCAAATCCGCTTTTAACAAAGACCATGCCTGATTTGAAATTAAATAAGCGAGGATATATAGTAGCTGAAGAAGCAACAGGCATGACCTCAAAACCGGGTGTCTTTGCTGGTGGAGATATCGTAACAGGATCTGCTACAGTCATATCAGCTATGGGTGCCGGGAGGCGGGCAGCAAAGGCTATTAATGAGTATTTTAAATGGAGATACTGGGACTTTAAAGGTTGAGGTTAAGAAATCTCTTTTCAGTGGGCATGTTCCTCTTCTTCCTCTTCATAACCAGTAAACATCGCCTTAATATGTGCAAAGGTCGTGTGCCCGAGGGTAGCAAGATAAAGGTGAACAAAGATAAAGGCAGTAAAGAATATGAAGAGAACCACATGTATCGTATCCACTATCCTTATCCCGCCTAAGAGATTAACAAATTTGGAGAAAAACTTTGGATCCCAGAGGAGCAGCCCTGTGATTATCTGGACAGGGATGAGCAGTGCCATGATCATCAGATAGGCCACTTTCTGCATAGGGTTAAACTTATTATCAGGAGTAGGATGGTGTGGATTGGGATTCCCAACAAAAATGCCATAGCCATAGAAGAGGGCCTGTGTGATGCTCTCCTTGGCAAACTTTATAGGATTTAAAGTTGGGATATATATTTTGATCTTGAGAGTGAAGACATAAAAGGAAAGCCATATGAGATAATTAGCAATGAGAATGAATCCTGTCCAACTGTGTATGTCAACAGCCGTCTCAAAAGAAAAGAGTCTGATATAGTCCACGTATCTCATCTGAATTCCCGTGATAATCAGTAAGATAAAGCATGCAGCATTGATCCAGTGCCAGACCCTTACGGGTATTGGATGAAGATATATCCTTTTCATTCCTTTCCTCCCTTCCCCATCTTTCTTAAAGACCTGATAGGCGAGGTTATTATCCTTATTGTAATATGGCCTAAAGCAAAGGCTATACCGCCAAGAACTGCGATGGTTCCTACGATATCTAATAGCCCAAGCCTCGTACCGCCGAGGGCATAAAATTCACTTACGGGCAATATCGAAAGGACAGATGTGAGGACCCCCTGTTTTGCACTGAGGAATCTCGGCCTGCCGTCAGATTTCAGGAGCACGACAGAGACCTCCTTAAAGAAGTCAGAGTCTGTTCGGTGACATCGTTCACATTCTCTTACCGCCTCTTTCTTCACGGCAATTTGGTGTGCTTCAGTACCCTTACGAACATCCATCCTTCCTGTAAGGGTCACATCTGCACCCTTCTCATTCAATTGTTTAACCATGCTCCATAATTCAGGGGCATCGATACTGCCATCCCTATTTGTGTCTAACTTCCCTATTAATCCAGCAGAGTCTGTCTCCAGTAACTTCAATACATCTTCTTTTGAAAAAGGCTTTTTCGTCTTTTGGTCATAAAGGCAGAGATAAACACCACCACTTGCTCCGGGTGAATGACAGAGGGCACATGCTACTTTATTAAGATGATGCTCTGCAAAGGAGGAGAGCTTAAAAGGAGGATTGGAGAGCCACTTTTTATGAGCCTTTTCAGCATCTTTGTGACACTCCAGGCACTTATCCTTCATCTTCATTGTCATTGCCGTCACTTCAATATCATGTGACTTATGGCAGGTAGAACAGATCGGAGCATCCTCTTTCCCTTTAATCCTTGCAGTGTTATGAACGCTCAATTTGTATGCGGCATTTACATCCCCATGGCATTTATCGCAAGATATTAAACCTAAATTCCTATCTACCTTTACTGCTGAGTGGGAGCCATGGCAATCTATGCATACAGATGCCTTGAGATTGTTTTCCCTCAAGACGATATGGTGTATGCTGCCTTTGTATTGTTCTTGTGCATCAGGATGACACTTTCCGCACCCTTCTGTAGCAGTAATTGAATGGTCGCGCTTGCTTTTAAAAACCCTTATGGGGTGTTCGACTTTTGAAAAACCTGCATGACAGGCACCACATTGAAGCTTAGTGTGTATAGATCTTCTAATAACTGACTCATCTGCATAAAGGGATAAAAATTCACCACTCTTCAGTGGTATACTGAAGTCATATTTATGGCAGATGAGGCAATACTGGCTTTCAGTTAGAGGGGCCTTCAACTCTGCTATCCGTTTTATATCGTGTGAGCCGTGGCATTCGGCACACGCAGGTGCCTTTGGCTGGGCTACTACACTTCCATGCATGGGTTTTTTCTTGAGCACTTGATCGGGATGACAGTTCTTGCATACTTTTGAGGCGTTCTTTGAATATTCCTTTTTGCTGCTGATTTTCTTTACCAGGGGGTGTTTTTCCATTGAGATATCTGGATGACAGCCCGAGCAGCTAAACATATTATGGATAGAATCCGAAAACTCCTTGCCATCAATATATAAAGATAAAATCTCTTTGCTTTCTAAAGCCCTGGTCATTTCCTTAGTTGAGTGGCAACCCAGACACATCTTGGCCTCATCTGAAAGAGTGCCTTTTGTAGCATTGGCATGTACAGGGATGATCATGAAAACAATAACCAGAAATATTAGAGCTATCCTTCTGTTATCCATCATAACCCCCATGGAATTTTTTATTGTTTTAGACCTTTATTGTCGGGATTATTATCGGGATGACTTTAGCATATCCAAAGGCAAAATGCAAGTATGAAGTTTTGGTAGTAAGCATCTCCAAATCCGTGATGGCAGGATATATATCTGAGCGGTTTCTTTTGCCGATCCTGAACTTGATTCAGGACCCTTAAGCCTATTTTTAAATAATAAAGAGGCAAAAGCCTCGGAGTCCTGAGTTTATCGAGGGACGAGAATGAGCGAAGATACTATATCCTACCTCTATACTAATAGATTACAAATAGATTACAAATATCGTTAACTTTCGTCACGAAAAAAGAGATGCTTCCATTTTGGTATAATTTGTTATGTTCCTCGTTAGCGCGTGCCTTGCAGGCTTTAACACGAGATGTAATGGGACAAATAGCGAAGACAGAAGGATAGTCGAACTCGTATCATCAGGTAAGGCCATTCCTGTCTGCCCCGAGCAACTCGGAGGTCTTCCGACTCCAAGACCACCTGTACAGTTTACCAAAGGCAATGGTAGAATTGTTCTGGATCAAAAATCTGAGGTCGTAGACAGAGATGGCATTAATTATACAGAGAGTTTAGTTAAAGGAGCAGAGGAGGTCCTCAGGATTGCTGGTATGTTCAGGATAAAAAGGGCCATCTTTAAAGATGGGAGTCCGTCATGCGGGGTAACGTATGTATGGGTCTCTGGTGAAAAAAGGGCAGGTAAAGGTGTGACAACAGGACTTTTAGAAAAAAATGGAATAGAGGTAAAGACGATTGATTCCTTATAAAGATGATAATCCTACCCATACACTCCCTTATGTAACGATAGGGATTATCACACTCAACTTACTTATATTCTTATTCCAAGTCGCATCTCCATCTGACATGGAAAAGCTTGCCTATGCTTACGGTGCAATCCCTAATTACATCCTGACCTTCGAGGCGGTCCAGCCGATACATCCAGCACTGACAATCTTCTCTGCCATGTTTTTGCATGGAGGAGTTTTTCACCTCGCAGGCAACATGCTTTACCTATGGATATTCGGCAACAACATAGAAGACAAATTAGGCCATTTAAGGTTTATTGTCTTTTACATCTTCTGTGGAATTGCCTCTGCCTATGCCCATGCAATCACAGAGCCCCATTCGTTTATACCCATGATTGGAGCAAGCGGCGCCGTTTCTGGTGTCCTCGGTGCATATTTACTACTTTTTCCCAGGGCAGGGGTATATACACTGATATTTTTGGGTTTCTTTGTACAAGTTGTGAAGATCCCTGCCTTTATAGTTATCGGATTCTGGGCTGTTATACAATTCGTTAACGGCCTGATAAGCACAGGTCTTGTTAAGGAGGGTGGGGTTGCGTGGTTTGCCCATATAGGAGGTTTCCTTGCGGGTCTCCTGACAATAAGACTCTGGCTGCCGAGAAGAACTAAAAGGTGGTTATAGTACAAAGTAGATCTTCCAAAGATCAAGGGCTGGAAAAGAAAACCTTTTAGATATTAATAAAAAAAATTAGAAAATAAAAGATTTTTAAATAAAAAAGAAATTATCAAGATTTTTTTGTGATTTTCAACCTTTTAAAATCCTTGCCTTCTCTATCCTCCGCTAATTATATTATTAGCACTCTTTCGTATTGAGTGCTAATAAAATCAAAAATCTTATATGAAGAAAGGAGCGAATGGGTATGAAATTCAAACCGCTTAGAGACAGGGTATTTGTTAAGTATTCCTCAGAAGAAGAAAAGACAACAGGGGGCCTTTATATTCCCGATACGGCTAAGGAGAAACCTCAAAAGGGAACAGTGGTAGCAGTAGGTCCTGGCAGAGTTACTGATGATGGCAAACGTCAACCAATGGAGGTTAAGGTTGGGGATACTATACTTTTTGACAAGTATTCAGGCTCAAAGATCAGGATTGATGAGGAAGAGTATCTCATCATCAGGGAAGAAGACATTTTAGGGATCATTGAAAGCTAAAAATTCTATGAACAGGAGGGTTATAAATGGCAGCTAAACAGCTTATTTTTGATGAGGCAGCAAGAAACTCTATACTCAAAGGAGTAGCTTTACTTACCGATGCAGTAAAGGCAACACTTGGCCCAAGGGGAAGAAATGCAATCCTCGACAAGAAATTTGGTGCGCCTACAATCACAAAGGATGGCGTTACGGTTGCAAAAGAGATAGAACTCAAAGATCCATACGAAAATATGGGCGCCCAGCTTGTAAGGGAGGTTGCATCAAAGACATCTGATGTAGCGGGTGATGGGACAACGACAGCAACTGTCCTTGCACATGCTATTTACAGAGAAGGGATTAAGAATGTTGCTGCAGGCGCAAATCCAATGGACCTTAAAAGAGGAATTGAAAAAACAGTAGAAGTAGTTGTCGAGGAGCTTAAGAAGCTCAGCAAACCCGTTCAGGAGAAGAAGGAGATTGCTCAGGTCGGCACAATCTCGGCAAACAACGATGCATCTATTGGAGAGCTCATTGCAGAAGCAATGGATAAGGTTGGTAAAGATGGTGTAATCACGGTCGAGGAGGCAAAAGGCATGGCAACAACTCTTGATGTTGTTGAGGGCATGCAGTTTGACAGGGGTTATATATCTCCATATTTCATCACCGACGCTGAAAGGATGGAATGTACCCTCGAGGATGCGTTCATTCTCATCCATGAGAAGAAGGTATCGAGTATGAAGGACCTTCTCCCGATACTCGAGCAGATTGCAAAGATGGGGAAACCTTTATTAATTGTTGCAGAAGAGGTTGAAGGTGAAGCCCTCGCCACACTCGTGGTGAATAAACTCCGTGGGACACTTCAGGTATGTGCTGTAAAGGCTCCAGGCTTTGGCGAAAGACGCAAGGCAATGCTCGAGGATATCGCAGTCCTCACAGGCGGGACAATGATATCAGAGGACCTCGGCATAAAGCTTGAGAATGTAAAGATGTCTGACCTTGGAAGGGCAAAGAAAATTACTATAGACAAGGAAAATACAACCATTGTTGAAGGTGCTGGAGACTCGGCAAAGATTCAGGGAAGGGTTAAACAGATAAAGACACAGATAGAAGAGACAACATCCGACTATGACAGGGAGAAGCTTCAGGAAAGGCTTGCAAAGCTTGTTGGTGGTGTTGCAGTAATAAATGTTGGCGCTGCTACAGAAACAGAGATGAAAGAGAGAAAGGCAAGGGTTGAGGACGCATTAAATGCAACAAGGGCGGCTGTTGAAGAAGGTATCGTACCTGGTGGAGGTGTTGCATTTATTAGATGTCTACCCGCGCTTAAAAATCTTAAACTCGAGGGCGATCAGCAGGTGGGTATTGAGATTGTAAGAAAGGCACTTGAAGAACCGATCAAGCAGATAGTCAATAATGCAGGCCTCGAGGGTTCAGTAGTAGTCGAAAAGGTAAAGCACTCAAAAGAGATCAACTTTGGCTTTGACGCAGACAAAGAGGAATATGTGAACATGATGGAGAGAGGAATTATTGACCCCACAAAGGTCACAAGATATGCACTGCAGAATGCCTCATCAGTTGCAGCATTGATGCTGACGACCTCTGTAATGGTCACAGAGATTCCAGAGGAAGAAAAGGCTCCGAAGATGCCCGGTGGCATGGGAGGAGAGATGTACTAAAGATTAGCCGGGAGACTTCGGCGAGCTCAGTCGAACCGTCAGGAGTCAATAGTCGATAAAAAGGGGCGTATTCCATACGCCCCTTTTTATTTTGACCTCCATTTTGACAGGTCTAATGTATGAGGGTATAATTTAAAGATGCGATTTAAATTTATTCTTATTTTTATAGCCCTCTCCATCATCCTTGGAGCCTCTGCCGGAAGTTATTTTGCAATCGAAAAGGGAATACCTTCTGTTGAAGACCTGAAGCAATACAGGCCTGCAGCAGGCACAAAGATATATGCTGCTGATGATGTCCTTGTAGGAGAGCTAAAGGTAGAAAAAGGTATATTTGTTCCCCTACACAAGATGCCGGAAAATATGGTAAATGCTGCAATAGCAGTTGAAGATTCGAGGTTCTGGAGGCATAAAGGTATTGACTATATTGCGATAACAAGGGCACTCATTAAAGACATTCTCTATGCAGAGTTAAAAGAGGGTGGAAGCACAATAACACAACAGCTTGCAAAGATAATGTTCCTTACACCGGAAAAGACTCTAAAGAGAAAGCTCAGGGAGGCAGCACTTGCGATAAAGATAGAAAAAAGCCTTAATAAGGAAGAGATACTTGAACTTTATCTGAACAAAGTCTATTTTGGCCATGGTGCATATGGTGTTGAGATGGCTTCAAGGGTATATTTTGGAAAGTCAGTAAAGGATATAACCCTACCTGAGGCTTCACTCATTGCGGGCCTCATAAAGGCACCCTCATTATATTCTCCATACAATAACCTTACAAAAGCCAGAGAGAGACAGCAGATCGTTCTTTCAAGGATGGAGGAAGAGGGATACATCAAAAAATCTGAGAAAGAGAATGCATTAAAACAGCCCTTTTATCTTTCAAGCGTAAAGAAGGGAACAGAAGCCCATAACTATTTCATGGAGTACATAAGAAAATATCTTGAAGAAAAATATGGCGCAGAACTCGTATATAGAGGAGGATTAAAGGTATATACCACATTAGATAGAAATGCACAATTATCGGCATCGAAGGCGCTCCAGGAGGGTCTCAGGGAACTCGACAAAAGAAGAGGATGGCGAGGGCCATTAGAACACAGGAAGGACGTTGATATCAAAAAGGAATTGAAAGGCAAGGAACTCATACCTCCTGTAATTGCAAGTACCCGGGATATTTCCTCTGGAGTTGTTCTTAAGGTTACCGAAAAAGAAGCCCTGATAAAGACGAGAGGTATTGTAGGAAAACTCTTGATTGAGGATGCAAGATGGGCATCTAAGGTTCTCGACCCAAAGAAGGGTACAGGCAAAATTTTGGAAAATTTTAGGTTGACGCAGATACTCAAATCTGGAGATGTTGTTAAGGTAGGCATTAAAAGTATCAAGGACAATGATATCCGGCTTTCCCTTGAGCAGGAGCCGGAGGTAGAAGGGGCTATTGTTGCCTTAGAGCCGAGCACCGGGTTCATCAAGGTAATGATTGGCGGATATGATTTTGTAAAGAGCGAATTTAACAGGGCTGTAAATGCAAAGCGCCAGCCAGGTTCTGCGTTCAAGCCTATCATATATGCAGCTGCAATAGACCATGGCTTTACTCCAGCAAGCATCATAGCAGACGAACCCGTAACCTACCGGGGGGGACCAAAAGGTGAATGGAGCCCCGAAAACTACGACCATAAATTTTACGGGCCAACACGTCTGAGAGAGGCATTAGCATATTCAAGAAACGTAGTTACAGTAAAATTGGTTGAAGCAATTGGGGTAAATAGCGTGATAGATTTTGCGAGAACCTTAGGTCTTCAGGGTGAGATGCCGGGAGATCTGACCATCTCACTGGGCTCAATGAGCATTACCCCCATGGAACTTGCTTTATGTTTTGATGTATTTGCAAGCAATGGTATGAGGGTAAAAAAACCCATCACAATTAAATATATCATAGATTCAAAGGGGAGGGTTCTCGAAAGCAATGAACCAGAGGCAGAGCAGGTTATAAGTCCCCAGACTGCTTTCCTGATAACCTCAATGATGGAGGATGTTGTAAAATATGGTACGGGATGGAGGGCTAAAGCACTCGGTCGGCCTGTCGCCGGAAAGACAGGGACAACAAACGAATTCAGAGATGCATGGTTTGCAGGCTATTCCCCGGATTTAGTTGCTGTTGTCTGGGTTGGTTTTGACGACATGAGACCCCTCGGTCCTCAGGAGACAGGCGCGCGTGCAGCATCTCCTATCTGGGTATCTTTTATGAAGGATGTATTAAAGGGCGAACCTCAAGAATTCTCTCTACCTGATGACGGTATCGTAAGTTGCATTATAGACCCGGCAACAGGGCTTTTATCAGTGGTCGAGGCAGCAGGTATAAAAGAATATTTTAAGGAAGGCACGGAGCCGAAAAAATTTGCGCCTTCTACTTCTATCTGGAGGATAAAGGAAGATCAAATAAACCTTAATTTTGATTAGCCCAGTTAATTCATAAATTTTTCTTTTGAAGGACGTAGATATCATCAACGTCCTGAAAAGGCGGAATTCCTTGCTGTGACTGAACTTAAAGTGAATTACTCACCTGGGACGTTGCTTGTAGCTACGTCCCCTGTTTTAATAAATACAGAGTGTATTGTGGGCATTGCATGACTTCTTTGAACATATTGGTTTTCTATCATCTGTGTGTGTTGCATGAATTAACTGGGTTAGGAGGCAGAGATTAGTAATTAAAAAGTAGGAATTAGCTATGATAAATCCTGCAATCTTCAGACAGTATGATGTAAGAGGGATATGGGGGAAGGACCTTACAGAGGAGGTTATCGAAAAAATAGGAAGGGCATTCGCAGTTTATCTGAGGGGCACCCTTAAAAAAGAAAAGATAAAGGTAAGCATTGGAAGAGATGTAAGGCTGAGTTCTTCTGTCATATTTGAGGCCCTCTCACGAGGACTCCTTGGTAGTGGCATTGATGTTGTAGATATTGGCGTATGCCCAACTCCCTTACAATATTTTTCTCTATTTCACCTCCCAGTTGACGGTGGGGTAATGATTACGGGAAGCCACAATCCACCTGAATTCAATGGCCTGAAGCTGAGTGTAGGTAAAGAGACCCTTTATGGTGAAAAGATACAGGATATAAGAAAGATATGTGATGGGTGTGATTTTATAGAAGGGGAAGGAAAGGCCGAAGTTTATGAGATAATCCCGAAATATATGGAGCACCTCAAGAGAGGTTTCCCTCCCCTTAGCAGGATAAAGGTTGTAATTGATGCTGGTAACGGTACAGCCGGCCTCGTTGCACCACAACTCATGAGAGAACTCGGTTGTGAAGTAATAGAACTTTATTGCGAGCCTGATGGAAACTTCCCGAACCATCATCCAGACCCCACAGTAATGGAGAATATAAAAGACCTTATTGCAAAGGTCGTATCCTCAGGTGCGGACATTGGTATCGGTTATGACGGAGATGCTGACAGGATAGGAGTTGTGAGTGATAAGTGCGAGGTTGTATGGGGAGACAGACTGATGATCATATTCGCACGAGACATCATTGACAGCCAGAAGTCAAAAGGAATTAAGGAGAAACCAATTTTTGTTGGCGAGGTTAAATGTTCTCAGGTAATGTATGATGAAATAGAAAGGCTCGGAGGGAATCCTATTATGTGGAAGGCCGGTCACTCACTCATAAAACATAAGATGAAGGAGGCGGGTGCACTCCTCGGTGGAGAGATGAGCGGGCATATATTCTTTGCTGACAGGTACTTTGGATATGATGATGCTGTGTACACAAGCCTGAGACTTCTCGAGATACTCTCTAAGAGGGGAAGCCCTTATTCTATAGAGAGACTGCTCAGCGATGTCCCAAAAAGCGTCTCAACCCCTGAGATAAGACTCGGATGTCCTGATGATATAAAGTTCAAAATAGTCGAGAGGGCGAAGGAGGTATTCAGGGATTACCCTTTTAATGACATTGACGGCATAAGGATTAATTTCGATAAAGGATGGGGACTTATAAGGGCTTCAAACACCCAGCCAGCACTTGTGCTGAGGTTCGAGGCAAAAGATGAAGATTCTCTTAGGGAGATAAGGGAGCTTGTTGAAGGTAAACTCAATAAGGTGATTTCAGAGCTTAAGGAACCTTTTTCCTGATAAAAATAGATATATTTAACTCTTGACTTTTAGAGAGGGCTTATGTAGTATAACACCGATTTTTCTCCGAGGAGGTACCTATGGCAGTAGAAGCTTTACACGAGACCCTTTTAATGGATGCCATTATTAATCCTGAGGTAATACCGCATAATGTGAGCCACGCCTTTCTTGCATCTATAATTTTAATAGTTGTAGCCCTTATCATAAGAACATCTGTCCGTTTAGTACCAAGAGGCATTCAGAATTTCATGGAGGTGATAACAGAGGCAATCTTAAAATTAGTAGAGGACAATATAGGCCACCGTTGGGGCAGACAAGTATTTTCTTTCATCTGCACGATATTTATATTCATACTTCTCTGTAATTTCATGGGTCTGATACCGGGATTCGCTTCAGCTACAGCCAATGTAAATACAAATGCAGCTATGGCGGTACCTGTCTTTATAGCATACCAATTTTATGGGATAAGGATTCACGGGATTAAATACATATACCATTTTCTTGGTCCCATCCGTTCTATAGTTGCGCTCCCGCTCATGATACTGATGTTCGTTGTAGAGTTTATCAGCCACCTCGCAAGGCCCTTTACCCTTACAATCCGGTTGTTTGGCAATATGACTGCAAAACATGTATTACTTTTAATCCTTGCGATTATTGCCCCATGGATTTTCCCGACTTTGATTTTAGGACTCGGTGTCCTCGTCGCCGTTGTCCAGGCCTTTGTCTTTACACTTTTGTCAGTATGTTATTTTGCCGGTGCTGTTGAAGAGGCACATTAATTAAAAATTACTATTGAAAGGAGGGAGAAAAATAATGAAGAAGACTAAGACTGTAATTCTGCTTACCCTCGCACTTTTATGGGTATTAGCGCCTTTATGTTTTGCTGAGGAGGCTGCACCCGAAAAGGGTTCAAACATCCTTTATTATGCACTGGCTGCACTCGGCTGCGGTATCGGAATAGGACTTGGTGCCATTGGCTCAGGCATTGGTATGGGCATTGGCACAAGTAAGGCATGCGAAGGAATAGCCAGAAATCCGGGCACAACAGGTAAGATCACAACAACCCTCATCATCGGTCTTGCACTGATGGAGTCACTAACAATCTATGCCCTGGTTGTGGTTCTCATCATCCTCTTTGTGAATCCTTTCGGAAAGCTACTTCACTAATGCGTATACGCATCATCATAAAAGGGGCAGTTTAACTGCCCCTTTTACCCCTTTAGCCCAGATTATTCATAAAATGGGCACACCAATTGAGGATAGAGTATTTGAGCGGTTTCTTTTGCCGATCCTGAACTTGATTCAGGACCCTTAAGCCTATTTTTAATAATAAAGAGGCAAAAGCCTCGGAGTCTCGCACCATATCATGGTGCGGGACGAGAATGAGCGAGAATACTCTATCCTCAGTTCAATCAGAAAAATTTATGAATAATCTGGGTCAGAAATCAGACTTAAAAAACATGACCTACAAATACAGCTACACCATTACCTGAAAGAGGAGTAATCAGAAATTTTGTTCTATTTTTAGATTCTGTTTTTTCAATGGCACTACAACTTAAAAATGCAAGATACCAGCCAAGTGCAGCCTGCGAGAAGTAATGCTTATTATCATTTATCCTTGATAGTCCTGGTAAAACAGAAAGTCCATACAGAATACCCTTAATATATGGGTTATCATTCATTTTGGCAGCAGTTATAAAAGGCACTGCACCGATAAAGACATGGCCGCTAAGTCCATCGGCATCCTTAAGGGGTCTCCATTTTGAATCATCTTCTGATGGTCTTGATGCCCCGATTGCCCTTTGAATAAATAGCCCGGCAGGTGCACCCACAATTATTGCCCTGAGGGATTTCTGCGCCCATTTGCCTGCTGGCATCTCCTTTAAAAAGATACGTGCACTAAAAAGCAGAGGTATTGTTACAAAGACATTACCGGGAAGCTTTAGTATTTTGGACATACTATCGGTTGTTTCACCCCTTATATTGTCCTGATAAAATTCCTGTATGTCACCATCCATTGATGTATTTGCAAAAATACCTGCACCTGCAATACCTACACCTAATTTAGCCAGATTATCTTTATCAAGATAAAAATTTCTGTAATCCCTTTTTATGATTGCAATGTCCTGGGTAATCAGGGAGTCTTCGGCTGCTAAAGATTCATTGGCAGAGACAATTAATAAAAGGAAGGGCAGCACCAATGCAAATCTTTTCACACAATCTATCTCTTGAAACGGAAATTAGCATATCTCTTGAGTGTTTCAAATCGCTCTTTATTGTCAGGGCCCTTCGATGACTTCTCTATATATTCCAAAAAAAATGCTGCAAATACTGAAATAAAGAACCCTGTGACCAACGCAATCATTACCATCTGTTTTCTTTTTGGCTTTACCCTTTTTTCTGGCGGTATTGCCTTCTCTATTACCTGAATTATTGCAGCATCCTTGGCCTCATCGAGTTTTGCAGCCTCAAACTGTTTAAGCAGGATTTCATAAAGGGCCTCGTTGTATTTAAAATCCCTGAGCTTTCTTACATACTCTGTTCCCACTCCTGGTATTCTACCCGTTGGCATGAGGGGGTCTGGATTTTGGCCACCACCTTTTGCCTCAAGCTTGCTTAACTCTACCCTTAGACCCCTTAGCTCTTCCTCTGCCCTCTGTAGGTCCGGGTTATGGGGCGTTGCATATGTCCTCATTACCTTCAGCCCTACCTCTGTTGCAGCAATCTGTGCCCTCAGGTTTGCAATGCCTACTATTACTGCCTTTGCCTGCTCATCTATCTTGATGGCACCTGTCTTCTCTTGAAACCCTTTCATAGACTCCTCTGCCTTTATGAGGGATTCTTTTACATCCTTCAATTGCTCCTCAAAGAAAAGCCTTCTTCGTGCAGCCTCGGTGACAGCGAGTACATTATTTAGATTTCCAAGCTCCTCCACAAAGGCATTTGCCAATTCAGCAGCCCTTTTGGGGTCTTTATCCTCAACCCAAATGGTTATTATGCCGCTCTTTTTGTCGTCCTTAGGCTTCAGTGCACCAGCAATACCCCGCCTTGCACCCTCACGGCTTTCAGTCTTATAAAGCCCCATCAGGTTGAACCTGTCAATAATGTTATCAAGGACAGGTCTGCTTTTTAATAACCCTATATAGAGGTCATTCGGGGTCTTTATGCCGGGGATGCCGAGGGCACCTCCGGCCAGACCTGCAGCACCACCAAACTGACTCATAAACTGGGCCATACTTGAACTGCTCTGCTGTGGTGGAAGTATCTTTGTCTCTGCTCTATATATCGGCGGCATGATAAGGCTTATGATAGCGGTGATTATGGCAGCACCTAAGGTAATGCCGACGATAAGACCTTTACGCTTTGCGAGGACAACAATGTAGTCAAGAAGGTTTATCTCGTCATCATTAATCTGTTTATTTTTCTCTTCCATCTTTATACCTCTGCTATCTTTTCGAGGACTTTCTTTTTGAATTCCTCAATTCTCTCAATCCTTTTTTCAAGCTCAACCAATTCCCTTACTGTCTGCTGGCGATGTAAAACCTGTTCATGTTCACTCCGCTGCATAATGCCTACTGCCTGATCTATTAAAGACATTACACTGCTATATGAACCATACTCCAGAGATAGTTTCAGCTTTATCTCCTGTATGTCATGCCCGAATTCTTTGAGCGTCAATTGAACACCTTCTTGAAATTGTTTCATCCTGGCATCGAATCTTAATAAAAAGTTGCCAAAATCTTCTTTTGTTGCAAATACCTTGATATCTTCCTTTGTTGCAAATGCCTTCAGGTCTTCCTTTGTGGCTACTTCCTGTCTAAAGGTATTTAGTTCCTCTCTTACTACCCCTCTCACCATTTCTACTAAAGCCTTCTCGTCCATAAAACCCCACTTATTTTGACTAAAAATTATAACTTATCATACCAATGATTATATTTATTTTTCTATCCTCAGCAGGGATATTTCCTATATTTTTAATCTTCCCATATCCATATGATGTCTTTACCTTCAAATCCTTAGCCAATTTAATATCTACCCTCACATCAACCTCATCCTTCTTCTCTCTTACTGTCCCTGAAAGGTTATGCTCTTCCCGGTCATAAAAAATAGATATTCTTCCATTACGCTCAGGTATGAGGTATGATACCTCTAAAAAAATATCCTTCGAATCTGTTCCCATGTGATGCCCTATTATCCTGCCTTTGTATTTGTAGCCATCAGTATAAATACCGTGAGTATACCAGACATTCGGTGAACCTTCCACATGGGTAGTGGCATATTCTCCCCTCATACTGATTCTCTCAAGGCTGAGTATCCTCGGTAGATATATACCCGTGAGATATGCCCACTTATAAGGCAATCCTCCTGCCTCATCTTCTCCAGCAGCCTCTGCATATACCTGTAATGGCTGCCATTTAAATGGCAGGGTTAATTTTATATCAAAACCTGCCTTCTGGTCACCTGCCTCAACGCCGGGTACATTTTCCCCCTTTCCCGTGAGGCTTTTTAGCCATGTCCCTAAATCCTCCGAACGCCCCTTTCCACCTAAGAGGGCTGTTCTTTGAAGTCCTATCTCAAGGTATGGATGCGGCTTAAAATTAAAACGCATCCCCCATAAATATGGCTCCGGGAAATCGTTTCTTTCCTTCTCAAGCCTTGTAGCAAAGAAGGTAAATCTGAACGGACCAAGGTATTTAAAAATCCATGGAAGCAGTACAGGCTGTGAATTGGTAAGCCTCAACATTGTCATTGGTTCAGTATTGTTTGAAAGGAGTATCGATCCATGGTATCCTGGCCCCCACCATTGAGAATCCTTGCCCAATGCAAGGCCCGCTCCTAAAAAACTCAGAACTCCGTATCCCCTCTTCATTACCAGATCTGTATCACTATCTGAATACCTGACCTCTGGATTGATATAAACTGACACCCACTCTAACTCTGCCCTTGAAGAAAAGCCTGACCTAAGATTGGAACCTTTTTCATAATGGTCTCCATCATTGTTGTAGTATAATGCCTGAATATCTGAATCCGCATATATATACCTGCCATAGAAGAGATCAATGGGTTTTATATACTTAGCATCACCAATCTCATCCTCAAATCTTTCTTTTAATGTCTTAACCAGTCTTTGAATAAATAAACTTTTATCGACAGAATTCCTCTCTGCCTCAAACACAAGCCTTGCTATT
Source organism: Nitrospirota bacterium (assembly GCA_040753955.1). Lineage (GTDB taxonomy): Bacteria > Nitrospirota > Thermodesulfovibrionia > Thermodesulfovibrionales > SM23-35 > JASEEX01. The sequence continues at coordinate 94,645 of JBFMDQ010000001.1, read as the reverse complement.
TCCTTATGGCTAAGGGGCTTTGTTGTTAGTAATCCGCTTTGTATGACCCCTTCTGCCTCGAGGTGGTGCAGGATATCATAGGCTTCATCCCCCACGGGCAGATATGGGGAAGCCATAGCACATGGGACAATCATTAAAGTACTGACAATAAGAATTGCACACTTAAAACATAACAATCAACACTCCTGCTGTTACCGCCATCTGATAGAGTATCTGTGTTAAATCCCTAATCTCACGCACCCAGGCAATCCTTTCAAGTTTTTCAGGAACTACTATAGTATCCCCTGGCTCCAATTCCTGACCTCCAAATTCCCACCTATTGGAATCCTTGCTCCAGGATATACCGAGGAAACCACCCCCGGGTCTCACAGCGGTCCCATCAGCCTTAAGTATATATACACTCTTTTTATCAGCATTCTCTGTATATCCACCGGCTAAATCAATATATCTGGAATAACCCTTGTCTTTATCATAAACAAAGGCTGTCTGGTTATATACAGACCCTATGACCTGAATACTCTGAGGATTTGATGGGATAAACAGGCTATCATCTTCCTCAAGCTCTACGTCATAAGGTGTCTTTTTCAGAAACTCAGGCTGGTCTATCTTTATAGCCATCCTGCCCTTTGCCTTCACGCCTTTCAGAGCGGCTACAAAGTCTCTTTTTTGTTTGATTTCATATTCCTTAATCTTTGCCTCCTCAGGGGATAAGGTAGCCGCTATCTCTGCTGCACCCCTTCCTAACAACTCCCTTTCAAGCCTCTCCACCATCTCATCAAGTTGTCTCTGCTGTAATTCTCTTACCCTCTCTCTTATAAATACAGCTCCTCCAAGATATGCATTGTCTGTATAGCCCCCTGCCCTTTCGATCAGGGAGGATAGTTTTTCACCTTTTTTGATGGTATAGGTGCCAGGAAATTTAACCTCACCAGATATGGTCACTGTCCGATAAAGCTGCCACTCTGGGACGGCACGGACAAAGAGGTAGTCCTCCTCCTTAAGCAGAACATTGCTTTCAGGTTCCCCTGCTAAGGCCTTTTCAAGATTGATTATGATCTTCTCGGTTACCGGGCCTTCTTCTGTGACATGCACCCTCGTCAATTCTGCCTCTTTTTTGTATGTATAATACTTAAGCCCGCCTGCCATTAAAATTAAATCCTTTACAGTCATTCCTAACTTTAACCCATACTCACCTTCCCTCTGTACAGCGCCGGAAATCCTTACAATTCTTTTGTCTTGAACAATCTGGTATATTTTTACCACATCCCCAGATTGAACTTTCATATCATTTGCTCCAGCAAGGTCGGATTCAAATACTATCTGGCGAGAATTATCAACAATCCGCTCGATCTGAACCCTACCCTTAAATGCAATGTCGCTCAACCCGCCAGCCAATTCTATCAATTGGGAAATCGCTGTCTCCCCTTTAAGCTCATATATAGCAGGGTTATTGACGCTACCTGCGATGGCAACAAGAGGCCCCACTGGTGGTATAAATATCACATCCTCTGGCATAAGCCTTATATCTTTTGTCTTATCACCCTTTAATAAAAAATCATATATATCAAAATGGACAATGGTCTTGCCATTCCTCTTAACCTGTATATCCCTCATAGTCCCTGTCTTACTCGGACCACCTGCCTCAAATAAGGCATTGACAAGGGTTGAAAGGGAAGAAACGGTGTATGCCCCTGGTCTTTCTGCATTACCGACAACATAGACCCTTATTGTCCTTAATGGACCCATGCTCACATTCATCTCAAAGCCTGTGTAGTATTTCGAAAACTCTTTATGCAAGAGCTCTTTTAATTCTTTAAAGGTAAGTCCCGTAACCCCAAGGATACCAACTTTTGGAAGGCTGATATTGCCATCCCTGTCAACCACGACTGACCACTGACCCTCGATCTTCCCCCATATAGTCATTCTTATCTCATCCCCAGGACCAAGGACATAATCAGGGCCCACAGGTATATTATCAACAGGGGCAAAGGTGGATGGAGGCTGCCTGAAGAGGTCGTAGCCAAATTGCTTTATATCAGTAGATACTGCAAATGGGCTTTTTATACCTAATATTTTAAATGCACCAACTATTGCTTCAGGTGTCCCAATTAAGAACCCTGCGTCAAATATTATTGGGGTGGGAGTAATTTCAAATTCTTTTATCTCTGCTTCTTTTTTGACCCCTTCTTTCTCTTTTTTCACTTTGATCCATTTTTCCTCTCTTTCTACCTCTCTTTCTATCCGCTTGGCAATCTTAATGACTTTAACAGGAATTGCGATTTTATCCTTTGGTAAATTCTTTGCCGAATACTGGAAGGTAATCCCCTCGAATCTTTTAAGAATCTCAAGCTGAAATTCATTAATTTCTAACACCTGCTCAGAGATATACTGCTCAAACTCTGAGGGTTTTTCTACAGAAGGAGGCCGAGTAGGTGGCGGAACCGGTTGTACGGGAGGTGGCTGAGGTGGTGGCTGTTGTAAGGTTGGCCACTGGCCTTGTATAGGTGGAAGAGGTTGGGCAAAACCAAAGGGTAACTGCTGATATGCAGGCGTTATTGGAACCATCTGAATCTCCTGGGCAAATACACTCCCTGAAAAAATAAATATAAGGAATAAGGCTATAGACCATCTCAGTTTTATCATATAAATACCTCCTATAGGTGCGTGGTTAAAGATGCTGTAACAGTTTAGTTTCCCGAAAAACTTTTGCATTCCTAATCCTCCCATCTGTTACACCACTAACCCCTCTTATTAGAGGGGAACTAATGGGACATATCCCTTTTTCTCTTCCCCTCTTAATAGAGGGGAACTTTTAGAAAAACTTACCTATTACAATATGTTACAGTGAAAATGTCCTAAATAAGTTGACATTTGCTCAAAGATATTGTCAAGCCTCCGCACCTTAGAGCCATCTTTTAAGTAGATTTTTTGCCCCTTCTTTATCCAGTGGCTGGTTGCCTGAACCACACTGTGGGTCCTGCACACAGGAAGGGCAACCTTCTTCGCAAGGACATTCATCAATGACCTTCAGGGTTGCCATCAGCAAATCCCCGATAACCTCAGTCGCCCTCTTTGTTAGCCCTATCCCACCTTCGTATCCATCATAAATGAATATTGCAGGTTGTTTAAATTCAGGATAAAAGGTATAACTCAATCCGCCAATGTCTCCTCTGTCACAGAGGGCAAATAGTGGTATACATGCTATTACAGTATGCTCAACAGCATGGAGGGTCCCTGCAAGATCAAAACCTTTTGATTCGACAAAAGATTTTATTGTCTTATCTATTTTGATCCAGAGTCCTTCTGTCTCGAATATGCAATCAGGCATATCGAGGCCATGTCTTGAAATCCTGACCCTGTCAAAGATCCTCTTTTTCTCATAGCCTGTTATCTTCTGGGTTGTTTTAAGGGTTCCCCAGCGAACTGAAAGGCCCCTGTAATTCTTCATCTCCTTCTCTTTTATTACTTCTGTCTCTTCTTTGCTCAATGCCTGGGTGTAATAATTTACGTCAACCTCACTGCATATCACCCTTTTCCTTTCTAAATCAAGCTCTGTAACATGATACTGCCTTCCCCTGTGGAGATAGATAGCCCCAGGAAAGGCATCCCTGAAAACCCTTATACCACTTAGCTCCCCAATTGCCTTCCCTGATTCATCAATAATATCAAATGGCTCACCGATCGCCCTGATACCAACCTCCCTGTGGGGCATTCTTCTTCTGGAGAACCATATGTCTCCTTTCCTGCCAGGATTTAAAATCCCTTCTTTAACAAGCTCATCAATCAAAGGCATAAGCTTTTTTACATCATATGTCTCGTCGTATTCTCTCAGGTAAACCTCTGAAGAGGCACATGGAATATGTCTTTTAAGGATATTTCTATTTTCAGGGTCTATGACTGCTGCCTCATGACTTTTTTCAAAGAATGCCTCAGGATGACGCATGAAATACTGGTCAAGGGCATCCTGAATAGCAATCATCACAATCATTGATTCCTGTCCACCTCTTCCAACACGACCTGCCCTTTGCCAGGTGCTTGCCACAGAGCCTGGATAACCGCAGAGTATACAGCAGTCAAGCCCTCCTATATCAATTCCGAGCTCAAGTGCGCTTGTTGATACAACACCTAAGAGCTCTCCACTGAATAATCTCTGTTCTATCTCTCTCCTTTCTCTCGGAAGAAAACCAGCGCGGTAAGGGCTTATCCTGCCCTCAAGCTCAGGTGCCTGGTTCATTGTCCATGAATAGATAAGCTCTGTTATCTTTCTTGCCTTTGTAAAGACGATTGTTCTGAGCCCTGCATTCAGGCATCTTATAAAAAGCCTTGTCGTTTCTGTATAAGGGCTGTCAATGGGATTAATAAATATAAAATGTCTCCCTGCCTGTGGTGCCCCACTTTGAGCCACAACCTTAAAAGGTAATCCAATGAGTTCTTCAGCAAGTTGAGATGGATTGGCTATAGTTGCAGAGGCTGCAATAAATTGGGGGTTAGAACCCCAGTATTTACATATTCTCCTCAGCCTCCTCATCACATGGGCAACATTTGAGCCAAATACACCCCTGTAAGTATGTATCTCATCAATAACCACATATCTCAAATTCTTGAAGAAGGTTTCCCATTTTTTATGAAAGGGATTTAATGCAAGATGGAGCATATCAGGGTTTGTAAAAATAACGTTAGGTATTTCCTCTCTTATCTTCTTTCTCCTGTAGGCTGTTGTGTCCCCATCGTAGATTTCTGCAAATTGCAGGGGGGATTTTGAGCGGGGAGGGGGTTTATAAATAATGGGAGGAGTAGGGGAGGGTGTCATCACGGAATAAAAAAGCTCATTAAGGTTTTTTACCTGGTCCTGTTCAAGTCCCTTTAACGGGAATATATACAATGCCCTATACTCAGGGTTTTCGATGATGGATTCAAGCACAGGAATGTTATATATGAGGCTCTTACCGCTTGCCGTAGGGGTCATAACAACGACATTCTCTCCCTGCCTTATTAAATTAATAGCCTCGACCTGGTGGCTGTAAAATAGCTCTATGCCTCGCCTTCTCAATACATCTCTGAGCCTGTCAAATAAAGTAAGCTCCCCATATCCTGGCCTCATGGGAGGAATGTATTTATGTTCTGCAACCTGGAGATTAAATCTCCTGTCTTTTTTTAAGGATTCTATGAAGTCAGATATTGACATAAATGCCTTATTAAGATTTTAACAGATGGGTAATATTGTAGGATTATTTAGTTCGGGGCTTTCCGTTCTTCTTCAATCCACTGTTTGAAGAGTTCGAGGGTCTCCTCTGCATATTCCTCCTGAACCTTCTGGATTGCAAAACCAGCATGGACAAGAACATAATCACCCACATTTACTTCGTCTTCCAGGAGGAGAAGGCTTATAGCCCGCCTTGCACCGTAGACATCCACAATTGCTGTAGTGTATTTAATACTGATTATCTTAGAAGGGACTGCAAGGCACATATTATATTATAAACCCCAATAACCAAATTCCAATAAATTCCAATAACCAGGCACCAATAACCAGACTCAAATGCCAAGAGCCTATCCTGACTTTTTTAGTTCTTCAAATATCAATTCAATAATCCTCGGAATCTTTGCCTTAATTTCGGGGGATAATTCCATTCCCAACTCCAGAGACTTAGGTTCGACACCGATAACTGTGGTTTGAGGGGTCTTTCCGATCAGCCCTGACAAATCTATGACCTCTAAAATACCGATCTGGTGAACTGATGTCTTAAAACCGGATGGGCAGTTTCGGACATCATTAATGTCGAAACGATAGATAGAACCGGGAGCACCACCTCCTTTGACAGCATCAATCACGATGAGTCTGTCAGCTTCTGTTATCACATTGATGAGATGAAATCCATTTGTCCCACCTTCAACAACCGAAACCTCTGGTGGCAGTTCCATCTTCATAAGTTCATTAGCTATGTGAACGCCAACCCCTTCGTCAGATAGTAAAAGATTACCTACTCCGAGGATGACAAATTTTTGGAGTGAAAGAAGTTTCCCTTCTTTTTGAGATATATAATCCTCCCTCCCCCCCTTTGCTAAAGGGGGGTAAGGGGGGATTTTCTTTATTTTTCTTGAGTCGCTATTCGATAATGAATTTTCTGATTTCATTCGTTTTCGGATCGATAATGTGGATAGCGCAAGCCAGACAGGGATCAAAGGAGCGGATTATCCGTACTACATTGATCGGGTTTTCAGGATCTGGTACCGGAGCACCAATGAGGGCTTCCTCGTATTGCCCACGGACGCCTTTTTCGTCGCGAGGCGAGGCATTCCAGGTCGAAGGGACCACGCACTGATAATTCTCGGTCTTTTTGTTTTTGATCTTGACCCAGTGTCCTAAGGCACCTCGAGGTGCTTCATAAAATCCAGCACCCATGCCACTTTCGGGTGGATCCCAATGTGCGGTGTCGTGAACCTTAAATCCCGGTTTGGTCATCTCGGTGAGTAGCTGGTCTAACCAGTTATAGCAGGCATCCACTACAAGCTTGGTCTCAATTGCACGGGCAGCATGGCGGGCAACTGCACCGGGTTTTGCACCCTTTTTGACCAAATCGATAAGAGTAGGATTTTTGGCTACAAGCATCCGTGCAAGTGGGCCAACCTCCATTGATTTGCCGTCGTAGCGAGGGGCCTTGACAAAGGAATATGCCTCCTTCTTTTCAAGATTAAATACCTGCTCGCCATCATAAGGGTGAACTGGCTTCTTTTCCTTATACCAGGCATATTTCACCGATTCAGTGACCTTCTTGGGATCAAATGGCTCAACTTTGATATCCGCAGGATCCAGGCCCACGATAACGCCTGCAGGAAAGACTAACTCTTTACCTGCCGGATCCTTCTCAAAGGCACCATAAGAGAGATAATTGTAATGGCCTCCACCTACACCAAGCTCGGCCAGTGGCCATAGCGGACCGGTTCCGAAGAGCAACACGTCCGGGATGTACACCTCATTGATAAACCTGGCCTGCTCATCGAGCATAGTGCGAAAACGGGCTACCTGATTTATATCGGGATAGGAGGTGACACCTCCGACTACGATATTCTGATAATGAGGAGTCCGGCCGCCCCATATAGCCCCCATGTTCCTGGCCTGGGCATGTATCTTCAGGGCATCAATATAATGCTTAACTGCAGTGATTACTATATCTGAGTCTTTGACAGTAAATTCATCTGGTTCATATCTTGGGGTGAGCGGATAGGTGTCTTTTGCCTTTACTAAGCCCACAATCTTATCCTTAACAGCCAACAGATCCTTATCCTTACCTTTGTATTTGGCGATGGCCATGATATCAATATAATCAAGGGCGCTCAACTGGTAAAAATGAATCAGATGGTCATAGATATACTCTGCACCCATGACCAGGTTCCTGATGAGGGTTCCTCCCCATGGAACCTTAGCCCCAAAGGCTTCATCCAGAGCACGTGCGGAAGTTATCTGGTGCACACTATAGCAGACCCCGCAGAAGCGACTGGTTACAAAGGAGGCATCCCTTGGATCTTTCCCAATGAGCATGGCCTCAAATCCACGAGCCATTGTACCACTACTCCAGGCATCCTTAACCTTACCATCTTCAATTTCTACTTCAATCTTCAGGTGTCCTTCAATCCTGGTAATTGGATCTATAGTAATTTTCTTACCCATTTATTCTCACCTCCTTTTTAACTTTCTTTCTTGGGAATTAAACCGGCTTCTCTCATAGCCCATATTCTCTTCGAGATCTCGCTCTCAGCTGTATAAAGAGGCGACATTTCGGCATAAAAACCTGGCTCAGCACAGCCCATACAAACAGCACCGCAATCGATGCAGAAATTTATTCCATCATTCCATCTACGGATAGGGCAATCTGAGAAAGTCATTGGTCCTTTACAACCCTTCTTAAACATGCACCATTCTTTTTGTTTTGGGTCATTCCAATCCGTAAGAAATCTCCCTGCATCGAAATGTGCGCGGCGTCTGCAATTATCATGGACCGATTCCCTGAAATACATCACAGGGCGTCCGATTTTATCCAGTTCAGGTGCTTTTCCGGTGGTAAGGAAGTATAGGACGGTTCCTGCCAGGTGATCTGGATGAACTGGACAGGTAGGAAGATTGATAACTGCCTTACCAGGCAAGGCCTTGTTAAGCCCTATGCCTTTGCTTGGAGTAGCTGCTGGGATACCACCATAGGTAGCACAGGCTCCAACGGCAATTATGGCACCTGCTTTCTTAGCTGCTTCTTCTACGATCTGCTTGAAGGGGCGTCCACCTACCATACAGAAGCGGTCATCAGCAGAAGGAATCGAGCCTTCAACTATTAAAACATAGCCACCTTCTTTTATGGTGTCGTGATATACCTTTTCAGCGAGACCACCCGAAGCTGCCATAGCAGTCTCATGATATCTAAGGGATATCTTATCCAGAATAATAGAAGCAGCAGGTGGATTAAGGATTTGGGTAAAAGAGATAGTGCACCCAGCGCAATCTTGTCCCTCAAGCCAGATTACTGGAGGTTTCTTGGAGGTAGCTCCTAATGCATGAGCGACTTTGGTTGTAAACTCAAATTCGGAAAGACCAAGTACGGCTGCTGTTGCAGCGCAATATTTCAGGAAGTCTCTCCTGCTTACTCCATGAAATTCTAACTCACTTTCGAGTTTCTTACTTAAAATAACCTCTTTCTTCATAATTCACCTCCTTCTGTTGTTTTGTTATTTCATAAAAAATACCACCTCTGGTCAGGCACACCACTGTTTTTGAATTATCACCTCCTTCTGGAGTTTTGGCCCACAGATTCACCATGCGGGTTTTTATTTTTGATACTTTTAAAACTGTCACAATCAAAGGCAAAAGTCAAGAATTTTTTTGGAAAGTCGCCCCCTTGCAAAAAAGATATTTTTGTGTTAGGTTTTTCAATTCTGGAAAAAGGGTTGAAGGGAACAGGAGGAGAAAAGAAAAATATGGTAACTACAATTAAGGAACTTCTCGAGGCGGGTGTACACTTTGGCCATCAGGTAAAGCGATGGCATCCTAAGATGAAGAAATACATCTTTGGAGAGAAAAACGGTATCTACATCATTGACCTCCAGAAGACACTTAAAGGGCTTGAAGATGCCTATAATTTCATAAAAGGGTTGGCCTCGACAGGGGCGTCGGTACTCCTTGTCGGTACAAAGAAACAGTCACAGGATGCCATTCAGGAGGAGGCAATCCGTGCAGGGGCTTTTTATGTTAACCAGCGTTGGCTTGGAGGTATGCTTACAAATTTCTCGACAATAAAGAAGAGTATTGAAAGACTAAAAAAGATTGAGACTATGAAGGAGGACGGCACTTTAGAGCTTCTTCCCAAAAAAGAGGTCGCTTCTATCGAGAGGGAAAGGGCTAAATTAGAAAAAAATCTCTCAGGCATTAAAGATATGGCATGCCTTCCAGGGGCTTTGTTCATAGTAGATCCGAAAAAAGAGAAGATTGCTGTGGCTGAGGCAGGGAAGCTCGCTGTGCCGATAGTTGCAATAGTTGACACGAACTGTGACCCTGATGAGGTTGACTATGTGATACCGGGCAATGATGATGCTATAAGGGCCATAAAACTTATAACCTCGAAGATAGCAGATGCTATACTTGAAGGCAAAGAGATTCTGTCAAAGACTATGGCGGAAGAGGCAGAGAAGCTCAAGGCTGAGGAGAAGATTCAACAAGAAGAGGCAGAGGTAAAATGACAATAATCTCACTGGAGATGGTCAAGAACCTCAGGGAAAAGACAGGTGCCGGTATGATGGAGTGCAAAAAGGCACTCACAGAGAGTGATGGGGATTTTGAAAAGGCTGTGGGCCTGCTCAGACAAAAGGGTCTTGCAAGCGCAGCAAAAAAGGCTGGGAGGACAGCATTAGAAGGCCTCATTGGCTCTTACATACATATGGGTAAGATAGGGGCGATGGTCGAGATTAACTGCGAGACAGACTTTGTCGCGAGGACTGACGATTTCAAGGAATTTGTCAAAGACATCGCCATGCATATAGTTGCTGCAAACCCCTCATACCTATTGAGAGATGATGTTCCCCAGGATGTTATAGAGCGGGAAAAGGAGATATACAGGGCACAGATTACAGACAAGCCGCCACACATTGTTGAGAAGATTATAGAGGGAAGGCTCGAGAAGTTTTACATAGATACCTGTCTTTTTGACCAGGTATTTATCAAGGATCCTGAACAGAAGAAGAGGATTAAAGACATCATCGCCGAGAAGATTTCAAGATCAGGTGAGAATATTGTCATAAGAAGGTTTGTCAGGTTCCAGCTTGGAGAGATGTCTATTGGAGAGATGTCTAAAGGATGAAGGGATTAAAATACAAGAGGATACTCCTGAAGATCAGTGGTGAAGCCATGATGGGAGATAAAGGCTATGGCATTGATTCATCTACTGTTGATTTTGTGGCTAAGGAGATAAAGGAAGCAGTCTCCAGTGGGGTTGAAGTCGCAATAGTGGTAGGTGGAGGAAATATCTTCAGAGGGGTAGAGGCAAGCGTAGAAGGAATGGAAAGGGCATCTGCAGATTACATGGGAATGCTCGCAACCGTTATTAATGCCCTTGCCCTTCAGAACTCCCTCGAAAGGCAGGGCATCCCAACAAGGGTCCAGTCAGCGATAGAGATGAAGGAACTCACAGAGCCGTATATAAGGCGAAAGGCAATAAGACATCTGGAGAAGGGAAGGACTGTCATCTTTGCTGCAGGTACAGGCAACCCTTACTTCACAACTGACACTGCTGCAGCCTTAAGGGCAATGGAGATTGGCGCAGATGTAATACTCAAGGCAACAAAGGTTGATGGCATATATTCCTCCGACCCTGCGAAAGACCCTGCGGCAAAGAAATATGACACCGTTACTTACATTGACGTTCTGAAAAGGGGACTCAGTGTTATGGATTCGGCGGCTGTATCGCTATGTATGGACAACAACCTCCCTATTGTAGTATTTAATCTAAGGGGTAAGGGTAATATAAGAAAGGTTATAGAAGGAAAAAAGATAGGTACCCTTGTGAAGGGAAGCAATGGAGCAAGAGTTAAAAAGAAATACCACTGAGCGTATGGCTGGTGCCATTGAGGCCCTGAAGAAGGAATTCGCCTCAATCAGGACAGGAAGGGCTTCTCTCACACTCCTTGATGGAATAATGGTGAATTACTATGGGGTGCTAACTCCCCTTCAACAACTTGCAAGCCTGAGCATACCCGAGAGCCGACAGATAGCAATACAGCCCTGGGATCAAAAAATCATTCCTGACATCGAAAAGGCTATTATGAAATCAGATCTCGGCATTACACCTGTGAATGATGGCAGGACAATAAGGATACACATCCCTCTCCTTACAGAGGAAAGAAGAAAGCAACTCGTAAAGGTCGTAAAGAAAAAGGCAGAAGAAGCAAGGGTAGCAATAAGGAATGTCAGGAGAGACACAAATGAGGAGCTCAAAAAACTCGAGAAAGGAGGGCACCTCAGTGAAGATAGTGCCAAGAGATACCAGGATGAGATACAGAAGATTACGGACTCTCATATAGCTAAGGTGGATGAAATTTTACACCACAAGGAAAAAGAAATAATGGAGGTTTAAGATTAAAAGGAGCCAAGAGAAAAAGGAAACTAAGGCCAAGAGAAAGAAATCAGTAACAAGAAAAGTTAGAAGTAAAGAGCAAAAGGAAAGAAAGACTATACTAAGAAGGGCCCTTATCAGGAGAAGAGAAGAGATCGTAAAAGAGGCGAAGGCCGAGATATCCAGGCATATAAGGGGCGAGACGAAACAACTCGTGGATACAGCCTTGGATAACGGAGACTGGTCAATTGTTAACCTATCACAAGATGTCAGCCTTAAACAATTAAGCACTCATAGAGAGACACTCCTCAAGATAGACGAGGCCTTGAGAAAACTTGATGAGGGAACTTACGGCAAGTGCGAGGATTGCGGAGAGGATATAAATGAAGAGAGGCTTAAAGTCCTTCCCTTTGCGATCTACTGCAGAGACTGCCAGGAGAAAAGAGAGCAACTTGAGGAGGTAGAAGGGGAAGAAGAAATAGAATAAAAGAAAACTTCACCCGTACACCTCGGCAAGTATCTCCTTCGCTCCTCGTGCAAGCAAGTCCCCAGCAAGTTTGATGCCGAGGGCATCGGGTTCTTCGGGCCTTCCTTCCATACGGCCTCTTACGATCTTATCACCAGTGACACTCCCTACAAGACCATCCATAAGAAGTGAGAAGTTATTATTTACATTTGACTCTTGACTCTTGACTCCTGACTCCTGTCTGACTATCCGTGCATAGGCAGCGATAGGCACTTGACATCCTCCTGCGAGTCTCTTAAGAAAGGCCCTCTCGGCCCTCACGCATATCGATGTTTCTTTATGGTCTAATGCTCCAACTATATTATTCATGACCTCATCATCAATCCTGCACTCTATCCCTATAGCACCCTGACCTGTTGCAGGAAGGCATATCTCGGGTTCAAGGATTTCTGTTATCCTTTCAGCCCATCCTGACCTCTTTATACCTGCAACAGCTACGATGATTGCATCAAAATGGCCTTCATCGAGTTTCCTGAGTCTCGTATCGAGATTTCCCCTGAGCTGCACAATTTTTAAATCTGGTCTAATGTGGCTCAACTGACATGAACGCCTGAGACTGCTTGTTCCTATGGTTGCACCAGAAGGTAGACTCCTAAAATTTGGAATTTGGAATTTAGAATTTAGAATTTTCGATATTAAGGCATCCCTCGGGTCTTCCCTTTTACATATAGCGGCAATATGAAGTCCTTCCGGGAGAACCGTTGGCACATCCTTTATGCTGTGTGCTGCCATATCAACTTCCCCCCTGAAAAGGGCTTCCTCTATCTCCTTAACAAAAAGCCCCTTTCCCCCAACCTTTGCCAGTGGCACATCAAGGATCTTGTCTCCTGTTGTCTTTATTTTAATGAGCCTTATTTCGATTTCCGGGTGTATCTTATGAAGCTCTGATTTTACCCATTCTGCCTGAAGGAGTGCGAGCTTGCTGCCCCGTGTACCAATGGATATTTTATTTATCTTCATCCCTTTCTTCATCAATAGCAAAAAGCCTTTTTATCACTGCTATCATAAGATCTCTATCTTCAGAGTACTCTTTCAGAGCCACAGTAGGTTGATGGATGAGTTTATTGACGATTGCAGTAGCCATATATTCAGAAGCCTTTCTCTGTTTTTCCTCCATATCAGGGAACCTATTTAAAAGCTTCTCGAGCTCCTCCTTTTTAATCTCCTCTGCCTTCTCCCTCAAGGCTACAATGGTTGGTACAGAGTCGAGAGAGGATTGCCACTTAAGAAAGGGCTCGATTTCTTCTTCAACTATCTTTTCTGCCTTCTCCGCCTCTTTCTGCCTTTCAAATTTATTTTTATCAACAATACCCTGCAGGTCATCAATATTGTAAAGATAGACATTGTCCAAATCGTTTACTTCTGGGTCAACGTTTCTCGGAACGGAGATATCAATTATAAAGACCGGCTTCTGCTTCCTCTCCTTCATCACTTTCTGTACTTGGCTTTTTGTCAAAACATAGTTCTGGGCTCCTGTTGAGCAGATGACTATATCGGAGGGTACCATCTCCTGCAGAAAATCATCAAACTTAACAGGTCTCCCGTTGAATTCCTTTGCGATCTCACAGGCACGCTCGTATCTCCTGTTTGCTACAATAACTTCCTTCACGCCACTGCTCATTAGATGCCTTGCTGCAAGTTCAGCCATCTCGCCTGCACCTAAAAGCATGAATACCTTCCCTGAGAGATCAGTAAAGATCTTCTTTGCGAGTTCAGCAGCTGCAAAACTCACAGAGACTGCGTGTTCAGCTATTCTTGTTTCTCTCCTCACCCTTTTGGCAACAGAGATTGCCTTCTTCATCAGTCTGTTCAGAAGGATACCCATAGTCTTTTTCTCGAGGGCTAACTCAAATGCCTTTTTCAACTGCCCGAGGATTTGAGGTTCACCAATGACCATGGAGTCGAGGCTCGATGCAACTCTGAAGATGTGTCTCACTGCATTAACATCATCATAGATATAGACGGCTTTATCCAGCAACTCCCTGTTTATATTGTGGAATTCTGATAGAAGAATCTTTATAGATTCAGATGCCTTTAAAGTATCCCTCACATTTGCATATAGTTCCACCCTGTTACAGGTAGATAGTATCAAAACCTCTTCAATCTCAGGGAGTTCTTTGAACCTTATCAGGCCATCTTCGAGTCTGGAGCCATTGAATGCCACTTTCTCCCTGACATCAATATCAGCAGTCTTATGATTGAGTCCTGCTACAAAGACCTTCATAGGAAGACGTGGAGACCCTTCCGAAGTAATTTAATACTGAAAAAGGCAACAAGAATTGTTAGAAAACCGATTATAGACAATATAGCGGCCCTTCTGCCCCTCCACCCAGCTGTAAGCCGGGCATGGAGAACAATAGCGTATATAAACCATGTTATAAGTGACCAAACCTCTCTCGGATCCCACCTCCAGTAGCTTCCCCAGGCGCTCTCTGCCCATAAGGAACCTGTGATTATTGCGAGTGTAAGAAGGGGGAATCCCAAGGTTATCAGTCTATAATTCAACTCATCGAGGGTCTGGAGGCTCGGCAATCTCACAAAGAGCCCTCCGAGGTGTTTAGATTTCACATAGTGTTCCTGGACAAGGTACATGGTTCCTACTCCAGAAGCCAGTGCAAAAGCAGCATTACCAAGAAAGGCAATAACCGTATGTACTCCAAGCCAGTAACTCTGAAGCGCGGGGCTTAAGGGTTTTATCTCTTTTGGCAGCATTGAAGATGAAAGCATCAGAACAAATACAATCGGCATTACGAAAGAGCTAAGGAGGCTAACTCTATACCTGAATTGGAGAATGAAGAAAATAAGAACAATGCACCAGGAAAAAAAAGATGTTGCCTCATGAAAATTTGTTATAGGAATATGGCCTGCAACGACATAGCGATAGATAATGTTTGCCGTATGTAAAGCGAAACCGATGAGGACGAAGGACAGCATAATCCGGGATGTAATCTTTCTGCCTTTGAAAAGCTCTATAATGCCTACAATGGTTGCGGCGAAATAAAAGGTCAGGGCCAGTTCAAAGAGAATTGTTCCCATCAGAAACAGCCGAGCTGGCAGTCTGTGATCTTCACATTAAGCTTGTCAGCAGCCTCACCAACAGCCTTATAGGAAACGCCGAGTTCCTCTGCGATTGTCCTCGCGGTGGGACAGGGAAGTTTACCTTTAACAGCCTTTTTCTTGATCTCTTCTACCACCCTGTCTTTCATTTCAACCATAGTTGTAGGGCGGTTCGCGAACCGCCCCTCCTGGCAAAAACATTTTACAATATCCACTTTTAAAACTCAATTTGACTATATTCTGGCTCTCCATGGAATTTGGTGTGAGAAGAATGCTCTTTTCTTTGCACTATAATCCGGGATGAGCCCATATTTCCCAAAAACAAAGGCTATAATAAGTAGATCATCTCCGATTGGGAGAAGAACCTAATAAATATAAGGGAATTATGCCTGAAGGAATTTCAAAACAAAAAGAAAGAATAAAGAAGGTCATCCTCCTCCTCGGCCCTACCGGTGTTGGGAAGACCGGTGTCTCAATCCTTCTGGCAAAGGCCCTCAATACCGAGATAATCAGTGCGGATTCGATGCAGATTTACAGACATATGGATATTGGCACTGCGAAGCCGACAATCGGAGAAAGGGCTATGGTCAAACACCACATGATTGATATAGTTGATCCGTGGGAGGCATACAGCGCAGGGAAATATATTGAGGCAGTAGTACCCATCATTGGGGGGCTACATAGAAAAGGAAAAATTCCAATCGTGGTTGGTGGCACGGGCCTTTATATTAAGGCAATGACGAGAGGCATTTTTAGCGGCCCTTCTGCCGACCGGACATTGAGGGAAGAACTCCTTTCCATGGAAAAGGAAGGAAAAGGTTCTCTATACGGTTATTTAAAAGAACTCGACCCAGAGGCTGCAAGTAGAGTAACCCCTAATGATACACGAAGGATCATAAGGGCCTTAGAGGTCTGTTTAAAGAGCGATTCGAGTATGTCAGAGATGCAGAAAGAACTCACTAAGCCTCTTCAATATGAGTTTATAAAAATAGGTCTTCGCAGGGATAGAAAAGAGCTTTACAGGATGATAGAAATCCGGGTTGATGAGATGATTGACACAGGTCTCGTGGAAGAAGTGAAAAATATCATGGAGATGAATCCTGACAGAACGCCAATGCAGGCAATCGGATATAAAGAAATCGCAATGTACCTTAATGGGGGGATTACCTTAGAAGAAGCTATCAGGCTTATAAAAAGAGGGACAAAGAGATATGCTAAAAGACAGTTTACATGGTTCAAAAAAGAAGAAGGTATTCAATGGGTTGATATAACAGGGATTTACGACAGCAATGAGATTTTCATGAGGGCACAACATACCCTCAATGAGCTATTGTGACAGACAAGTCAATAGTAAGGCCAAAATACCCAATTCCAAATTACAATCACCAATAACCAAATATAATAGGAAGTAGCAAATCTTTAGGGGGGCAAAAAAGAGTCTTTCTCAAGAATATCTCTTTAATTCAGGAGGTTAGAATCGATGGAGCTGAATGTTCGTCTTGGTCTGGTAATTTTAATAGATTCTATGGGGGTTCTTTCGTCATTCCCGCGAAAGCGGGAATCCAGAAAATGGTAAGGGGACTGGATTCCTGCCTGCACAGGAATGACAGAGACTGATGAGTTACAGCATTCTCAGGTGCTTGTAACCCCCCTAACGTTTTGCTACTTACAATATAATACAAATGCTTGCAATATTAAGAAAAATACTTTATGGTAAGGGGAAAAATTAAAAGGAGAAGACTATGACCAATATAGCGAAGAGCCAAAACCTTCAAGACAACTATCTTAACCAGCTCAGGAAGGATAAGACGCCTGTAGTTGTCTATCTTACCAATGGGGTGAGATTAAAGGGCGTAATAAAAGGCTTTGACAGTTTTGTAATCCTTTTAAAAGAAAATACCCAGTCCCTCATTTACAAGCATGCCGTATCAACAATAGTCCCCGAAAGGGACATAGAAATAAGACTTGAAAACCAGCAGTAACCGCAGAAACCCAATTCCCACAGTAGACATTATAATAGAGTATAAAAGGGGCATTATTCTTATAAGAAGAAAGAATCTGCCTGAGGGGTGGGCTTTGCCCGGAGGTTTCGTAGGCTATGGGGAGAACCTTGAATCTGCTGCTGTGCGGGAGGCAAAAGAGGAAACCGGGCTCGATGTTGAACTAATAAGGCAGTTTCATACTTATTCTGATCCGAAGAGAGACCCCAGGCATCATACGATAACAACGGTCTATATAGCAAAGGCTAAAGGCATAGCTATTGCTGGAGATGATGCAAAAGAGATCGGCATCTTTAAAAAAGAAACACTTCCCGATCAGATAGCCTTTGACCACAGGGAGATCTTGAATGATTATTTTACAGGAAGGTATTAGTTAGATGCTCAAGATGATGCGAAAGCATGCAAAGTATTTTTATGTACTATTTTTTATAGTTATTCTTTCTTTCATATTCTGGGGTATAGGCACTGTGGATAAAACAGGCGGTCGTGGGATTGTAGCAGAGGTTGGAAGATACAAGATAACGGCTGAGGAATACTGGAGGACTTATGAGAATGTCTCCCGTTTTTACAGAGAGATATACAGAGATAAGTTTGATGAGGAGATGGAGAAAAAGATGAACCTGAAGGAAAAGGTCCTCGACTCTATGATAGATGAAAAGGTACTCCTTATAGCTGCAAAAAATGCAGGGATTGGTATAAGCGATGAGGAGCTTCACGAAGCAATAACACATGAACCAGCCTTTATGAAAAATGGGGTTTTTGATAAGGACATATATCTTAACAGACTGAGGCTGAATAGGATTACCGTAGAGGCATATGAGAACTCAAAACGTCTGGAACTTACACTTAATAAAATGAGACGCTTGATAGAGCTCTCTGTTGATGTGCCAGATATAAATTCTGACTTGAAAAAGTTACCCGGTGACGAAAGGTTGAAGAAGATGCTAAGTGAGGCAATGCTTAATGAAAGGAAAGAAAAGGCACTAAAGTCCTATGTTGATGGCCTTAAAAAAGAGATAAAGATCAGGATTAACACAAAGTCTATCTCATGATAGACGAAAGGATATTCTAACCCCTCCTTGTCCTCCCCTTACGGGGAGGTTTGGTGGGGTATTGGTTTGAAAACCCCTAAATTTTTATAGTAATATTAATTTAGCCGAAGTGGTGGAACCTGGTAGACACACACGTTTGAGGGGCGTGTGGGGAAACCCGTGCGGGTTCAAATCCCGCCTTCGGCACCACTATCCTGGTGGCCAGTACATCCTGCGGCCGCCGAGAAGATGAAGGTGTAAATGGTATATCGTTTGCCCTGACTCGGGATTGCAGTTCATCACAAGCCTGAAGCCACGCTCTGCTATACCCTTATCCCTTGCAATCCTGTTAGCGACTTGGAACAAATGGCCAATAAGGGCGTTGTCTTCTTCTTTTATATCAAGGTTTGTGGAGATATGTTTTTTAGGTATCAAAATAGTATGAACAGGACACTGGGGGTTAACATCCTCAAAAGCGACTGAAAGATCATCTTCATATATTATCTTTGCTGGTAGTTCCTTCTCTATAATCCTGCAGAATACACATTCCATAAAGACCTCCTGAATTTTAACCTCAAGGGTCTGAACACATAAAAGGTGAAAGGATAACTATAACATTGAAAATATATCAGAGAAGTCAGAAAAAGTCATTGAGAAGCATCGTTTTTCTATTCATGCCCGTTAGAAAGAAAGTAGGAAATTTTTCTAAAGGGGTTTACTTTTAAGCCCCCTTTATTGATAATCTATAGATGACAGAGATATTAGAATGAGGCCTTAAATTTTGGATGCCAAAGAAACATTGTCTTCGGGCGAGCCTGAAGGAACCTTCTACCCTTACAGGGTTGTATTGGATACCAGCCTATTTGTAAATCCTGATGTAAGGAAGAGTCTCGGAGATACGCCTACAGAGGCCCTTGAGGCGTTCCTTTTCTTAGCAGCCCAGATCCATATACTCGAGTTTTACATGCCCCCATCTATTTTTGAGGAGCTTCTGTATTTTGTTGAAAAGGATAAGATACCCGAGGACTTACTTGTGATACTCCACCAGAAGCCGCCAAAAAAACACGAATTAAAATGCCCGGCCTTTCTTTTATACGAATTGATAGAGGATATAAGGGAGAGGGTGAATAAGGGGTTAAGAATTGCGGAAAAGGCTGTAAGAAGTGTTGAAAAGAGAAGCCCAGATGAGATTATTCAAGACCTGAGGCGGAAATATCGAGATGCCTTGAGGGAAGGTATAATAGACAGCAAGGAGGATGTTGACCTTCTACTACTTGCAATGGAATTGGATGCCCTGCTGATTACAGCAGATCAGGGCTTAATAAAATGGGCAGAGAAGTTAGGTATAAAATGGTTATTCCCGGAGAAATTTAAAGATTATCTACAGGGGGCAATAAAAAGATCAGGTCTGCTTTCAGGAAAGACTAAGTAGATGATTTTTAGTCAAAGAATCCATGCCCCATCAGTCTATGGCGGATTTCCCTTGTTCCCCTGGTATAAATCCTGTGAAATTTCGAACTGTAGTAATCGTCGGTCTTCTCTACAGAAAGGAGTTTTGTGCTAACACCAGATCTATTAAGATGCTCCATTAACTCATATGTGGTGTTTTTATTTCTAATTTTAATCTGGAAAGATTCTCTTACGTTTCCACCGTCTGCTACCTCTTTTAAGACCCTCTCAGGTGATAGGTAAAGTGCCTTCGCAGACTCAAGGAGGTAGTGGTCATCTAAAGAAATCCCAAATTCATAACAGAAGAAGATGGCCCTGAGTATCCTCTGTATATAAAAACCTGCTGGGAGCTCTGTTATAAGATTAGCCGTGGCCTGTAAATCCCTGAGGCATGATGAAAGTGTGACATATTTGATCGGCCTTCCATCGGGGATTGGTTTAGCTACTATACCTTCTCTTCCGTCTCTGTCCAGTTCAAGGACGACTTCTCTTACGGTATCCACATCTGATATACTGAAGGGCCCCCATTTCCTTACGTGTGGAATTTTAAATTGCTCAAGGGTTCTGTAACGCTCCTCTGCAGAAAGATTTCTGCCACCTTCGTCGAAGAGGTCGAAGGAGAAGAAGACCACATCTTCTTTGATATAAGGAATAACCTCTGTATTATATGGACTGCCAGGGCCTACAACCTCCCCGTTGATTATGTATCCCGGATATTTATGAAAAAAATTCAGGTCAATCAGGTCCGGAATCCTGTTTGTTGTGAAGGGACAGATGAATCCCCCTCTTGTAAAGGCAAAGGGATTTCCATCTATCATTGCTATCCTGACATTGTAGCCATCCACCTTCTCCTCAACATAGAATCTGTCTTTGAAGTAGCGGTTTATTCCATTCTTCAGGTGTAAAACCCTCATTATCCTTGGATAGCCCGGTATGAAACCACCCTTATAAAAAACAGTGCCCCTCGGGTAATCTTTGTAGTCCTTTGTGAGCCTTATGAGGATGAGTTCGTTAAATTGACCTGTATGCAGGGCGTTCTTCTTTTGAAGTTTTGTTATTTCTTCATCCGTAAAGTACTTCTTCATGAAGGAGGGGGTAGATATTCCCATCTCTTACCCTTGAGCCGTTTTCTTGTTTTTGCGTTCAATCATAAGTCCTGTTATGAAATTTGTATATCCTTCCACGTCATCGCTACGAAATCTTTCAGCGCCCTCAGGTGTTCCTGACGGGAGATCTTTATCGAAAATAACAGCATCAGCTATTCTGAGGATTTCGTCCGCACTCCTCTTGAGTTCCTTATTTCCAGATATAAATATTACAGCATCGGGTCTTAGGACCTCAATTGCACTGTTTCCTTCAAGGATGATTCCCTTCAAGTGTGAAAGCCTGTCAACGGCTATCTGAAGGATCTCTTTCAGGCAGTCAGGCGGTGACTGAACCCAGAGAACTTCGTGGGTGCCGGCATCGAGGAGCCTGCTGGTGTCCTTATTTTTCTGTCTCAATATCCCGGGGCTATCGACTATAGAGCTATAGAATAAAGTCTTGGTGTATTTTATAGCACCCCATCCGCCAAGTCTTTTAAGGATTTGGCAGGCAACAGTAGTCTTTCCAACCTTGCTATGGGCACCACCGATCCCTATAATAAATGGCCGACCACTTCCTCTTTTACTTCCCCTTTGTATCCGCATTTCTTATTATGGCAGAAATGTATCAACTTTCCTGCCTTACCTCTTTTCTCAAGAAGGAAATCTGCACCACACTGAAGACATTTTCCGGGTATAGGTTTATTCCATAAAACGAATTGGCACGCTGGATAGTTACCACAGTTCCAGAAAGGTTTCCCTTTTCTTGAATGCCTTTCTACTATATCTCCTCCATCCTGTGGACATCTCAAACCCGTTGACAGAGGTCTTGTATTTTTGCACTCAGGATATCTTGAACAGGCAAGGAATTTTCCATATCGCCCCGACTTTATTAACATAGGTGAGCCACACTTATCACATATCTCATTTGACTGCTGACTGCTGACGGCTGACTGCTGACTTTCCATGGGTTTTGTATTTTTACATTTTGGAAATCCAGAGCATGCCAGAAATCTTCCGTGTCTTCCCCACCTTATGACCATGGGAAGGCCGCACACCTCGCATATGGTTTCAGTAGGTATATCCTCTGGTCTTACCCTGCCTGTAGTTTTTATAGCCTCTGTGAGGTCACGGCTGAAAGGGTTGTAAAGATCCTTTACAACCTTTACCCATCTTATCTTTCCGTCTTCAATCCGGTCAAGCTCATCTTCCATTTTTGCAGTAAAATCCACATCTATGAGTTCGGGGAATCTTTCAACGAGAAAGTCATTTACAACAATGCCAAGCTCTGTGGGGGAAAACTTGCCGTCAGTCTTATGGACATATTTCCTCTCCTGGATGGTGGAGAGGATTGTTGCATAGGTGCTCGGTCTACCAATACCTTTTTCCTCAAGGGCCTTAATGAGTGTCGCCTCCGTATAACGTGGTGACGACTGTGTGAAATGCTGTCTTGGTTGTAGATTTAGAAGTGTTAATGTCTCCCCCTCTTTTAATGCAGGCAATGCCAGTCCTTCTTCCTCTTCTGCCTCATCCCTTCCTTCTGTATACAAGGCCATGAAGCCATCGAAACGGACTACCGTTCCTGATGCCCTGAACTCGGCAAATCCCCCCTCGCCCCCCTTTACTAAAGGGGGGGTGGGGGGATTATTTGAGGGTAAGGGGGGATTTGTATTGATTGTAAAGGTCGTTTGTTCAAGCTGGGCTGGTGCCATCTGGCTTGATATAAACCGATTCCATATCAACGTATAAAGGGCATATTGGTCTTTTGAAAGAAATTGTTTTATATCCTCTGGTCTTTTCTCAGGATATGTCGGCCTTATCGCCTCATGTGCATCCTGTACAGATCCTTTGGTTTTATAAACAGGAGGTTTCTCAGGTGTGTAATCTCTTCCATAAACCCTCATGATGAATTCCCTCGCCCACTCCTGTGCATCAGGGGCAACCCTGAAGGAGTCTGTTCTCATATAGGTAATGAGTCCCACTGAACCCTCTTCAGCAAGTTCCACTCCCTCGTAGAGCTGCTGTGCTATCATCATTGTCTTTTTTGCCGGGAATCTCAGTCTCCTTGCTGCTTCCTGCTGTATAGTGCTTGTGATAAAGGGAGGATAAGGCATCCTCTTCCTCTGCTTGCGCTCTATTTTGCTCAGTACAAACTCTCTGTCTTTTAAGTCATTAACAATAGCCGTTGCAGTATTTTCATTGGGTATCAAAAATCTGGAGCCTATAGTCTGGAGTCTGGAGTCTATCTTGTAAAGTCTTGCCCAGAACCTGGGAGGTTTAGACCCTTCAAATTCTGCGTTTATACTCCAGTATTCTTCGGGTTTGAATGCCCTTATCTCTCGCTCTCTGTCTACAATCAGCTTTACTGCAACGGACTGTACCCTCCCTGCGCTAAGGCCTTTCCTAACCTTCTTCCATAGAAGGGGGCTGAGTCCGTAACCGACAAGCCTGTCAAGTATCCTCCGGGCCTGCTGGGCCTCGACCTTGTTCATATCTATCCTGCCAGGGTTCTTTATTGCTTCTCGCACAGCCCGCTCTGTTATTTCATTAAAGGTAATCCTGTGTATCTTTCCTTTTAAATTTTGATCCCGAACTTGTTTCGGGATGATATTTGAGATTTCATAAGCAATATGCCATGCTATTGCTTCTCCCTCCCTATCAGGGTCGGGGGCAAGAAATATCTTATCAGCCTCTTTTGATGCCTTCTTAAGCTCCTTAATAACTTTTTCTTTACCAGGGATTACAACGTAATGAGGCTTAAAGTTACTCTCCACATCAACCCCAAGCTCTTTCTCAGGAAGGTCCTTTATATGACCAATAGATGCCTTGACTGCAAATCCCTTACCGAGTATCTTATGGAGGGTCTTTGCCTTTGCAGGTGACTCAACAATGACAAGATCGTTGCGACTCGATCCCGAGGAGTTCATACCAGATAAAACCCTTTCCCTGTTGTTTGCCTTACAGCACCTTTCATCTCTAAGTTAAGAAGGATTCCGAGTACCTTTGATGCCGGTAATCTACTCTCCCGAGAGATGTCATCTACATGCTTTGGCTCTCCAGAGAGCAGGTTACAGAGGTTCTTTTCTTCTTCCGTAACTTCTATCTTTGCCCTTTCTTTTGATCTTATAAATCCTTTCAAAACGGGTGCGAGCTCCTCAACAATATCCTCCGCCTTCCGTGTGAGTATCGCACCTCTTTTGATCAGTTCGTTCGTGCCTTCTGATGCAGATGAAGTTATGTTACCAGGAACCGCGAAGACCTCTCTACCCTGTTCGAGGGCATATCCTGCCGTGATCAGGGAGCCGCTGTCAGAGGTAGCCTCTACTATGAGCACACCAAGAGAAAGGCCACTTATCAGTCTATTTCTCCGGGGAAAGTTTTCTCTATCAGGAGGGGTCCCAGAGGGAAACTCACTGATAACATAACCGGAGTTTGTAATTTTATCCATCAAACCCTTGTTCTCTGGAGGATAAGGTACATCAAGTCCTGATCCGAGCACTGCAATGGTCCTTCCGCC
This sequence comes from Nitrospirota bacterium, assembly GCA_040753955.1. GTDB lineage: Bacteria > Nitrospirota > Thermodesulfovibrionia > Thermodesulfovibrionales > SM23-35 > JASEEX01. The sequence goes on along the minus strand of JBFMDQ010000001.1, from coordinate 70,392 downwards.
TGCTCTTAACGCTCCCCTGTGCGATATGGCATCAATGCCCCTTGCCATACCGCTAACGATAGTAAACCCCATGGATGCAAGCTCCTCTGAAATATTTTCTGCAACAGATGTCCCATAGGAGGTAGGCTTGCGTGAACCGACAATTGCTATTGTATATCTATCCTGAGGCTGAATATCACCCCTGATATAAATGACAACAGGTGCATCATCTATTTCCCTGAGCATTTCTGGATATGAAGACCCATTGAGATTTACAGTCTTTATCCTCTTTTTCTCTAAGACCTTAACCTCTTTATCCACAACCTCCCAGGATGAAAATTCTTTTATATTTTTTGCCTTGTTTATCCCTATCCCTTCTACAGAAAGGAGGTCATCAACCTCTGCATCGAAAATTCTTTCAGGTGTTCCAAATACAGAGAGCAGTTTCTTAGCCCCAATAGGTCCTATATCTTGTAGCATGGATAGTGCAATCCAGTATCTAAGGTCTGACATTTTACTCTTTTTTCAATTTCCTTAACTTCAACCTTAGGGCATTGAGCTTTATAAAACCCTCCGCATCTTTCTGATTATATGCAATTCCTGCCTCAAATGTCGCAAGCCCGGGGTGATAAAGGGAATTTGGAGATTTTCTTCCGACAACATAGCAATTTCCCTTATATATCTTGACCCTGACGGTGCCAGTGACATCTTTCTGTATATCATCTATAAAGTTCTGGATAGCAAACCTTTCAGGAGAAAACCAGTATCCATAATATATGAGCTCCGAATAGCGCATTATAATGGAGTCCTTGAGGTGCATTATCTCCCTGTCGAGGGTTATAGACTCTAATGCCTTGTGGGCAATATGAAGAGCTGTGCCACCAGGGGTTTCATAAACACCCCTGGATTTAATCCCCACATACCTGTTTTCTACCATATCCACTCTTCCAACACCATTTTTACCAGCAATGGAATTCAATTTTTCAAGCAAAGTCGCAGGAGACATAACTTCATTATTGATTGCGACGGGGTTGCCCCTCTCATAAGAGATATCAATATATACAGGCATATCAGGTGCCTTCTCAGGTGGCGTAATCATCGTGTACATATCAGGTGGTGGTTCCTGCCAGGGGTCTTCCAAGATCCCTCCCTCATAGCTGATGTGAAATAGGTTTCTGTCAACACTATAAGGCCTTTCCTTTGTTGCTGTAACAGGGATACCATGCCTCTCAGAATATTCAATCAGGGACTGCCTTGAGTTGAATGGCCACTCCCTCCACGGTGCTATAACCTTTATTTCAGGCTTTAGTGCATAATATGTCAGTTCAAACCTTACCTGGTCATTACCTTTCCCTGTAGCACCGTGTGCAACTGCCTCAGCACCTTCCTTTTCTGCAATCCCTATCTGCTTTTTTGCGATAAATGGCCTTGCTATTGATGTCCCGAGCAGATAGGTGCCTTCGTAAGCTGCATTAGCCCTGAGCATCGGGAATATATAGTCTTTTACGAATTCTTCCTTAAGGTCTTCTATATAAACCTTTGATGCACCTGTCTTCAATGCCTTTTCTCTTACTTCTTCGAGGTTCTCTCCCTGGCCCAAGTCTGCATAGAATGCAATAACCTCAGCGTTATATTTCTCTTTTAGCCATTTTATAGCCACAGATGTATCAAGACCCCCTGAGTAGGCAAGGACAATTTTCTTTATCATAAATAAACCTCCAATAAACTATCTTTGCCTCATAAGGAATTTTTGTCAAGTGCATTCTCAGACCAGACTTTATGTCACGGAAAAAGAGGTACTTCTTGGTGCAATTGCCCTCTTGACACATAAAAACAAAATTTAGTATTCCATTTTGACCCTGAATCTCTTTATTATATGTTCTGCATCGCATGCGAAGAAATACTAGAGTTTTATTCTGAAGACCTTGAAAGAATTCAGGAGGAACCACTTTTGAGGAGTAAGCCACACACTCGAGATAAGGGGATACTGTAAGAAATGTCAAAAGAAATGAAGGTAAAGGAGAAGAATCCATGAAAGTTGATCTGCTACCCCTTACCTCTCTCATGGAAGGAGAGGAAGGGATTGTACATTCCATTTCAGGAGGATACGGGCTAATAAGTAGACTTGCTGCAATGGGTATTGCTCCAGGGATATGGCTCAAGGTCCTTAGAAACAACAGGGGACCTCTGCTGGTCATAACTAATGGTACAAGAATCGCTATTGGAAGGGGTCAGGCATCAAGGATAATGATAACCAGGGTTGGGGACGAAAAGGGCGGGATCGGACAATAGTGGGAAAGAAACTTCTTGTAGCCCTTGCAGGGCAACCGAACGTTGGCAAATCCACAGTCTTTAATATTCTCACGGGATTATCGCAACACGTTGGGAACTGGCCTGGAAAGACGGTTGAAAAAAAGGAAGGGGTTATCATCTCAGGGGAAGCTGAGATGGGAATAATTGACCTTCCTGGAACATACAGCCTCACGGCCTTCTCCGAAGAGGAGAGGATAGCGAGGGATTTTATAATAAAAGAGCGACCCGATGTTGTAATTCTTATAGCCAATGCATCAGCTTTAGAAAGAAGCCTTTATCTACTCTCCGAACTTCTCCTTCTAAAGCCTCCGGTCATAGTTGCTTTGAACATGATGGACGTGGCTCAGGAGCAAGGGATTCTCATAGATGTAGAGTCTCTTAAGAAGTCCCTTGGAATACCGGTCGTCCCTATGGTCGCCACAAAAAATAGGGGGATAAAGGAACTTGTCCAGGAAATAATATCCCTTTCAAACGGGAATCTGGAATATAACCCCTCCGTTCCCGAGGTCTTTCAAGATCATATGGATGTTTTCCTAACGCTCATGGAAAAGGTTGGTGAATACATCTCATACCCATATACTACCTGCTGGGCTGTTACAAAGCTGATGGAGGGCGATCCTGATGTTTCAGGGATGCTGGAACAGATTCTCCCAGTAGATAAATGGGAGGAGGTAGTTTTGCAACTTCGGGGTCATGAGGACTCTTTGCTTGCTGTTGTTCACGGCAGATATGATTGGATAGAGGCTGTTATCCGTTCCTCCGTTTCGCAGTTTAAAAAGGGGCAGGTTCTCTTGACAGATCGGATAGATCATGTGCTCATACGTCCAATATTGGGCATACCAATACTTTTAGGGATGTTCGCAATTATCTTCTTTTTGACCTATAAAGTGGGATCACCCATACAGGGATTGCTGGAATGGCTTGTAGAATTTTTTGCGAGATGGATCGGGCCCTTCCTTTCCGGGGCTCCTGGATGGGTCAGTGGAATAGTAATAGGTGGCGTTATAGGAGGTGCCGGAGCCGTCCTTACATTCCTACCTATACTCCTTATATTCTTCACCTCCATGGCGTTTCTTGAGGATATCGGGTACATGGCGAGGGCAGCCTTTGTGATGGATAGATTCATGCACATAATTGGGCTTCATGGGAAGAGCTTTCTCCCGATGTTTCTTGGCTTCGGGTGCAACGTCCCAGCGGTTCTGGGAGTAAGAATAGTGGAGTCAAGGAAGGCAAGGCTTCTTACGATATTACTTACGCCCTTTGTTCCATGCACTGCAAGGCTTGCTATCCTGGCATTCGTTACGGCTGCTATTTTCGGGGGAAAGGCAACTATTGTCTCATGGTCACTTGTAGCTATAAATATTTTATCCCTGGGAATTATAGGGATTATAGTAAGCAGGTTTTTCTTAAAAGGAGAACCCATGCCTTTCATAATGGAGCTCCCTCTATATCACAGGCCAAATCTTAGGACGATAGGGATTGCCGTATGGAAAAGGACAGCAGCCTTCGTGAAACGCGCTGGGACAGTTATTCTTGGCTTCTCGATATTACTGTGGATCATGTCTAACTTTCCTGGTGGAAGAATTGAAAATAATATCCTTGGATGGTTAGGCCGTCTCGTTGAACCTTTGGGAGCTCCTATAGGATTGGATTGGAAGATGATGATTGCCCTGCTGGCGGGCTTTGTTGCTAAGGAGAACTCGATAGCAACTCTCGGTGTGCTCTATGGGGTTGGGGAAGAGGGGCTAAGGAGTATCCTGCCAGGAGTAATGAGCCATGCATCGGCTCTCTCATTCCTCGTCGTGCTAATGCTCTTTATTCCATGTGCAGCAACAGCAGTCGTGATGAAGCAGGAAATGGGAAGCTGGAGATGGTTCCTCATCTCGCTTATGTTCATGCTCTTTATCTCATTTGGTAGTGGAATGGTGGTTTATCGCCTCGCCTCGCCTTTAGGGATATAGCTGGTTTAAATACCTCGAATATATAAACCCTGTTGTTGCAATAATACATGCACACAAAACTCATAAAATGGTGATAATTCTATGTTTGTAGCAAATTAGGCTTTATTCATAAAGCTCACTAAAAGTGAAATCCTGTGATAACTTTCAAAAATGACATAGATGCTTGGTATCAATAGATTTACCCTGTTAGAAAATCTTTTCTAACAGGGTTTAGCCTATTCGGTTATAACAATTTATGCAACAACAGGGTAAAGAATGCTCAATTTCCTATTAAACCTATTTAATCGATTCTTACTCGTTAACCTTACGCCAGGCTATCATACTAACTGTATTGCTGATAAAGGGGGAGGCCATATCACCATTGTAAGTAATAGTCATATTTCCAGAAACCTTATTTTCAGTCCCGATTCCAGTCGCATTCTCCGCTATTATGTATCCATTAAGATTGGGATTCCCACTAACCTCTATATTTCCATGGGCAGCTATAATCCCATCAAAGGTTTGAGTCGCGTTACCACTTATCTTTAGCCCCAGGCCGGCAACGAATAAGAGATTTTGAACCCCTATTGGATCTGAAGGATCCTTATAATCAGCGATGATAGGATTTCCGGATAGCTCAATATTCCCTGTGGCAACAAGGGTTGTTTGCCACGGTTCAGAGGCACTTCCCGGGTTTCCTGATACACGCGCATCTCCTTCTATATATAGCATCCCAGGAGGAGGGGTATCATTACCACTTAAAGTCCATTTGCCTTCGCTGTAATCCCAGCCATACCATGTTCCGCCTGACGTACCTTCCGGCAGCGTAGAGCCTGTCCTGTAGACCTTACCATCTGACTTTAGTTGATAGTCAGCGTAGCTGGCAAACTGGGTCGGGTTAATTGTTGGGATATCCAGTGTTGGAGCGCCACTTATGTATGGCGGAGAAGGAGAGGCAGTCCCGGAGGCTGAAGCGGTCTGGGCAATATTCGGGCTCCCTCTGATTTCAAGGTCTTTATTGGAATGAACACCTCCATTTGAACCAGCTATGGTCGGATTTCCCGAAATTTCTATATTTCCATTGGTGATTATTGCATTATCAGGACTGAATGGCGCTCTAATAAATACTGCCTCAATTACTGCCTTAGCCTCTGTTGAGGCTATTCCGGTTGACACCACTTTCTTTACAGTAGTTCCAATATTGCTGATAGTAACGCTATAGCTGCCAGCCCCTAAAATAGTAGTATCTATAAAGGGAGACGGGAGATAAGTGTCCCAGCTACCTATATTTTGTTGAAGAAGATAACCTGCATGACTTATACCTGCATCTGCGAGGTAAAATGCCTGCTTAATATCCTTTAGATTCCCCGAAATCTTTGTGTCAGTCACCGTCGTGTTTACAGCAACTACCCCTATTATTGAAAGGGCTAAAAGGACCAGCAAGGCTGCTACTAAGGCTATGCCCCTTTTGTCTTTTAACATGAGACTCACCCCCTTAATCCCGATTCCTCAACTTTACTGAGGTATTAACAGTATAATAGTGGTATTGGTTATTCATGTTAGGGTCTGTCCTCGATGTCCTTGCGGTCAACTGGATATCTATCTTCTTTATGTTATTAATATCTGGGTCATCCGCTGTCAAGGTTAGATTGGTTATATTGTCAGTAAATGGCTGATTTACACTGCCACCCTTTGTATAACGAAGGACATTATCATTACTTGTTCTTGAAAACCCTTTCTTCTCAACGTCAACATGATAAACGGATGTACTGTCTGGAACTGTTGTCCAATTTTCAGACAATGTCGATTGGTTAGAGGTGTTTGAGCTGATGGGTTTTGTCTGACCTTTTCCGGCGCCATCGACAATCGCTACTATCTTATTCTGCCATTCGTTAGGAGTCCATGATTTAGTTGTGTCATTTAAGGTGGTATTTGTGTTGCTGCCTGTAGATACGCCCACATCTACATCGTCTCCATCTGTATAAAAGGTTATACTGCTATTACCTGCTGTTGTATCGATCTCCTCTATTACAACTGCATTTATCAGTTCCCTTGCCATAAATTCTATTGATGCCCTTGCATTCTGTTGCATATCAGTTAGGGACTCCTGAATAAAATAGCTCCTATTGGATGATATAAAGACATTATAAATACCTGCAAGGACAATGAGTGAAATTACCATAGCAATCATCAACTCTACTAATGTAAACCCCGTTAGATGTTCTCTATCTGACGGGGTAAACCCCTTTTTATCCATTTCAATCCACAGCCCTCGAAAATACTGTTGTTACAGGGATGTTATGATTCCCTAAGGAATCTGTCCATGTTAAGGTCACAATTATCTGTTTCATATCTGCTGAACCGAAATAATTATCAATTACCCAGGATCTTGTGAAAATGCCCCCTGCCTGACCGGTCTCATTAACAGGGTTATTCGGGTCTTGAAAGTTGCCATTTGTCAGGCTCCCAAACCCATTCCTTTTCAGTTCCTCTATCTTTGCTTCTGCTAAGATAACTGCTGATGTCAGATTCTTAGAGCCTGCATTGGCCTTTATCACTACTACCTGCAATCCAGCGAGTGCAAGAAGACCTATGGATAGGATGGCCAGGGCTATGAGAACCTCTACTAATGTGAAACCATTCGGGTTTTTACGGTGGCATATCACTTATCCTTACCCTCCCTGTCCAGGAAAATATAACATATTTTGAACCAGATTGATCTATTAATGTAACGGTACCACTATTAGAAGTCCCCCTCGGATTAAAGGTAGCATTGTTATTAACAGTAAATGTTACTCCTTCATAATCTTTATGTATGTCTTTAATGGTGAACTCTTCACCTGCCTCTATATCGCTATTACTATTTTTATCGTTATGAATCCAGTAGGTATGATTATCATATGTATGACCATCTTCTGCATTGAATATAACCCTGAAGTTATTTCCCTTGGCTATCGCCTGCATCCTTGCAAGGAGTAAATCAGAGTAAATCATCCTTGTAGCACCATCAAGCTTGTTTGCCTTAATTACCGGGACAGTTAACAAAGCCAAAATCGCAATTATGCTTATTACGATCAGAAGTTCTACAAATGCGATGCCGTTCTTACCCATAACGTATATTGTTATCTGCTCACTTTCAGGACTCCCTCCATCTGTGAAATCTTCTGGGTAAGCCCTGAAAGCTGGCTTTTATCCTTCACCTCAAGGACGAATATGATATGGGCCTTTTTGTCCTCTGTTGAACTTGCCTCTACATGGCTTATATTGACATTAACGGATGATATAAGGGCACTGAGGCTTGCAAGTATGCCAGGTCTATCAACAGTTTCTACAAATAGCTTCGCTGGTGATGTCGCATCACCCATCGACCTCCATTCAACATCAACGAGCCTTGCATTATCAACAGCGAGCCTTTCGAGGTTTGGACAGTCCTCGCGATGGATTGTGGCACCCCTGCCCCTTGTTACAAAACCCACAAGCCTGTCACCCGGCACAGGGAAACAACATTTAGCTGTACGATATAAAACATTATCCACTCCCTTTATGGTGACGCCCTTCTGCTCCTTTGGAGGTTTTGTAACCTTTACAGCAGGAATCTCTTCTACTGGTTTCTCTGGCACCAGTTTGTTAACAACCTGATGAGCTGATAATCTTCCATAGCCAACAGAGACATAGAGATCCTCGAGGGACTGGATATTAAAGGATTTTAAGAACCTCTGCATATCTTCTGACTTGAGGACGGACGGGCTGAGGTCATGCCTTTTTAGCTCTCCTTCAAGGAGCCTGAGGCCCAGTTCTATAGCCTGTTTCCTCTCTTCAGCCTTTATCCACTGCTTTATCCGGCCCTTTGCGCGTTGCGTAACAACAAATTTAAGCCAGTCCCTGCTTGGCCCATGTGTTGGAGAGGTTATTATCTCGACTGTGTCGCCACTTCTGAGGGTATACCTGAGAGGTATTATTCTGCCATTTACTTTTGCACCAATACATCTATGACCTACTTGTGTATGGATGCTGTAGGCGAAATCCACAGGCGTTGAACCAACAGGGAGCTCCTTTATATCTCCCTTCGGTGTAAAGACATATACAGCATCAGGGAAGACCTCACCTTTAACAGCTTCAAGGAAGTCCTTTGCATCGGACAGCTCTTTCTGCGCCTGTATCAGGTTTCTGAGCCATGAGATATATTTGCTGCTCTTTTCATCAACCTCACCCTTTTCTTTATATCTCCAGTGGGATGCTATACCATGCTCTGCAATCATGTTCATCTCAGAGGTCCTTATCTGAACCTCGACCCTTTCTCCCTTCGGCCCAATAACAGTTGTGTGGAGAGATTGGTACATGTTTGATTTTGGTACCCCTATATAGTCTTTGAATCTGCCAGGAATAGGCGTCCAGAGGGAATGAATCAGGCCGAGGATTGCATAGCAGTTAGCCTTTGTATCCGTGATTATCCTCAGGCCGAGGACATCATGAACCTGCTCGAATGTAATCCTCTGTTTCTGCATCTTCTGATAGATGCCATAGTAATGCTTTATCCTTCCTGATACTGTTCCTGGAAGGCCCGCCTCTTTCAGTTTGTTACTTACTATCTTAAAAAGCTCTTTTAAATAACCCTCCTGTTCCTCCTTTCTCTTCGCAACCTTCCTTACGAGTTCACTATAGAGTTTGGGCATGAGGGATTTAAAGCTCAGGTCTTCAAGTTCATTCCTTAACCATCCAATGCCGAGCCTGTTTATTATTGGTGCATAGATCTCGAGAGTTTCTGATGCGATCCTCTGCCGTTTATTTTCCGGAAGGTGTTTTAGAGTTCGCATATTATGAAGCCTATCTGCAAATTTTATGAACATTACCCTGACATCCTCTGACATGGCTAAAAGCATCTTCCTGAAGTTTTCTGCCTGGGCCTCCTCTTTCGTCTTGAAGACCATTCGAGAAAGCTTTGTTAATGCCTCCACAAGGAATGCAATCTCTTCGCCAAAAAGTTCCTTTATTTCTTTCTTTGTTTTGCCTGTATCTTCGATAGTGTCATGTAGAAGGCCTGCCGCAATGGTTGCGGTATCCATCTTCATATCAGCGAGGATCGATGCAACTGCAACGGGATGTTCTATATAAGGTGAGCCTTCTACCCTTTTCTGGCTGAAGTGGGCTTCACTCGAAAAATGATAGGCCCGCTTCAGAACTTCTACATCTGCATCGGGATTATAAGAAAGGACCCTTTTAATCAGACCACCGATCGTTATAGATTCTTCTGGCATAATTTATTATACAACTTTAGAAACAGTGATGAGTTGAGAGTTACATAAGGAAGGCAACTTGTATGTCATTCCCGCGAAAGCGGGAATCCAGACGCCGTCCCTGCGGAAGCAGGGAACTATTAAGGAAATAGGTTCCCGTTTTCACGGAAAACCCTGGATTCCGGGTCAAGCCCGGAATGACAGAAATGGAATAAGGATGTTGTTTTACTTATGAATGAACTTCTTAGCAAGACTCATAAGTTAAGAGTAAAATGTTTTAAAAACTTTTCACTTTTAACTTTTCACAGGCTCGGCCTGAATGCCTTCAGGTTTAGCTGGAGACCCCTGCCTCCTTCCCATTCATTTATGAATGGCGTGAATGCAGCATCGATCAAGGTTGAACCTGTTGAATTTGATGCTATATTCAATAGGGTATCAAAAAATTCGGCCATATCAAACCCTATGGCATCAATGGAGTAGGACCTCTGCCTGAGTTTCATCTTGATGTGATTATTCCCGACCACCCTCGGGTAGAGAACCTCGAGCCCTTTTGAACCCAGGAGCGGCTCGGTGTTTCCAAATCCAAGGGGTTCGAGCATCTCGAGCTCTCTTATAAGGCTTAAGTTTATGTGAGAGAGTTTTACATCTGCATCTATCTCGAGGGAAGGTATAAAATCCTCCTCTGTAAGGCTTTCAGCCACAATCCTGTTGATCCTTTCCTCGAAGGATGAAATATCCTCAGTATTCAGTCTAAACCCTGCAGCCTGTTTATGACCGCCAAAGCCTGTGAGGAGTTCTCTGCAGCCTGTTAGACCTTTATAGATGTCAAAGGGAGGGATGCTCCTTGCCGAACCTGTGGCAGTGTTTCCCCCTTTGGAAATAACAAAGGTAGGTCTGTAAAAAATCTCTGTAATTTTAGATGCCACAATGCCAATAACACCCTGATGCCACCCCTCTCCTGAAAGCACGATGGCTGAACGGACACCTTTATCATTGAGCTTGTCGAGGGCTTCCCGATAAACCTCTTCCTCTATCTGCTGTCTCTCTGAATTGAGTTTATCCAGCCAAAATGATATCTCGGCTGCCCCATCATCTGAATCAGTAAGCAGGAGCTTTACAACATTGTTAGCGTCTGATATCCTGCCAGCTGCATTCATTCTCGGGATTATTGTGAACGGCAGCACATCAGACTTAGTCTCTCTCTTATCAATGCCCGAAACCTCCCTCAGTGCCCTCAAGCCTGGCCTCGCACCATTTTCTATCAACTTCAACCCCTCTTTTACGAGAATCCTGTTCTCACCGATAATAGGAACAACATCAGCCATTGTACCGATAGCAGCGAGGTCTAAAAATTCGTGAACCGTGTCCGCCATAGGCGGACGTGAACCGTGAACCGTTGATAATGCCTGGGCAAGCTTAAATGCGACCCCCGCACCTGATAAGACCGAGGATCGAGAGTCAGTGGTCGAGAGTTTAGGATTAACAATAGCAAAGGCATCGGGTAGTAGATAATTGTGATTTCCGAATAGGGACTGTTGATTAAGAGCTGGTTCATGGTGATCGGTTACAATCACATCTATTCCTTCTCTTTTCGATAGAGCTATCGCCTCAAAGGATGTTATCCCGCAGTCAACTGTAATTACCAGCTCGACTCCGAGTTCCTTCGCCCTTTTCACACCAGCAAAACTAAAACCATATCCATGGGTAATCCTGTGAGGGATAAAGTAATGGACATCTAATCCGAGTCCTTTCAGGGCAAGAAATACTATAGCTGTAGCAGAGAGACCATCTGCATCGTAGTCGCCGTGGACGAGGACCCTTTCACTTCTTTTCAACGCCTCTTTTATTCTTTCAACAGCAGTCTTTAAGCCTACAAGCTCGAAGGGGTCTGAGAGATTTGATATCCTCGGGTTAAGGAAATCATATATCTCGTGAGGCGTCTTTATTCCCCTGTTTATCAATATTTGAGCCAGAACAGGGGAAATGGATGCAATTTTTGACAAATATTCTATATATTCCGGGTTGGTTCTGTTGACAAGCCATCGCCTATGCATAAAATTCGTTATGCGTAACCCGTAATGCGTGATAAGTCCAGCTTGTTAGCTCATTGCGCATCACGCATAACGCATTACGGTTTTCATTTCTTGGCAAAGGGCCTTTTACCTCCCCATAGGAGTACCATTGGGCTTGCGACGAATATCGATGAATAAGTACCGACAATAACGCCCATTATCATGGCAAGGGAGAAGTCATGTATGACCTCACCGCCGAAGAAAAACAGCGCTACTGAAGTAAGAAGTACTGTCGTAGAGGTTATTATTGTTCTTGATAAGACCTCATTAATACTGCTGTTCATTATCGTCTTAACATCTTCCCTATGTTTCAGTTTCAGGTTCTCCCTGATCCTGTCAAATACTACAACAGTGTCAGTGAGGGAATAACCGGCAATAGTGAGGAGGGCGGTAACAAGAATAAGATTGATCTCCTTTCCCATGATATAAAATAATCCAAGTACAGCGAGGACATCGTGAAAGGTTGCAATCGTTGCACCAACACCGAACCTTAACTGAAACCTGAATGCGACATAAATAAGTAGTCCCATAACAGCCACAGCGATCGCCTTTGCCGCATCTGCCCTGAGCTTTCCTCCTACCTTCGGCCCTATGACTGTTGTTGAATCAACTACGTATCTGGTGTCAGGGAACTTCTGGGTGAGTATAGATGTTACAGCCTCTGCAGCACGGCCGAGTTCTTCCTCGCTCTTTTTCATCCTTATGAGAACTTTGTTCTCTGTTGGAAGGTCCTGGAGATCAAAGTCCTTTATTCCTCCATTCTCAAGGGCAAGCCTGATATCATGGAGCGCAACAGCCTTTTCGAACTTTAACTGTATAGCTGTCCCTCCTGCAAAATCTATCCCAAGGTTTGCATGCCCCCCTGCGATCTGTATTATAGCGATGATTCCTAAGATGGAAAGAACTGCTGAAAGGGCAAAGGCATAATATCTCTTTCCAAGAAAATCAATATTTGGATTTTTTATCAGCTCTATCATCGCTTTCCTATATGCTCAGCTTTTTTATTTCACGCCTGCTATTAATAATGTCAAAGACTGTTTTTGTGCCAACGAGTGCGGTAAAGAGATTTATGGCAACGCCGAGGCTCAACGTTACGGCGAATCCTTTTATCGGACCCGTGCCGAACTGAAAGAGCACTGCTGCTGTTATTAATGTAGTGACATGAGAATCAAAGATTGTCCAGAACGCCTTGTGATATCCTGAATCAACGGCTGCCCATGGAGTCTTACCTGCCCTCAGTTCATCCCTCATCCTCTCGAACATAAGGACATTTGAATCAACGGCCATACCAATGGCGAGTATAATCCCGGCAATGCCAGGAAGGGTGAGCGTTGCATTGAGTGATGCCATCGCACCGAGGAGGAGTATTATGTTCAGAAGCAGTGCGAAGTCAGCGATGACACCCGAAAGCCTATAATAGAATATCATGAATACCACAACAGCTATAGAGGCGATTATACCCGCTACCTTTCCCGCCTCGATAGAGTCCCTGCCGAGAGAAGGCCCTACAGTAACATTCTGTAGCATCTTCAGGGGTGCAGGGAGTGCGCCTGACCTTAATACAATGCTTAGGTCCTTTGCCTCCCCCATTGTGAAGCTTCCTGTTATCTGGGCATTACCTCCCGATATCCTCTCCTGTATGACAGGGGCTGAATAAACAGTATTATCGAGAATTATGGCAAGCCTCTTTTTTACATTTGCCCCTGTTATCTCCTCGAAGATTTTTGCACCTGCGGCATTGAATGAGATTGAGACATAAGGCTCATTATATGCAGGGTCAATATTTACCCTTGCATCGTTCAGGAGGTCTCCTGTAAGGACTGCCTGTTTTTTGAGAAGGAGGGGTATCTTTCTGACCGCACCGGTCTCCCTATTGACCTTTCTCTCGAAGAGTATTTCGTCACCCTCAGGTATCTTTTCAGCAAACTGCCTTAGAAGGTTCTCTTCCTCGCCAGGTAAAATTGATGGGGGAAGTTCTGCTGCTACCTGAGCCTCATCATCAACGAGCTTGAATTCGAGCAGTGCAGTCCTGCCTATAATGTCAATAGCACGCTTGGGGTCTTTGATCCCGGGGAGCTGGACAACAATCTCGTTTTCGGCCTGCCTGTGTATGGTCGGCTCTGCAACACCGAACTGGTCTATCCTGTTACGAATTGTCTCGAGTGCCTGGTCAGCAGCATTGTCTTTTATCCTCCGTGCCTCTCTGTCAGAAAGTTTATATACAAGCCTCCCCGCTGCCTCGACGGGTGTGAGTGCAGGGAAGTCTTCCTCAACTGCCTTTCTTATCTCAGGGGTTGGTGGGCTTATTATGATGTTGAGCCCACTTTTATTAACATCAGCTGTTAGTTTTCTTTTTATAAGCGCATCCTTTAATGTTGAGGCATATCTCTCCGTGGTTATTTCAACGGCCTTATCCCCTTCAACCTCAAATACAAGGTGAAGCCCTCCTTGAAGGTCGAGTCCGAGTACAATCCCCTTGGCTGGCATGTTCTCCTTCCACCATTCAGGCATGTACTTAAAGGCAGGGGTGTTAGGGAGAAAAAATATGAATGCAAGGATGAGAGTTAGACTTATGAGGATTAGCCTCCAGAGAAACTTTTTCTTCACAAAACTAAACCTCCAGAGTCATCCTCTCAGCACGATTCGAATCAGTCTTCCTCTGAAGGGGGCCTGAGTGCCGCAATGAATGTCTTGCCAAGTTTTACCTTCACATTCTCAGCGATCTTGACTGTAACGGTATTAGCACCAACAGCCTCGATAACACCGTAAACGCCACCTGATGTGACAACTTTATCCCCCTTTTTGAGATTCTCTACCATTCTTCTGTGCTCCTTGGCCCTTCTCTGCTGGGGCCTGATAAGCAAGAAATAGAAGATAACAAATATAAGGATAAGGGGGATAATACTACCTAATGCTCCTAAACCTTGATCCGCACCCTGCGGGCCTGGACCCATTGCATATGCAATATCTATCAGCATCTGACACCTCCCGAAAAATTTCAAATAATATAACTAACTTATTAATTTTTATCAACCCGATTCCAGTACATAGCAAAGAGCAAAGAGTTAAAGCGGCTACGGTTAGGGTAACGAAGCTCGTTTCGTCTAAGTAGGGGGGGAATGAGGGGGTTAGTTTTTCACGTTACCGTTTAACGTCACCGAGACGGGCATCGTTGTCGTGACCGATTGATGTCTCTTTTGCTAATAGCTCTTTGATAAAGGTGAGAATTTATCTTACAATAACAGGAATCAACATGAGTTACATCGATGCTATAAAGGAAGGATTCAGGGTGGTTCACAGGAACTGGCAGCTTGTGCTCGTCCAGCTCGGCATGGTGATCTTAAGCGGTATCGGTTTTTTTGTCTTAGTAGGCATACCACTTGCGATAGCATTTATCATATTCGGCATTGACCTTACAGAAATTACAAATATAAAAGATATCTTCAAATTGCTTAAGGAGCCTTCTGAAATCATATCTAAGTATTTCGGGCTTGTCCTTATCGTTATCGCGGGCCTCCTGATGTACATCCTTATAGCTGCGATATTCACCATTTATGTATTTGGGGGTTCTATCGGTGTTATCGGAAGGGCCCTCAGAGACAAAACTCCAAAATTTACCATGAACATATTCTTCTCTGAAGCAAAAAGGCTTTTTCTACCGATGCTTGGTTTTACCGCCGTGATAGGCATTATACTGATTGCTACCGCCTTTGTTCTCGGAATCTTTGGGGGAGGCGTAACAGCATTAGTATCCTTCGTTAAAAGTCAGGATTCAACGCTTGCCCTCTTCCTCGGTACCTTTTTTTCTCTTATCTTGATAATAATTGCACTCACCCTCCTTCTCGGAATCCTCTCGATAACCATGTATGGAGTTGCTGCACTCTCCATTAAAGGTATAGGCCCTGTGAAATCCCTCAAGGAGGCTATAAATTATGTGGTGAGGCACCCGAGGGCATTCTGGCTTTATACCCTCCTTTTCGGAGGATATGTCCTGATAAGTTTTCTCCTGATCCTCCTCGGCTATCCCTTCAAGTTGGTACCTGTAATAGGTATAGTCCTTTCTTTTCCATATCAGCTAATCTCTTATGCCTTTCAGACCTACATCGGTCTTGCGGTTATTGCTATCATATTCACATACTACTACTCCACAGGAATACCTAGCGAGTCTGTTGTTGAAGGTTCCATACCTCAAACCCCTGTGCAAGAGGGAAACACGATACAAGATTCATAATGTACGATCCAAATATACCGTCCTTGATTTAAATATTACAACCGATGAAATGCTGTATCCTGCCTATGTACCGAACTATTTACCCCGCACCAAAAACTTTTGGTGCGGGGTTTACCTCAGGAGTCTCAAGGCCTTTTCGTGGAGTCTTTTATTTCCTGATGCGAGGAGTGAGGAACCTTTTTTAAGGCTGACTTCGAAGGTCTCGATGGTATTACCTTCAATATCCGTAAATATCCCTCCGGCCTCCCTCACAAGCAGATAGCCACTTGCGAAGTCAAAGCCCCTCGAAAGGGATGGGGTGACAAAGATGCTGATTGCACCAAAGGCAAGGTATGCAAGGTCAAGTGCGGTAGCACCGAGACATCGGGTTTTTCTTGATTTTGAAAGAAGTGGCATGATCCGGAGGATGTCTTTGTAAGGGAACTGCGCCTCGTATGCAATAAGATAAAATTCGTCGTCCCTTTGTGTATATATCCTCTTACTATTTAAGAATGCGCCCTTGCCCTTCTCTGCCCAGAACTCATCACCGTTTATGAGGTTCACAACATATGCGAGTTCGATATCCCCAAAGGTATTTCCATCTACAACTGCAACGGATGTACAGTAAAAAGGGATTCCCGAGATTGCATTCTTGCTACCATCAATGGGGTCTATAAGAATCTTCTTACCTCCGCCTTTTATGTTCTTTATACCAATCTCTTCAGAGATAAGTGTTAAGGCTTCCCCTGACTCATCAAGACCAGAGATAATAATCTCTTCTGCCCTTTTATCTATAAGGAAGGTCTTATCGCCTGCTGCACCAACACCAATAACCATTTGAGTATACGGTCTAAGCCTCATGGTTGGAATTTCCTTAAGAAGCCTTCTGCCAATGTTTCTGAGAACTTGGATCTTCATGATTGCTGTATATTACGGGAAAATCTCGGGTGAGTGCAACAGGATTGAGGAGTGGTACCCCCTGCAGGAATCGAACCTGCGACACCAGGTTTAGGAAACCTGTGCTCTATCCTACTGAGCTAAGGGGGCGTAACAACAGTGAAAAGTTTAAAGTTATATCTCTGAGACATATTCAATTATCCATCTTTAACAGTAGTCCTGTCAATCACTTCAGCTTTTTTCTAATCTCCTCCCAATCCCTTACTTCTACTGCATCCTCTGTCTCTTCGAAGCTAAGGGCAAGAGGTTTGTATTCCTTTGCAGAATCGATCACATCTTTGCTTCCTATTACTGCCTTGATTTTGAATCCCTTTTCATTAAACTCACTGAATACCGCACCCTGTTTCCAGGGAATCAAGGGTAACTCTATGAATCCATTCTTCTTTAACCATGCCTTTATGGACTTTATGTTCAGGAGCCCTGTTTGGAGAAGGACAACTGGGAATCTTCTGTGGAGATCTTTCATCACTTTCTGGCTCCCGTGCCTCGGCTTATTCGAAAACCTCTCGAACAGGCTACCTTCTACATCAACAAAGACAATCCTCGAGCCCCTCCTGAGGGAGAGGAGTAATCCCTTACCTTCGTCCTTGCCTGCCCTCGCTTTTATTTGATATATGCCGGTTTTGGGCGGAATAAACTGTCTGAAGGCAAAACCATCCAAGCCTGAAAGACTTCTCCCAATAGGTTTTCCATTGGCGAAGAACTCTACGACCTCACCACCTTTGCTGAAGAATCTTCCTTTTATTTCAGCCCTGAGCATAACCTCCTCGCCTATGGGAACAACAATGTCGTGGACGATTATATCTGACAGTGCCTTGGCTGGAAACATAAAGACTAAAAAGGTAGAAACGAATGTAGCCAAAACCCTCATTAATAAGCTTCCTTAATATAAATTTTTTCTTAATATACATCATATCTCCTCTATTACCTCAAGTAAAACGGCACAAGAGACGTACTTGACAGCCCTCAAGTGATTTAAATAGACTTACGTTAGAAGGGGTAAAGGTAGTACAGTCCTGTGCTAGGCTCCATAGTCAAAAGGGATAAAAGATTTTATGCTAAGAAAGACAAATATTGACCCAGGACACCCTCTCAGAAGGCTTTTCAAAAGGGCTCTGGACTTTGGACTCAGATTTAATCCCTCAGAGAAGACTGAGGTCGTGGACTACATAGAAGATCAGGTTTTATGTGAATTTATCCATGTAGATAACCTCTGTAAAATTAAAGATGCATCAGGAAGGACCCTCGAAGATATAGCAGACCTGCTCTATGAAGGGGATGTGCTGCTTAATGCACCAAGTTTCTCAAGGGAATTTCAGGTTCACAAACACATTGGAGACTATACCCTTTTTATGCTCGGCATGTTCCCTGAAGCCCTATCCAGAAAGAGGGGGAAGGAGTTTATCTTGGGCAGTATAATCATCCCAGGTGCAAGCCTTTTTGAATGTTATTTGTTGCAAGGCAAGAGGTCTTATCAGATAGCCTCGAAATTCAGCCAAAAGGAGTTATTCCTTGAACTCTCTTCAAACTTTCTCCTTTACAAGAACGTCCTTAACCTTGTAAGAATCTATCTCGAGTCCGTAAAAAATAGGGAATTCCTTAAGGCAAAAAGGATAATAAGCGGAACAGATTAGAACCTGAGCAGGAGCTTCCTTATATCCCCAACCCTGAGTGTAATCTTGTTTGAATCAAGGTATTCCAAAAAGGGAAGGGCATACTTTCTTGTTGTACCGAGGATGTCTCTGAATTCTGCTACCGTCATTTCAGACTTTTTGCTGAAAAAATTTTTGAGGGTCTCGATCATCTTATTATAGACAGTGGTAGTCAAATACATGGAATCACTAATTCTCACGAGACTCCCCTCTTTCACCATGAGTTTCAAGATATCTGATAGATGTTTCTGATCCAGCTTGAGAGATTGAGCCAATTCTTCCTTAGTCGGAGGTTGAAATCCATTTTCCTGCAGGAGCTCCAGTATCTTAGCCTTCAGTGTCTCCTCTGCTTGGGATAAGATTGTACTGAAGGTACCGAGACGGATTATCTCCCTCTCCATAACAACATCTTTGAGGGATGTGATCAGTCCAGTGAAAAGTCTAGGTCCTATATTTAGTGTGGCTCTGAGTTCCTCTTTAGGCATTCCGGGTTTCAAAGGGTTTTTCGCATGGAAATCCTTCAGGGTCTGAAGAACCTTTTCCCTGAAAGAATCGAAAAAGGTCTTGTGAATAAGTACATCTTCTACATTTAGCAGGATCCCCTTTCTTCTGAGTATCTCTATAGATTCTTTTATTAAAAGTGTTTCAGCCTTTATCCACCCCTCAATAGCCATTGTAGAAATACCGTAAAGCCCTGACTGTTGTACCTTTAAAGAAATCTTATCATTAAGGCTACCTTTCTCAAATGCTATCAGGGCTTCAGCCCCTTCCCTATGTCTCCTCCTCGGTGGAGAAGGGTCGAAGACTTCCCCTCCACCAATTGTCTCGACGGGGGAAAACCTCCTTATGATATATCTGTCTCCAGACATGGATATAACTGCATCTTGAAGCCTGAACTGGCAGTAGCAACTACCGCCTGGTTTGAGTTCATCCCTGCCGTAGAGGATAACCCTTGCAATGGTCTCCGATGTGCCGAGATGGAGATGGACAGGGTCTTTACGCTTAAGGGCTGGCGCATCCCGGAGGAGTTCTATCTTTGCATCAATCGTCTTTGTAGGAATAAGTCTTCCTGGCATGACAACAGAATCTCCCCTTTTCAATTCCTCTTTCTCGACTCCCTGAAGATTTATCGCAACCCTCTGCCCTGCATACGCCGTTTGTATGGGTCTGCCATGGCTGTGGAGCCCGCGAACCCTGCTCTTGATATTGCTCGGAAGTATTTCCACAGCATCGTCAACGGAAATGCTACCAGATAAAGCAGTCCCTGTAACAACAGTTCCAAATCCCTTTAGCGTAAAAACCCTATCTATGGGAAGCCTGAAAAGACCTTTCGCTGGCTTCGGTTCGACCCTTAATGCTCCACCTCTTATCTCTTTTTTAAGGAGATCTATATTAAACATCGTTTTTGATGAAACAGGCACTATCGGTGCCTCCTCGAGGAATGTATCTTTTACAAAGTCCCTCACTTCATCCTTCATAAGTTCAAGCCATTCATTCTCTACAAGATCTGCCTTTGTGATCGCAATGAGACCTGATTTGATCTTCAGAAGATCACATATATATAAATGCTCGCGACTCTGTGGCATGATACCTTCATCAGCGGCAATCACGAGAAGCACGAGGTCTATCCCGCCTGCACCTGCAAGCATGTTCCTGACGAGCCTCTCATGTCCCGGCACATCGACGATCCCAATAGTAAGGCCATCAGGATAACTGAGGTCTGCAAAACCGAGGTCAATCGTGATACCCCTCTCCTTCTCCTCCTTAAGTCTGTCAGGGTCTATTCCTGTCAGGGCCTTTACGAGGGCACTCTTACCATGATCTATGTGGCCTGCAGTCCCGAGGATTACGTAACGCATAAAAACTCATTCCTCGATTCTTTGATAATTCCTCTCATTTCCGCCTTTCTGAGAAGCTCTCTAACGGCTGATAACCCTTCCTCACCAATATCTAAAGAATAATCATTCACATATAAATTTATATGCTGCTCTATCACTTCCTCTTCGAGTTCCTGGGAATGCTGTTTTATATAGAACTTTGGCTCATCCCTATGTTTAAATGCATACTCAATACTCTTTCCTATAACTGAATCGGCCCTCTTTATCAGGTCTTTTCCCAGATTCCTCTTAGCAAGTACACCGCCGAGGGGTACAGGTAACCCTGTATCATTCTCCCACCACTCGCCGAGGTCTAAAACTTTCTTCAAGCCGTAAGAAGGATAGGTAAATCTTCCTTCATGGATTATCAGTCCTGCGTCCACATCTCCCTTCACAACTGCATCCATAATCTTACTAAATGGCATTTCGATAATCCCCCCCTGCCCCCCTTTAGTAAAGGGGGGTAAGGGGGAATTTGAAGATTGAAGGTTGAAGGTTGAAGAAAATAGCTGTAAAAGCAGATTTGCCGTTGTAAGCCTGCCAGGGATTGCTGTCCTTTTCTCCCTTAAGTCCTTCACGGTGTAGTCCTCCTTTGCAACTACCAGAGGCCCACAGCCTCTGCCTATTGCGCTCCCAGAGCGGAGGAGGCAGTAGTCTTCACGGAGATGGCCGAAGGCATGATATGAAATCTTTGTAATATCGAGTTCGGAGCACAAAGCCATCTGATTAAGGGTCTCAACATCCAGCAGGGCCTCTTTGAAACCTATATCCTCTGTATCGATTTTCCCGCGGACGAGGGCATAGAATATAAAAGTATCATTGGGGCATGGTGAATAGCCGAGGGAAAGGGTTCTCATATACACTCCCTGCAGAGGAGTCTACCCGACTTAAGAATAGTATTTTTGCTACTATCCTTATGAATTAATTTCACCGTTGGCTTAAAAAAAACGAAGTCCTGATGAAAAGGTGTTTTGATTTTTCCGCCAAAGGAGCTGTTGTCGCCGAGGGCTATATGTATGGTTCCAAGGATCTTTTCTGACTCAAGGATATTGTTCGGCCTCGTTGCATGGTCATTCGTGCCTATGCCAAACTCGGCAATGTTTCCATTTTCTTTCTTTCCATAAAGTTTTGCTCTAAGATATTCAGCATACTCATCTTCACCCTCAATATCCACGACATAGCCGTCCTTAACAGTAAGGGTTATGGGAGATTTAAGCCGCCTTGTTGAAGCCCACTCGAGGATGAGTCTGCCTTTGGCTGTCCCTTCTAAGGGTGCGAGGAAGACCTCACCCGCTGGAAGGTTGCCAAAAGAGCCTGGTCTTGTAAGAATCCCTGTATCCGATTTTGCCCTCCTTCCCCTTTTTGAGAAAGAGATGTAGGAGCCATTTAAGGTCTTTACTTCTATAAACTCAGCCTTGTTTACTTCCCTTGCAAGCCCTCTCGTCCTTTTTGCGAGGGCCTTCCAGTCAACATTCATGGCACACTCGAGCATCGAGATATCAAAGAGAGGCATGCTCGCATATCGGCAGCCGCAAATCCTTGTCAGGAAATCCCTGAAACTCGTATGGCTCGTGGAATAATTTGAAAGGGCAATCACACAGTTCACGGCATTATTTTTATGCCTTCTGATGATGTCTTCTGCCCTTTTCATATCACTATCCTTTACATCCTTCATAAGAATAGGAAGAAGGAGCCCCTCTTTCTTTAAGGCCTTAACCGCCTTCCTCCCGAAGGCAGGTTCCCAGAGTTCTTCTGGTGGTTCTGCGCCATGACTGCCTGTAGCAGGATACTCATGGAACAGGACTGTCTTACAGAAATTCTTGCCTATCTCGGCAGCAAATATAGAGAGACATCTTAACTTCAACCTTCGCTCTTTATCTGATTCATCTATCTCCTCTTCTGAAGGCCTGTCAGTAAATAGAAGAACCCTCTCGTGTTTTTTTACACCGAGATTAATCCTGAATATGTCCCTCAGTGGTGAAGTTATCACCTGTTCTTACCTGAATAACAATTCCATCTGCTCGAGGTGTTCTCCAGGGAAACTAAGGGGGTAGTCGTTATCAAAACAGGCAGTACAGTAATCTTGAGGATCGGGGATTATCTTTTTGAGCCCCTGGAGGCTTAAATAGGCCAGGGAATCAGCAGTTATGTATTTCCGGACCTCCTCAATGAGATGAGTGGATGCAATGAGCTCCTTCCTCGTAGGTGTGTCTATACCGTAAAAGCATGGCCCGATTGTAGGAGGAGAGCTTATCTTCAGATGTACCTCCTTTGCACCCCCTCCTTCCTTCAGCATCTTCACTATCTTCTTGCTTGTTGTCCCCCTCACTATTGAGTCGTCTATGACAACCAGCCTCTTCCCCTCAAGAAGCTTTCTTACAGGGTTGAGCTTTATCTTAACACCGAAGTGCCTTATGCTATGCTTTGGCTCTATGAATGTCCTCCCAACATAATGGTTCCTTATAAGGCCAAAATCAAATGGTATCTTGCTTTCCTCCGAAAAACCTATCGCTGCAGGTACCCCGGAGTCAGGCACAGGTATAACAAGGTCTGCCTCGGTGTGAGACTCCCTTGCAAGTTGCCTCCCAAATTCCTTCCTCATCTCATTCACATTCACCCCACCAAATATATTGCTGTCAGGTCTCGAAAAATAGATGAACTCGAATACACAGAAGGCCCTCCTCGTACTGTTCAGCAGCCTCAGAGACCTCAAACCCTCCTCCCCTATAATGAGAACCTCCCCTGGCTCCATGTCCCTTATATAAACAGCCCCTATAAGGTCAAAGGCACAGGTCTCAGATGCAACAATATATGCACCATCTTTCATACCGAGAGAAAGTGGCCTTACACCATAAGGGTCCCTTACTGCAATGAGTTCTTTTTCCCTCAATATAAGAAGGCTGAAGGCACCACTTATCTGTTTCAGCGCATGTAGAACCCTTTCATAGAAGTCATCTCCTTTTGAATGGGCTATAAGATGGATAATAACCTCACTATCTGAAGAGGACTGAAATATTGCCCCTTCATCCTCGAGGGATGCCCTGAGCTCTAAAGCATTGACGAGGTTTCCATTGTGTGCTATTGCAAGGGTGCCAAGGGCAAAGTTTGCAACCATGGGCTGGACATTCCTCAGGACACTGCTTCCTGCTGTAGAATATCTGTTATGTCCTATTGCAATATAGCCAGGAAGCCTTCTCAGTCTTTTTTCGTTGAAGATGTCAGAAACGAGTCCCCTAGATTTTTCAAGAAAGAGCTGCCTTCCATCGGATGAGCATATGCCCGAGCCCTCCTGCCCCCTGTGCTGAAGTGCATATAGTCCGAGGTATGTAAGATTTGCTGCCTCAGGATGCCCATACACCCCGAATATACCACACTCTTCGTGAACCCCGCTCCACAGCTTTACCCCGACCAATCTCGGGGTTGCTTTGGGATATACCCTTCGGGACAGTTTCCTCCATGGGTCTACACCCATAGCTTCCTGTGGAGCGGGGTGAATGTCGTAGGTCACAAAATTATTTTACCATATAAAGCTTTTAAAAGCTTTTTAGATAAGATGTCTTATGATTTATGGATGTCATCTGCATCCTACCTTTCAACAAAAATCGCCTTCTTAAAATGTTCGATTGCCTCTCGAATAAATTTCTCATCCAGCTTACCTGAGGCTGAAGGAGTCTCAAAGATCCGCTTGGGCAGGTAGAGGTTATCCAGAGAAAAACCTTCCCCGATCTTGAACCTGTACTTCTCTTTATGTATTTCTTCTCCTATCCGGTGGAGAACCTCTGGAGCAAGGTCAAAACCTGTTACGCTGAGAGCCTTTGAGACAATATCAGGTTGATATATTCCTCTGGCGAAGAAACATACAACAAGACTAGATAGGATCTGACGCCAACGCTCCTCACTTAATAGTGCTTTAGCAAGTTCCTCAGGACCAAGCTGTTTCTTGGCAAGAATGGCCTTCTGGTCAATACTATAGCCGGCATTGTCCAGATGGCTGTGTCTTGCACCAATCAAAACACCTATATGTGCTGCGGGTCCC
Source organism: Nitrospirota bacterium (assembly GCA_040753955.1). Classification (GTDB taxonomy): domain Bacteria; phylum Nitrospirota; class Thermodesulfovibrionia; order Thermodesulfovibrionales; family SM23-35; genus JASEEX01. Next base: position 46,122 of record JBFMDQ010000001.1, on the reverse strand, counting down.
GTATGATATCCAGGCATCTCGTTTCCTCCAAAAGACAAGGCAAAATCTTCTCCGCCGTATATGGAGGCTGCATGTTTAACTCCGTGAGCGAGGGCCCTGAAAAATTCATTTGGTTGTTCAACGAGAAGTTTTACAGCGTCTATGTAGGTTCTATAATCTCCCCAGTTAAGCTTAATGCCTTTAGTTTCTTTCTCAGAGATAAGACCACGTTCTTGTGCCTCTGTGGCCCAGGCCAGAATTACCCCACTACTCATCACATCCAACCCCAGTTTCTCTATTTGATGCATTAACCCTAACATGCCTTTAGTATCAGATCCACCCAACATGGAACCTAAGGCATAGATAGGTTCATAGTCATAGGAAAACATGGAGGTCTTATAAAAATAGGACTCATCTTCATAAGGCTCCCTAAGTGCTGCTATATGTATACATCCTACAGGACAGTGAGTGCAGGCAAGCCGCCTGCCAAGGTACTTCTCTGCAAATGCCTCACCAGAAATCTCTGATGCCCTTTCAAATTTCGCTGTCTTGAGATTCTTTGTGGGAAGCCCGCCGATCTCATTTAAAGGCAGAACATTGTCAGCCGTTCCAAGCTCATGATATTTCTTCATCGCTGAAGTGGTTATGAGTGCCTGGTAAATCTCATCGTATAACCTCCGATACTGCCTCATATCTGTTACGGGTAGTGAACGTTTGCCAGAGATCACAACTGCTTTGAGCTTTTTACTTCCAAAGACCGCCCCCAGGCCCAGCCTGCCAAAATGCCTGTAAGTTTCTGTAGTAACACAAGAGTATGGCACAAGCCTCTCTCCTGCTTTGCCAATCCTCATAATTGTTCTCAATCCTGCTCCAGGCTCATTTTCCCTGATAATACGGCCGACCGTGACGGTATCTATCCCCCACACGGAAGAGGCATCCCGGAAATAAACCCGATTACCGTGAACAGCAAGGTAGAGGGGTGTATCGCAAGCACCTTTTATTAAAATAGCTCCGTATCCAGCCATGCGCATAGCAACTGCGCTCCGCCCACCACAATGACTTTCGCCTAAATTCCTGCTGTGAGGCGATTTAAACATAGCCACGGTTTTCGATGCGAGAGGGAATAAGGCTGTCATTGGTCCCACGGCAAAAACAATTGGGTTTTCTGGGCCGAGGGCATCACAATCCCTGGGGCACTCCTCATGCAGGAGCTGGGTAGCAACACCGGCACCACCTATGTATTTTCTAAAAATGTCTTCTCTTCTCTCTACCCGGAAGCTTTTTTTTGATAGATCCACATAAAGGACATTTGCGACAGGATCATCTCTAAGCATTTTTTTCGCCTCCTTTTTTTTCTAATCTCAACACCCCATAAGGACAGAAATTAACGCAATAACCACAGTGGGTACAGATCATTGGTTTATTGATCTCGTCGTTCCAGAAGATTGCACCTATAAGACAGGCATTACAGCAATAACCACAGCCTATACATTTTTTAATATCAAGACGCACTCCACCACCCAACCTGGATTTCAATGCACCTGTGGGGCACACCTTTACACAGGGTGGATTTTTACAGGCCCTGCAAACAACCACGTTAAAACCTCGTTCCATACCTGCAATAGATTTCACATTTATGCATGTTTTGGACAATCCCACCTCGTTTTGCCTTCTGGCACACGCAAACATGCAGCTCTGACATCCAACACATTTTTCCATATCTAACGCTATTTTCACGAATTCCTCCCTGATTTTATCTTCTATCAGATAACGAGAAGACATTGCACCTGAGGAAAAATCATGTTTTAATTATATCGAACCTTTGTTAAACCTTCCACACCAAATATTTACCCCGCACCACCAGAAAGCCACGCCCTGCACCAGAAGTTTTTTGGTGCGGGGATTGACCTTATTTCGATTCTATGTTAGAAAAGGACATGGAGGAAAAGCAGAAACTACTCTCGGGCCTACCATCTGTGGATGAAATCCTGAGGAGTAATCAAGGAATGCAGTGGCTGAAGACCTATCCGAGAAGATATGTGCTTCAGGCGATCAGGGAGGTGATTGATTTAAGGCGAAAGGAGATCATAGAGGGTCTCACTACGGGCCTCTCTGAAGAATATATGATGGCTGAGATAGAAAATATCATCGAAAGGCTCTCCTCTTATAGTCTCAATCCCCTCATAAACGCTACAGGCGTAGTAATACACACAAACCTCGGTCGTTCTGTCCTTTCTGAAAGGGCGCTGGAGAATATCAAGCGGGTCTCTGGGAGTTATTCCAATCTGGAATATGACCTTAAAGGAGGGAAAAGGGGGAAGAGGTACTCCCATGTCGTAAGAATTCTCGGAGAGGTTACGGGTGCAGAGGAGGCACTTGTTGTCAACAATAATGCTGCAGCTGTCCTGCTCTGTCTTAATACATTGGCAAAAGGAAAAGAGGTGATTGTTTCAAGGGGTGAACTCGTTGAGATAGGAGGTTCCTTCAGGATGCCCGAGGTAATGGCAGCAAGTGGCGCAATACTCCGTGAGGTCGGGACGACAAACAAAACCCATCTTTACGACTATGAAAGGGCGATAAATGAAGATACAGCCCTCATCTTAAAGGTCCACAAATCCAATTTCAGGGTTATGGGGTTCGCCGAGGAAGTCTCGATAGAAGACCTCGCAAGTCTCGGCAGGAGGTATCAGATCCCCGTGATGTTCGACCTCGGGAGCGGATGCCTCGTAGATTTAAAGCCTTTCGGCATCTTTGACGAGCCTGTAGTTGAGGACATCGTGAGAACTGGAGTTGATATAACTACCTTCAGCGGTGACAAGCTTTTAGGTGGCCCTCAGGGCGGTGTAATTGTGGGGAAAAGAGAATATATAGAAAAGATTCAGAAAAATCCCCTGACAAGGGCTTTGAGGATAGATAAGCTTACCCTTGCCGGATTTGAAGCAACACTTATGGAATACATCGAAGAAGAGAAGGCGATTAAGAATATCCCTACACTCAGGATGCTACTGCAGAAACCTGAAGAGATAAGAGGGCGAGCAAATAGGATAGCTAAAAAATTAAAGAAAGAAATAAAAGATGCCCATATTAAGGTCATGGTGGATTCATCAAGGGCTGGTGGAGGGGCGCTGCCAGAGGTAGATCTTCCAACATGTATAGTCTCAATAAAATCCGATAAAATCTCTGTTAATGAGCTTGAGGAAAGATTGAGAAAAGGCAACCCACCGATTATTGCAAGGATAAAAGAGGGCTTCCTGATAATTGATGTAAGAACCGTAAGAAATGTAGATTTAGAGGGCCTTGTGAAGGGAATAAGCTCAGCCTTATCAGATAGTTAAAGGTACGTTAACAGACTTTTCAGCCAGAGGAAACCTTTCACCTCTATATTAAAAGGAATGATATACCTGTTAATATAAATACGATTCCAGCAATTTTTGTCGTTACCTTTCTATCAATCTTTTTTGAAATAAATTTGCCTGAATAGATAGCCATAAGAGATAGCAGAGTCAGGGCTATCATGGTACCGATTAAAACCATCAGGGCATTGTATTTAGTTACGAATAGGCCTGATGCAATCTGTGTCTTATCTCCCCACTCTGTCATAAAAATCAATACAAATCCTGAAATAAATGAATTCTTGAAAAATGATTTACTTTCCACTTTCCCTTCGTTCTCTCTTAATATCAACACACCGAGAATTATGAATACAATTCCTGAGAAGATTTTTAACAATTTGATGGGTAAAAGATTTGCAATGTATGAACGGAATAAAACAGCAATTCCATCCACTATTAAGAAAGCGAGCAGGACACCTGATAATAGCTGCAGATGTTTTTTTGTTTTTGCGGATAAAAGTAAGAGGGATAATTGAGTTTTATCACCCATCTCAGCTAAACCCACGACAAATAGGGGAGTCAATATATCTTCTAACATGTTTGGGTTCAGTAACCTTTTTCGAGTATCCCAGGTATAACCTGATATTACCATAACCATTATACCACCAAAGGAGCTAATGAGTTGGTTGAGTGAAAGACATAAACCATGCAGCAAAAGGGACTGTGTATCTGGCTCGAGCCTGGAAAGGAGTATCCCTGTAATGTCAGGGATGAATTTGCTATAATTTTACCAATACCCACAAGGACGGGAAGAAAGAGATGCAAAAAATTATAGTGGATATTGACAACACCCTTTGGGATTTTGCAACAGCCTTGTGGAGACAGCTCAGAGGCGTTAATTCCGATTTCCCATCTCCTTCAAAGTGGAACGAATGGACATTCTGGAAGCAGTATCTTCCTGATAACCAGTTCTACAAGGCTGTAAGAGAGATTCACATCCAGCAGGATAAGTTTCTGCCCTATCCAGACTCAAAGTCGTTTCTGACCGCCCTGAAAGAAAAAGGCTTCTGGATCATTATAGCCAGCCACAGAGATAAAGAAGCGCTGGATGTAACGGTAAGATGGTTGAGTAAATGGGAATTGCTATTTGATGATGTTTATATCGGGTATGAGAAATCTGTTCTTTTTAAAAATTCTTATGCTGTAGTAGATGACAGTCCTGAAGTATTGGAAAAGGCTTTTCAATCTGGTATCCTTCGGTCCGGCCTTTTACACCCGTGGAATGATGGTTTAAATCATCCTCTGTTTCACAGCTTGATGGAGGTCTTCGGTTATATAGATAGCAAAAAATAAAATATCCACGGAAGGTGTATTGAAACTAACTCCTGTAAGTTCAGGACTTTCTGGCGGGAGTGTGTGGGAATCGAACCCACCCTTCCCGATTTTGGCAGGAAACACTGGATTTGAAGTCCAGGGGGGACACCAGAACCCCATACACTCCCATGCTTGATATTTTATAATTTTTGTATTCATGATAACCTTTCGTAATTTAACCCCTAACGGGTTTCCACAAAAAGTTCTTCTTCCTGCTTACTCTTCATCCTCTTGAGGAGTTCCGCATATGAGCTGGTTCGAATAATCCTGTTGAATTGATTTCTATAATTACTCACAAGACTCACACCCTCTATTACCACATCATATACTTCAAATTTAGCATTTTTCTTCATTAGTCTATATTCTACTGGTATCTCAACATTCCTTTTAGTGATTATTTTGGTTTTTACGACTGCATAGTCACCATCTATAGTTTCCCCTGTATATAAGATCTGTTCATCTTCATAGCTCTCAATCTTTTTTATATAGGACCTCTCAAGAAGATCGCTAAATAATGCAACGAACTCCCCTTTTTCCTCTGATGACCTTGCTCGCCAGTGAAGGGCGAGGGACCTTTTTGACATCTCCTCAAAATCAAATCTACTTCCAACAACTTTGTGTATCACTGCCCTCCTTTCTTTTGTCTTTTCAGGCTTTTTTAGTTCTTTGTTCTTTAAAATGTCAAGAACACTATCAATGGTTTGCTTCATCTGATCTGTTGGCTCTCCAGCATATGTCCCAGAAGCAGTAACCAGTAAAAAGCAAAAAGTAAAAAATAAAAATGATACATGATACATGATGCACGATGCACGATACCCGCGTCTTGAATCCTGCATCGTGAATCTTGAATCTCGAATTCCTTTCATAAAACCTCCTACTATTTTACTTCTTTAATATCTATACCTGTTGCATAAGATAAATTTGCAAAGGACATTCTATGGTTGTACACAGTGCGGAGATAATTTACCTTCATCTGGGCATAGGCCATTACAGCATCAGCTATTTCCTTTGCCTCACCAATGCCAAGGTCGAAGTTTGCAATTGCTGCAACGAGCCATTTTCTTGCATTTTTGTAAGCCTTCTCCATTTCTGGAATACTCTTCCTTGCCTCTTCTAATTCAAGATATGCCTTCCTCACCTGCAATGGGATTGCCTCATCAGCAAATCTCCTTTTTTCTAATAATTTATAATACTCGGCCTCTGCCTCCTTAACCTTTCCCTGTGTTATCCCAAAATCAACAGACCATTTAAGTCCCAGATATGCAGCGACATAGACATGGCTGAAATAGTCATAAATAAAGGGGTTTTCCACCCGGTTCCTGTTTGATGCATCTGCTATAGATCCCGATAAACCAATAAAAAGCTGAGGATAGAAATTGCTTTTTTCTGTATCAAGAAGGGCTTTTTTGGCATTCAGGCCCTCCTTGAGCTGGATGAATTCAGGTCTCAGTTCCGTTGCATTTTTTAAGTAATTTTTTATATCTTCAGGCATCTTATCTTCAGGGGATAAAGATGCCTCTGCAATATCAAACTCTGTTCCTTTCGGAAGTCCGAGGCTGGTCGTGAGGGCGTTCTTCGCAAGGGCCTCGCTCTTTTCAGCCTCATTGAGATTCCTCTCAACCTCGCCTAAGAATGCCCTCAATTTGAAAAGATTCAGTTCATCTGCCCATGGAGAACCTGCCTCGAGCTGCCTTTCTGTCTTTTCTATGGATGTAACAAGTTCGTCCTTTATCTCCAGGACAAGATTTTTAATATCCCTGGTAAGGAGGAGGCTCCAGTAGAGTTCCTTTGTTCTCAAAATAATATCTGAGGCCTTTTTATCTACACCTGCCTTGGCTACCTTTGTCCCACTTAAGGCAGCCTCTTTATAACTGCTTATCTTGCCAAAGGTATATATAGGCTGAGTCAAAGTTACTTCAGCAATACCGAAGATTCCGCTAATAGTGGGCCTTGTGGAGTCATCAGGTGAGTATACCTGATCCCCCCTTGCCCTCGGAGAAGGCCCTGTCAGGGCAAGGACTTCTATCTGTGGATAGACCGCTGAATCTGCCTGTAACTTCTTTGACTTATATACCTCTTCCTCATACCGGGACTCTCCTATCTCTGGACTTATCTCAATTGCCTTTTTTATGCACTGCTCGAGATTTAATACAATTTTCTGATTATCTTTTCTCTGTGTGTTGTCCTGACCATATGCAGATGTGGGAGATAAATAGACAGTGAGCAGTAAACAGTAAACAGTAAACAAGATAATAAACACCCCATCCCTTAATCCTGAATCCTGAATTCTGTATCCTGTATCCTGTTTGTTCATAATTGCCTCCTAAACCCCTCCGAAAACAAACTTTCCGATTATTTCCTCTAAATCGACAGCAGATTCTGTTTCTCTTAACACTCCACCATCGGGTATGGTCTTATCCGACCCCCCAGGTGTTATCAGTATATATTTTTCTCCTATGAGCCCTTTGGTTTTTATGGATGCTATAGCATCTTCCTGAATCTCCACATCCTTTTCGATAAGAAGGGAGATTGACGCCTGGTAGTCCTTATCGAGCATAATGCTCTTCACCTTCCCCACCTCAACACCTGCTATTTCAATGACAGCACCTGGCTTGATCCCTCCAGCCTTTTCAAATTTCGCATGCACAATATATCTTCTTTCACCAAAGACCTCAAGCCTGCCGAGTTTTATGGATAAATACCCGAGGCAAAGGATACCTATTAACACAAAGAAACCCACAACCAATTCAAGATTAATTTTTCTCATCTCGACCTCCTAAAGGCCTTAAACTTCTATAGGGCCTTCATGGCTTCCTGTTATAAATTGCCTGACTGCTGGATTAGAAGAATTTTGAATCTCCTCTGGTATACCAACCTCTACTATAACACCATTGTGCAACATGGCAACCCTGTCAGTAATCTCAAAAATCTCTGGAACCTCATGGCTTATTACCACGCCAGTATAGCCATATTTTTCATGGGTGGTCTTTATAAGTACATGTATGGAACTTGTAATAATAGGATCAAGGCCTGTGGTTGGCTCATCAAAAAGCACTATGGATGGCTCTGTAATGAGCGCCCTTGCAAGGGCAACCCTCTTTTTCATGCCACCGCTCAACTCCGCAGGGTACTTCTTCTCCATACCTTTAAGCCCCACATCCTCCAATGCCTGTATGACTCTATCCTGAATCCCACTCTTGCTGAGTTTTGTCTTTTCACTCAAGGGGAAGGCAACATTCCCATATACAGTGAGAGAATCAAATAATGCCCCCCCCTGAAAAAGCACACCCAATTTTTCCCTCATCTTATCAAGTTCCTTCAGGTCAAGCCTTGTAATATCTACTCCGTCAATCAGTACACTTCCCCTATCGGGCATGAGAAGGCCGATAATGTGTTTTATTAACACACTCTTGCCACATCCGCTCTTTCCCATTATGGTTATCACTTCTTTATCAGCGATTTTTAAATTCACACCATTAAGGACCTTCTGGCTATCAAAGGATTTGTGGAGGTCAATAATTTCGATCATTCAATTACCTCTCATAGGAGAATAGAGCCGAGGAAATAATCCCATACCAAGATTAATATAGAGGACATAACAACAGCCTCTGTTGTGGACTTGCTGACACCTTCTGCACCGTATCCTGTATAAAAGCCCTTGTAGCAGCATACCCAAGAGACTATCAATCCAAAACTGAGGGATTTATAAAGTCCTACCATTATATCCTCCATATCCACATAATCTTCCATAAGAGAGAAGTATGTTCCTGAACTGATTCCAAGGATTTTTACTCCCACCATATATCCACCGTATATACCAATTACATCAAATATGGCTGTAAGTAAAGGAAAAACGATTATCGCAGCAACTATGTTGGGCACAATAAGATACCGTATCGGATTAAGTGCCATAGCTGTAAGGGCATCTATCTGCTCTGAAATCCTCATCATTCCTATCTCTGCAGTAAGGGCGGAGCCAGCCCTGCCTGTGACCATCAAGGCAGAAAGTACTGGCCCCAATTCTCTAGTGAGGCTCAGGGCAATACCGGGACCAAGCAATGCCTCCGAGCCGAACTTCCTGAGGATATAGAATAACTGAAGGGCGAGGACCATACCTGTAAAAGAGCCTGTGAGTAGAATGACTAACATAGATTTATTTCCAAAAAACCTTATCTGTCTTAAAAGTAGATTGAATTTAAAAGGAGGGACAAATATAAAATAAAGTGAATTTGCTAAAAATAGAAACATGTGTCCCATGGTTCGCAATCGTGAGAGTGTCCACGAACCTATTATCTTTAACAATCTTTCCATTTAACTCTTTTCGTTAAGGCTACTTAAATCTTCACCTGATTTATTCTCAGTCCTGTATATTGTAGCAGAAAGTTTTATCCCTATCTCGATCGCCTTTTGTTTTATCTCTTTAATCTTATCCCTTATCTTTGCAGCACGTTCGAATTCAAGCCTCTTTGCAGCCTCCTTCATCTCAGCTTCAAGTTTCTTCAGGGTCTCCTCATCATATTCGTATTCAGCCCTTTCCTCTGCAACGGCAGGCACGGTCCAGTAATCAGCCTCGTATATTGAACTCAATATGTCCTTAATGTTGGACCTCACAGTCTCGGGTATAATATTCATTCTTTTGTTATACTCCTCCTGTATCCTTCTTCTTCTGTTCGTCTCATATAGGGCCTTCTGCATTGAGCCAGTGATGATGTCTGCGTATAGAATTACCTCTCCATTAATATTCCTTGCAGCACGGCCTGATGTCTGAATCAATGATCGCTCTGAGCGGAGGAAGCCCTCTTTGTCAGCATCAAGGATTGCAACGAGTGAGACCTCAGGTAGGTCAAGCCCCTCTCTTAAAAGATTGACACCAATTAATACATCAAAATTTCCGATTCTTAGATCACGCAGTATCTCGACACGTTCAAGGGTATCGATATCTGAGTGGAGATATCGGGCCCTCACACCGATGTCAGCATAGTAATCAGTTAAATCCTCTGCCATCTTCTTTGTAAGCGTTGTTACGAGGACCCTCTCGCCTTTTTCTGCACGTTTCCTTATCTCTCCAAGAAGGTCATCCACTTGTCCTGAGAGAGGTCGCACAGTCAGTTTTGGGTCTATAAGACCGGTTGGCCTGATTATCTGTTCAACCACACGACCTCCTGATTTTTCGAGTTCATAAGGCCCCGGGGTTGCAGATACATAAATTGCCTGGTTGACCCTGTGCTCAAATTCAGTGAATGTGAGTGGCCTGTTATCCAGTGCAGAAGGAAGTCTAAAGCCATAATCAACAAGGGTCTGTTTTCTTGAATGATCGCCCTCATACATGCCGCCAATCTGGGGGATTGTTGCATGAGATTCATCAATAACTATCAGAAAGTCTTCTGGGGAATAATCTATTAATGTATATGGAGGTTCACCAGGGGCCCTTCCACTCAGATGTCTCGAATAATTCTCTATGCCATGGCAATAGCCGAATTCCCTCAGCATCTCCAGATCGAATCTTGTCCTCTGCTCAATCCTCTGTGCCTCGGTAGTTTTTCCCTTCCTCAAGAAATACTCAATCCTCTCCTCCATCTCTCTTTCTATATTCTTTAATGCTGGCTCGAGCCTTTCTCTTGGTGTTATCCAGTGGCTGTTCGGGAAAAGGGCAATTTTCTCGAGTTTTCTGATTCTTCCGCCTGTGAGGGGATCGAACTCATGGAGGGCATCAATATCATTACCAAAAAACTCTATACGGATTCCCTTATCCAGTGAGAATGAAGGATAGACCTCCACAATATCACCCCTCACCCGAAATGTTCCCCTTCTGAATTCAGTGTCAGAGCGAGTATATTGCATCTCCACAAGTCTCCTCAGTATCTCATCACGCTCAGTTCGCATCCCTTCTTCTATAACCAGATGCATATCCATGTAGTCCTGCGGAGAGCCAATGCCATAGATGCATGATACAGAGGCAACAACAATCGTATCTCTTCTTTCGAGAACTGCCCTTGTTGCGGAATGTCTCATCCTGTCTATATCATCATTTATTAGTGCATCTTTCTCTATGTATGTATCCGTTGCCGGGATGTAAGCCTCAGGCTGGTAATAGTCATAATAGCTGACAAAGAACTCAACGGCATTTTCTGGGAAGAGCTCTTTAAATTCTCCGTAAAGCTGTGCAGCGAGGGTCTTATTATGGGCAATCACGAGGGTCGGCTTGTTTATATTCGCAATCACATTTGCAATGGTGAATGTTTTGCCGGATCCAGTTACGCCTAAAAGTACTTGATGTTTCAGCCCCTTTTCCATGCCCTTCGTAAGTTCTTTTATTGCCTTAGGCTGATCACCCTTAGGAGAAAAGGAGGTAATTAACCTGAATTTGTCCATGTCTATATTCCCTCAAGAGGACATCCCTCGCATATTGGTTTTGTCTTGCAATGTGTCCTCCCGAGTCTTACAAAAAGTGCGTGGTATTCATTGAAAAGCCGGATATCCTTCTTAAGTGCTGTATGAAACAATACTTGAAATTTCTCATAATTCTCCTCATGCCCCATGATCTTATGTCGCGATAAGACCCGTTTGGTATAGGCATCAATAACAAATACAGGTTTTTCCAGGGCATAAAGAAGGATTGAGTCTGCTGTCTCGGGACCGATGCCATGAATCTTAAGAAGTTTCACCCGTAAGGTTTGCATTTCCTCATTCTTCATCCCTTCCATGCTTCCATTATATTCATTTATCAGAAAATCTATAAATGCCTTGAGTCGTTTAGCCTTTATATTGAAATAGCCTGCTGGTTTTATCAATGATGCGAGCCTGTCTGTTCTCATCTCATGGATCCTCTTTGCACTCAAGGCCTTCCCCTTTTTTAAATTCTCTATTGCCTTCTCCACATTACCCCAGTTTGTGTTTTGTGTAAGTACCGCACCAATAGCAACCTCAAATGGTGCCTCCCCAGGCCACCAGTACTGAGGTCCAAAGGCACAATAGAGCCTCCTGTAGATTTCAAGTAATTTATTCATGGATGATAGCATCCAACACCTTTTCTCTCATTCCTACTGCCTTCCTTGACTTACATCCGTCTAAATATTAGTTTAGTATATCTGGAAGGACGTAGATATTATCAACGTCCTGAAAGGAGAAATGAGGATGCTTGATGTGAGGTTTGTAAGGGAAAATCCGGAGAAGGTTGTTAAGGCCCTCGAAAATAGAGGGTACGGCCCCTCAATTTTAGACAAATTTTTGAAGATAGAAAATGAAAGAAGAATGGTGCTCAAGGGTATCGAATACCAGAGGGAGTTGAGGAATAAGCTATCTGAAGAAATAGCCAGACATAAAAAAGAAGGTAAAGACCCCTCGGCACTTTTAAGGGAAGCAAAAGTGACTTCAGAGTACATCGCACTTCAAGAGAAACGCCTAAGAGAACTGGAGGAAGGCTCCGTGGAGGAGCTTTTGCTTATCCCTAACATTCCTCATGAATCTGTCCCTGTTGGAAAAGATGAGACGGAAAACGTAGAGATAAGGAGATGGGATGAGCCGAGGCAATTTGACTTTGAGCCAATGAATCACTGGGATATTGGTGAAATGCTTGAAATCATTGACTTTGAGAGGGCATCCAAGATTGCCGGGGCAAGGTTTGCCATTATGAAAGGGCTTGGTGCAAAGCTCGAAAGGGCCTTGATGAACTTCATGCTGGATTTGAATACGTCAAAGGGATATAAAGAGGTTTTCCCTCCCATTATCGTCAATCGGGACAGCATGATAGGTACAGGACAACTCCCGAAATTCGCCTATGAGTCATTCATCATCACTGATCCTGAGTTTTATCTCATACCTACTGCTGAAGTCCCTTTAACGAATATCCATAGAAATGAAATCCTTAGAGAAGAAGACCTTCCGATCTATTACACAGCCTATACCCCGTGCTTCAGGCGTGAGGCAGGCTCATATGGAAAGGACACGAGGGGGCTCATAAGGCAACATCAGTTCAACAAGGTTGAGCTCGTCAAATTTGTAAGGCCAGAAGATTCTTACGATGAACTTGAATCCCTCACAAGAGATGCAGAGGATATCCTTCAGAAGTTGGAACTTCCATATAGGGTTGTAGCACTCTGTACAGGTGATTTAGGGTTTGCTGCCTCAAAAACCTATGACCTCGAGGTCTGGCTTCCAGCCCAGAAGCGTTACAGAGAGATCTCTTCATGCTCAAATTTTATGGATTTCCAGGCAAGGAGGGCGAACATAAGGTTCAAGCAAGAGGGTAAGAAGGGAACTGAATTTGTCCATACACTGAATGGCTCTGGCCTTGCCATCGGCCGCACACTCATTGCCATCCTCGAAAACTACCAGCAGAAGGATGGAAGCGTGGTTATTCCTGAGGCGTTAAGGCCATATATGGGGATAGACATAATAAAGTAGTTTTGGAAGAAGTTCAGGCTTGGTCTTTCAAATACCTTTTGATTTATAATTGTTTATGCTCAGAAGAATTAAGGAAAAGGTATTGGCTGGCGAGAGAGTATCTAAGGATGAGGCACTCGAATTATTCGAGACAGAAGACATCTTTTTCCTTGGGGACCTCGCCTCACATGTGGCTGAGAAGAAAAATGGCAAAAACGTATCCTTTATCAGGAACAGACATATCAATCCAACAAACATCTGTATTAACCGGTGCAGATTCTGTGCCTTCAGCCGCTCAAAAGGGGAAGAAGGGGCTTTCGAGCTGACAATAGAAGAAATACTTGAGAGACTCCAGACTATAGACTCTCGACTCAAGACTATTAGGGAGGTTCATATAGTTGGGGGGCTCCATCCTGACTGGCCATTTGAATACTACCTGAATATGCTTTCAATGATAAAGAAGAATTTTCCCGAGCTTCATATAAAGGCATTTACCGCTGTCGAGATAGATTATATGTCGAGGATAAGTTGCCTCGGTCTGGAAGAGACACTGCTTGCCCTCAAAAGACACGGCCTCGAATTAATACCAGGAGGGGGTGCCGAGATATTTGACGGTAAGATAAGGAGTAGACTGTGTCCGGAGAAGATTTCCGGGGAGAGGTGGCTCGAGGTTATGGAGACAGCACACAGGTTAGGGATTAAGACGAATGCAACGATGCTTTACGGACATATTGAAAACTATAAACACCGTGTTGACCATTTACTTAAACTGAGGGATCTTCAGGACAGGACAGGTGGCTTCCAGGCATTCATCCCTCTTTCCTATCATCCAAAGGGCAACGAAATAGGGGGCTCTTACTCATCGGGCATAGACGACCTGAAGACCATTTCCGTAAGTAGGGTAGTACTCGATAACTTCGACCATATCACCGCTTATTGGATTATGCTCGGAGAAAAGATCTCTCAGCTTTCACTTATTTTTGGAGCAGATGACCTCAGTGGCACAGTTATTGAAGAGAGGATTACCCGTTCTGCAGGTGCCCTTTCAGCCGAGTCAATGACACCGGAGCAGTTCATATATCTGATAAGGATGGCAGGGAAGGTTCCTGCTGAAAGGGATTCGTTCTATAGGCAGATAAAAAGTTAAAAGTGAAAAGTGAAAAACAATAAACGTCTTACAAAAGAGGAAGGTTTGGGGCTTTTCAAAAATGCTGATCTGCTTGAACTCGGCCGGATGGCTGATGAAACGAGAAAAAGACTACATCCTGAAGGCATTGTCACTTTTATAATAGACAGGAATATTAACTATACAAATATCTGCATAAACAGATGCCGCTTCTGTGCCTTCTGGAGAGACGAAGATGACCCTGAGGCATATCTCTTGGAGAAAAATGAACTCCTCAAAAAGATTGAAGAGACAATAAAAATAGGAGGCACACAGATACTCCTTCAGGGAGGACTAAATCCCAGGCTCGACCTTAGCTATTTTATAAACCTGCTGAGGGAGATAAAGAGCAGATTTGATATGAATATCCATGGGTTCTCCCCTCCTGAGATCTGCTATATGGCAGACAGGGCGAACCTTACAATAAGAGAGACATTGAGGCTCCTCAGGGATGCAGGACTTGACTCCATTCCGGGCGGAGGTGCAGAAATTCTCTCTGATAGGGTAAAAGAGGTGATAAGTCCGAAGAAGATTAAATCTGATAGATGGCTTAAGGTAATGGAAGAGGCACACAAACTTGGCATGAAGACGACGGCAACAATGATGTTCGGTAGCATCGAAAAAGCAGAGGATATCATAGAGCATCTGGATGCTATCAGGAGCCTTCAGGATAAAGCTGGAGGTTTTACAGCCTTTATCCCCTGGGGTTTCCAGCCAGGAAATACTGAACTCAGCCGCCTTACTCCTTACGCCTCACGTATTCATTCTGCTACTGCTGTTGAGTACTTGAGGATACTTGCCCTTTCGAGGATTTATCTCGACAATATTAAAAATATCCAGGCATCATGGGTTACACAGGGACTTAAGCTTGCACAGGTTGCCCTGAGGTTTGGAGCAAATGACTTTGGTTCCACCATGATAGAAGAAAATGTTATAGCATCAACGGGTGTAAGTTACAGGGTCTTAAAGGAAGATATTATCAAGGCGATAAGGGATGCCGAGTTCAAACCGGCACAGAGGAATACATACTATAAAATCATTCAATATTTCTGATGGACCTCAATCAAGAGGCAAAAAGGCTACCATGAAGGATCTATGGAGCATAAGGATGAGGGCATCGAAAACAATTAAAAGTGAAAAGTCAAAAGTGAAAAGTCAAAACTTGAAATTCAAAACTAAAAACTCAAAACCCTCTGAAATTCATATCTCAGGTGCAGAGGGGCTGTACAAGAAATTAGAAATTAAGGAGGTTGTTAAAAAATATATTGAGAGGGCATTAAACCATCCGAGAGGCAAAGCCGATAAAATCATAATTACAATCGAGGATATAAAACAGGAGCCAAAAACAATCACGGCTTTACCTGTAGCCACAATCAAAAATACCATGCCGGGTGAAGGAAAAAAAATGGCGAGGGGGTTACTTCAATCATCAGGGGTATCGAAGGTGGCTATTGACAGGGCCTTTGAATTGATCAAAAAGGACGGTATGAGAGGTGCGGCCATTATTACAGCCGAAAAGGGCAATCGTCTCGATCCAGACAGAGAAAGGGGAATAAGGGTATCCCGGCTCGGGATTACTAAGCTGGTATTGAAGGGGCTTTCATCGAGGCTCTCAAGGCATGGTATTAATACTGGGACTGTTAAAGAGGCGCTGGTCCTTGCGTCAAAGGTCTCATCCTGTGGTCATGTGATAGCTGAATTATGTGTATCTGATGATCCCTATTACACAACAGGCTATGTAGCATCTAAGGCCTTCGGATATTTGAGGATACCCAACATCAAGAGTGAGGGGAGTAGAAGCGGAGGAAGGGCATTTTTTGTGAAGGAAGGGATAGATGCCGAAGACATCATAGAGTACCTTGAAAGGTTGCCTGCAATAATAGAAAAAGTCTCTCTATGCAAAGGTATAGTTTCATTAGATGAAATCCTTAATCGTTCTCATATTTAATCCCACGGCAAAAAGGGCATCAGATAAAAAAATAGCAAGGGCATTTCATTTCCTGAAGTCAAAGGGATATAAAGTGGAGGTACTTTTCACAGAGCAAAAGGGGGATGCAGAAAGTCTTGCAAGGGAGGCGATAAAAGAATCACCCTCTATGATTATTGTAGCTGGTGGTGATGGCACATTCAACGAGGTGATTAATGGAATTGCAGGGTCAGAGATTCCGATGGCGATTCTGCCTCTCGGGACCACAAATGTGCTTGCTAAAGAACTCAGTGTTCCCGAGGTTGTAGAGGATGCAATGGAAGTTGCCTTGAGTAGCGCTCCCAGGACCGTCTCACTCGGTAGAATAGTTCAGAGTTCGGCTCTGTCGAACTCCGAACGCGTTAGCCGTTACTTTTGCTTAATGGCAGGCATTGGCTTTGATGGTGAGGCAGTCTTCAGGACAAATGAGACACTCAAAAAAATTTCAGGTAAGGGTGCTTATATTTACAGTGGAATAAAAACCCTGTCTGGATTTAATCCCGGCGAATTAATTTTTGATATTGACGGAAGAACTTATTCCGGATATTCTGCAGTTATAAGCAAAGCAGCCAAATATGGAGGGAATTTCAAGATTACACCTGATGCAAAACTTACCAACCCTCTTCTTTATATCTGTCTTTTTAAGGGTAAAAAACGTTTGGACATCCTCAGGTATGTCTTCGGTATAATAGTAGGAAGGCATCTCAGGTTCAGGGATGTAGAGTATGTAAAAGCAACTACTGTAGAGGTCAAAGGCAACGCCCATGTGCAGATAGATGGTGATTATTTTGGTAAGACCCCGGCGAAGGTTGAAATAGTGCCCAATATAGTCAGGCTGTTGTTTTGATTACTCCCCCACCGATTATTGTGTCTCCATCGTAGAAAACGGCACTCTGGCCAGGTGCAGGGGCCCACTGAGGTTTATCATAGACAACACTTACTTTATCTCCGAGTAAAGATATTGTTGCTGGCTCATCCTTCATCATGGAGCGTACCTTTACAGAGGCTTTAAATTTTTCAGATGGAGGAAGCAAAATCCAGTTCAGGTCTTCAACAAAAAATTCCCTTTTCTTCACAGCCTCCTGAGTACCTACATATACTGTGTTTCTAATAGTATCAATCTTTACAACATAAAAGGGTTCTTTAGATGATATACCTATCCTTTTTCTCTGGCCAACAGTATATGTATGAATCCCCTTGTGTGTACCTATTACCCTTCCGGTCATATCAATGATAGGACCTGGTTTTCCTGCAAGGGGAGAAAGTTTCTCAATGAACTTAAAATAATTTCTGTTTTCAATAAAGCATACCTCCTGGCTCTCAGACCTCTTTGTTGCTGGAAGGTTAAGTCCTTTTGCAATTTCCCTGACCTCATCTTTCCTGTAATAACCGAGGGGAAGGATTAGCTTTTTAAGCTCCTCCTGTCTTAAGATATAGAGAACATAGGATTGGTCTTTTTTGGGATCAATTCCTTTTTTCAAAAATACTGAAGTCTCCCTTGAACCCTGTCTTTCTATTCTCGCATAGTGTCCGGTAGCTACATATTCAGCACCTCTTTTTTCAGCATCCCTAATGAGAAAAGGGAACTTGATGAATCTATTGCATAATATGCAAGGGTTGGGAGTTGAGCCTGCGGTATAGGCATTAACAAAAGGCTCGGTCACCTTTTTTATAAAATCATCTCGCACATCCATCATGTTATGGGGTACTCCGATATGTCGAGCAGTCCTTGATGCCTCCTTAATCGCCTGAAGGGAGCAGCAGGTTTTGAAATCAGTCCTGCTTCTTTCTTCCCATAGAATAAGGCTGAGACCCTCCACCTCATATCCCTTCTCCTTCAGAAGATATGCTGCGACAGAGGAATCAACTCCCCCGCTCATTCCAACAAGAACCTTTGGCATATTAAAATATAACAGATTGACCTGCCGTTTTGTAACTACTACAATATCTTTAACTATGGAACATTCATACAACAAAAATAGTGAAATCAGCCAAAAAGTGTCATTGCGAGGCACGACGTGCCGAAGCAATCTCAAAAAGAAAGGGATTGCTTCGCTTTGCTCGCAATGACAACACAGTGATGTTCACATGAAAAACATTGTACTTACAGGTTTTATGGGAACGGGAAAGACTGAGGTCGGGAAGGAACTCTCGAGACTTCTCAATATGGGACTCATAGATGTGGATACAGAGATAGAGAAATCCCAGGAGATGACCATTAATGAGATATTCAAAAAGTTCGGTGAGCCGAGGTTTAGGGAGATAGAAACGGAAATGATAAAAAAGGTTTCTGAAAATAAAAACGTCATTATCTCTACGGGCGGTGGTGCTGCATTAAAGCAGGAAAATATTGATGTCATGAGGAAAAATGGTGTCATTGTCTGTCTTGTGGCAACACCCGAGACAATTCTCAAAAGGACGAGCCATAATAGTAATAGGCCCCTGCTTCAGGTAGAAGACCCTTTCGGAAGGGTAAAGGAACTATTAAATTATAGGAGGCCCTTTTATGAGAAGGCAGATATTATGGTAGACACAGAGGGCAAGACCCCTTTGCAAATAGCAGGGGAGATAATAGAGAAGTTAAAAGTTGAAAGGTTATAAACAAATTCAGATGTCATATCAATTTTATATTAAAGTTTGTCATTGAGATGGAAGGGAAAATGGAAAAAATCAGGGTTGAACTCGGAGAAAGAAGCTATGACATATCGATAGGAAGTGACACCCTTCGGGGGATTGGGGATTGTATTAAATCCTTTGGCCTGAGCCCGAGGATTGCCATAGTGAGTAATCCAACTGTTTTTTCACTTTATGGTAAATGTGTATCAGACTCGGTAAAGAAGGCAGGGTTTAATCTACTTACTGTAATTATGCCTGATGGTGAGGAATATAAAGATCTTCTTTGGGTGCAGCATATATATAACGAGCTTCTTAAACATAAACTTGACAGGTCATCAGCACTTATTGCACTTGGAGGCGGAGTTATAGGTGATATAACAGGATTTGCAGCATCTACATATATGAGAGGAATTTCCTATATCCAGGTCCCGACAACGCTTCTTGCTCAGGTGGATAGTTCTGTTGGAGGTAAAACAGGTGTAAATCATAAGCTGGGTAAAAACATGATAGGGACTTTCTGGCAGCCAAGACTTGTCTGGATTGATGTGGAGACACCTAAAACCCTGCCTAAAAAAGAATTACTGGCTGGTCTTGCCGAGGTGATTAAATATGGTGTGATATGGGATGAGGAGTTATTTAATTTCCTTAAAGCCGAGAGAAGCAAAATTCTTAATCTCGATAGTAAGTCAATAATGCATATCATTAAGCGTTCATGCGAGATAAAGGCGGAGGTTGTATCGAGGGATGAGAGAGAGTCAGGGTTAAGGGCAATTTTGAATTTTGGACATACCATCGGCCATGCGATAGAGACTGTCACGGAATACAGAAGATACCTCCATGGAGAGGCGGTTGCAGTAGGTATGTGCCTTGAGGCAAAGCTCTCCAGCATGCTCACCTTTATTGATAACGATGAGGTATTGAGGATAAAGGCCCTTATCGACTCATACGGCCTCCCCTCAGAAATACCAGCGGATTTAGATATAAAACATCTCCTTTCATTCATGGAGCTTGACAAAAAGGCGGTTTCAGGGGAGTTGAAGTTTATTTTGCCTGAAAAGATCGGAAGTGTAAGAATCTATAGAGGAGTTGATAATAAGATGATAAAGAAACTGCTACAAGAACAAGCTTTTGAAAAGTAATGGATACTCCAGAACATATCCTCGTTGTTGATGATGAGGCTGACCTTGTTGAGCTTGTATCATATAATCTAGAGAAAGAAGGCTTTATTGTGGACTCAGCCTTAGATGGTGAGGTTGCCATTAATAAGATAAAAAAGGGCAGATATGATCTCATCGTCCTCGATCTCATGCTTCCGGGGCTACAGGGTATGGAACTCTGTCGAATTCTACGAAACGATCCAAAAACAGAAGGATTGCCCATTATCATGCTTACTGCAAAGGGAGAAGAAGTCGACAGGATACTCGGCCTTGAGATGGGGGCCGATGACTATATGACAAAGCCGTTCAGTCCCAGGGAACTCGTAGCAAGGGTAAAAGCTGTCCTCAGGAGGTCAGCAGAAAAACCTGTAACCGAGAAGATACTGAAAATTGGAGAATTGGAAATAAACAGAGAGAGATATACAGTTTCTATTAAAGGAAAGCCTGTAAAACTAAGTGCAACAGAGTTTAAGCTCCTTCTTTATCTTGCTGAAAAGAGAGGAAAGGTATTCAGTCGGGATCAGCTCCTTGATGCGATATGGCGTGATGAGGCTTTTGTTGAACCGAGGACGGTTGATGTGCATATCAGGAGGTTAAGGGCTCATATTGAGGAAGACCCGACTAACCCAGTGTATATTAAGACTTTGCGCGGAATAGGCTACTATTTTGAAGGCAAGATGTGAAGGCTGGATTATTAAAAAGTATTCTTTTAGCCTATCTGATATTTTCTCCTTTTTTGCTGGCAGGTATCGAATATTATTTACTGTCTGCACTTTTGGCTACCATCGTTATTAGCCTTCTTGAAATCAAGCGGGTAGAAAAGGCTATAGGTGAGATAGCAGAATTCTCAGGTTCGATAACATCAGGAGATTTCAGAAAAAGTCTTTTCTTGAAGGGAAAAGGCGCAATTGGAGAACTTGCAAAGAATATCAATGATCTGGCTCAGAATTTCGAGATGAGGCTCAAAGAGGGTGAGGAGGAGAAATATAAGATAGAGGCTATCCTCATGAACATGTCTGACGGATTAATGTTGACAGATACCAAAGGCAGGATACTCTTAAGTAATTCAGCTATCAAGAACTTTTTCGGTGTCGAATCAAATATCGAAGGTAGGACACTAATGGAGACCCTGAGGAAGTCAGAACTTATGGAGGTAATTGATAGGGTGGTTAAAACCAAAGAGACGATATCCTTAGAGATCGAAGTTACCCACCCGAGAGAACTTTATCTGGTGGCCACTGCAGCACCTTTTTCAGTAAAAGGGGGAGTATCAGGGGTAGTTTTAACATTTTATGATATTACAGGGCTAAAACAACTTGAGGATATGAGAAAGGATTTTGTAGCAAATGTCTCTCATGAAATAAAGACACCTATCACCGCAATAAAGGGTTTTGCTGAAACACTTCTCGAAGGAGCGATTGATGACAAAGAAAATACACGCAAGTTCCTTGAGACGATAAGAACCCACAGTGAGCGCCTGGATTCTCTTGTAAGTGATTTACTTACGCTCTCGGGAATAGAGCTTGGTGATATAAAAATACAAAAAATGGATGTGAATCTTGACAATGTTGTTGATACGGTATTTGCAACCCTAAGAGGGAAGGCAAAAAACAAGGGACTTTACTTGAAAAAAGAGATATCTCCTGACCTTCAGGAGATCAAAGCAGACAGGGATCGCTTGATTCAGATACTCCTGAATCTTGTGGATAATGGAATTAAGTTTACAGAAGAGGGAGGAGTAACAGTAAAAGTGAAAGTGACCCCTCTGTGCCCCCCCTTGGTAAGGGGGGAATTAAGGGGGGGTGTATTTTCAGAAGAAAGGGACTTCATAGAAATCTCTGTCGAAGATACGGGAATCGGTATCCCCAGGAAACACCTCTCCCGTCTTGGTGAGAGATTTTACAGGGTCGATAGAGCGCGCTCAAGAGAGCTTGGTGGTACAGGCCTCGGCCTTGCAATTGTCAAACATCTCGTAAAGGCACACGGCTGGGAGATGGAGATCGAAAGCACTCAGGGCGGGGGGACCAAGGTAAAAATCATAATTCTATCCGTAACCAGAATTTAATCTCGCCTTAATACTCCTTTAACAATCAAATATTAAATTAGTGGCGAGTCATGCGTGACAGCGTAAGACATTTAACGGGGTTGTGTTAATAATTTCATCGAAAGGAGGATAGATTATGATGAAACTGTTAGTTTTGGTTTTAGGGCTCTGCAGCTTTCTATGGTTAACGGAAACTGCAATAGCTGCGGAAATCACAAACCCTATACTCAAAAAACTGGTAGAAAGGGGTGTCCTTACTAAAGAAGACGCAATATCAGTAATGGAGGAAATGGAGAGGGAAAAAGTCGAAAAGGAGAAGAAAATTGAGGAGAAGATAGTAGAGAAGGCAAAGGAGGCAGTTCCTGTAGAGGGGAAGGAAATCGAGAAGTTAGTTAAGACACTTAAAGGTTGGAAATTTGGATACTTGTGGTATCTCTCTTATCAGAATGGAGAAACTGGGAATACCACGGGCGGTGATGGATACAGTAAGTTTGTTGCGAAACGGGGGTACTTAAACGTATATAAAGAGTTTACCCCTTGGTTTAGTGCCCGCATAACTCCAGATATAACAACTGTGTCCGATGCCGGAAGCAGTCTGGATGGGTCTATCAGCGTGAGGATTAAATACCTCTATGGAAAGTTTAATCTTCCGGATCTTGCCTTCTTCACAAAACCTTTCATTGAAGTCGGAGTCGTTCACATACCGTGGCTCGACTATGAAGAGCATGTGAATTTCTACCGCTGCCAGGACACTATGTTCCTCGAGCGGAATGAAACCTTTAATTCAGCAGACATAGGTTTAACATTTGTCTCCTTGTTTGGAGGGGAGATGAACGAAGATTATAAGAACAAGGTAAGCAGTTACTATCCTGGTCGTTATGGAAGTATGTCTTTTGGAATTTATAATGGCGGTGGATACCATGCAAGTGAAAAGAATGAAAACAAGGTCCTAGAAGGCAGACTGACACTAAGGCCTCTACCTGACGTTATTCCCGGACTTCAGTTCTCTTACTTCGGGATAACCGGAAAGGGGAATAAGGACACCGATCCTGACTGGAGAGTGAACCTTGGATTTGCGAGCTTTGAGCATGAATATATTACCTTAACAGGCCAATATTATTGGGGCAAGGGTAATCAAAAAGGTAATGATGAGAATGATAAAGATGGTTATTCCTTCTTTGCCGAATTAAAACCTCATAAGAAGTTCAGCATCATCGGCCGATATGATTTCTTTGACCCAAATGATGATATAAAAAATGACGAGAATAGAAGGTATATTGCAGGTGTTGCTTATCATATAGACAAACAGCATAAAAATATGGTTCTTCTTGATTATGATACTGTGGATTATAAGCAGTCCGGTAAATCTGACGATAAAAGAGCGCAGCTAACTTTGCAGGTTGCTTATTAATCTCAAGATGCAGGAGATGGGATATGTAACAGAAATTTAACAAAACTATAACATAACTTTAATAATTGAAATGGTATTTTATAGTATTTTATAAAGATAGGAGATTGATGATATTCCTACGCCTTTATCTGATTTTTTTCTTTCTAATAGCCCTCTTAGGCTGCAGGCCTTCAAACAAAGAAGGAGTAGTTATTACTATTGCTGGCTCAACCTCTGTTCAGCCCTTTGCCGAGAAATTGGCTGAGATCTATATGGAACATCATCGGGGAGTAATCATTAATGTTCAAGGAGGAGGATCTACTGCTGGCATCAGGTCAGTTAAAGGTGAGGCGGCTGATATTGGTACTTGTTCTCGTGAATTGATGGAGGAAGAAAAAGATCTAAAAAGAATTGTCATTGCCCGGGACGGCATAGCCATAATAACCCACCCGAAAAATAAGATTCAAAACCTAAGCCTTAGTCAGTTAAGAGATATCTTTGCTGGTAGAATTAGATATTGGTCTGAGCTGGGATGGGTACATAAACGCATACATTTCGTCACGCGCGAAGAGGGTTCGGGAACCAGATGTGGTTTTGAAGAGATGGTCATGCACGATGTCCCTATTTCTGATGAGGCCTTAGTTGAGGATTCAAATGGTTCTGTAAGGGAGATCATAGCTCATGACCCTCACGCTATCGGATATATCTCTTATGGCATTGTAGATAAGTGGGTCAATGCTTTATCTATTGACGGAGTAGAACCCAACCTGGGAACGATCAAGGGGAAAAGATATGAACTTACTCGTCCTTTCCTCTTTGTGACCAAAGAAGAACCACATGGGTTAGCCAGAGATTTTATAGATTTTGTATTGAGCCCCGAAGGACAGAAAATATTAGAAAGAGAAGGGTTGGTCGGTATTCGTTAGAGGGCTATGAAGGAAAAGTTAATTGAAAAGACATTGATGCTTTTGGCTTTCTCAGCTATTGGAGCCTTGCTTTTGATGGCTATATTTATTTTTAAAGAAGGTATGCCTGTTATCTTTAAGGTAGGGTTAGGGGATTTTCTCTTCAGCACCCACTGGGCCCCGACCAAGGGTTATTTTGGGATCTTTTCCATGATTGTTTCTTCCTTATTTGTAACAACAGGGGCTTTGATTATAGGTGTTCCATTGGCCTTATCCTGCGCCATTACCCTGGCTGAGTTCACTCCCCTTCGATTGATGCGAATTTTGAAACCAACTATTGAGCTTCTGGCTGGAATCCCTTCTGTTGTCTATGGTTTTTTGGGTGTTGTTCTATTAGTCCCCTTAATCAGAGATTACTTAGGGGGCCCCGGTCTTTCCCTTCTTGCTTGTTCGATTATCCTTGCCATTATGATCTTACCCACTATCACAAGCATTTCTATAGATGCTATTCAGGCAGTTCCGTATAGTTATAAGGAAGGTTCCCTTGCCCTGGGTGCTACTCACTGGCAAACCATCCGCATGGTTATTTTAAAAGCAGCCCGTTCGGGGATTATTACTGCTATCATGCTTGGAATGGCCAGGGCCATCGGGGAGACCATGGCTGTAATCATGGTGGCCGGCAATGCCCTGAAGCTTCCCAGCTCCCCCTTAAGCCCGGTGCGGACATTGACAAGCAACATAGCCTTAGAAATGGGATATGCAGCAGGTGACCATAGAGCGGCCCTTTTTGCCACGGGCATTGTTTTATTCATTTTTATTATGGTCTTTAATGTCTCGGCTAATATCATCACAAAGAGATGGCGACGAGAATAAACCCTGTTCTTTTACAGCGCGTGGTCAAGGCACAGCTCTGGAGCCTTACTGGTTTTACTATAGGTATATTGGTTTTTATTATCTGCTTTATCTCCATCAAAGGGCTACCACAGATAACCCTTGAATTTCTGACTTCAAATCCAGTAGATATGGGCCGTTCTGGTGGAATCTTTTCTACTATCGTGTGCACCTTATACCTTATCTTCGTCTCCCTCATGACCGCTGTACCCCTGGGGATTGGTGCAGCTATCTATCTCACAGAATATACCAGAGAGAGCCGGGTTACCCACGTCATCCGTTTCGGAACGGAATGTCTGGCCGGTATCCCTTCCATTATCCTGGGGTTATTCGGGTTTGCCTTCTTTGTGATGGCCCTTCGCTTAGGGTGGTCCATCCTATCTGGAGGGATGACCATGTCGATTATGCTCCTTCCAACGATAATTCGGACGAGTGAGGAGGCAATAAAGGCTGTACCGTATGAACTGAGGGAGGTGAGTTTTTCTTTAGGGGTAACCAGATGGCAGACTGTAACCAAGGTGGTTTTACCCAGTGCCCTCCCAGGAATTGTTACCGGGATAGTCTTAGGCGTTGCAAGATGCATTGAGGAAACAGCAGTGGTTATCTTTACCGTTGGCTCTTCTCTCAGGCTTCCACAATCATTCTTTGATTCCGGGAGAACAATGGCTGTCCATTTTTATATCCTGGCAAGGGAGGGAATATCTATGCCCAATGCCTATGGGACAGCAGCTATTTTAATCCTTTCCATTCTTTTTATTAACCTCAGTGCTTATTACATCATGCGGCAATTTCTCAGAAAAATGTGATAATGTATGTAGGTGAGTCATGTCAGCAAAGATTGCGGTCAAGAACCTGAGCTTCTATTATAACCATCACAAGGTACTGTCAGATCTCAATCTAACGGTTGAGGCCAATAGTATCCTTGGGATCATGGGGCCTGCAAAGAGCGGAAAGACAACGCTCCTGAGGGTTTTTAACCGCTTGTGTGATCTCATCCCTAATATTCGTGTTGATGGAGAGGTTTTTCTTGATGGTGAAAACATTTTACGTCCTGATCTCAACATAGATACATTGAGAACAAAGGTAGGAATGGTATTTGACAAACCTGTCCCCTTGCCCCGTTCTATTTTTGAAAATCTTGCCTATAGCCCCAGGATTCATGGCACGAAAGACAAAAGGAGGTTAGAAGAGTTGGTGGAGAGAAGCCTGAGATTAGCTCAACTCTGGGATGAGGTTAAGGATCGACTCAACGAATCGGCAATGAAGTTGTCCGGAGGACAGCAGCAGCGCCTGTGCATCGCCAGAACACTGGCTATGGAACCAGAAATCATCCTTTTAGATGAGCCTACTTATGGACTTGATCCTATCTCCACATTAAAGATAGAACAAGCCTTGCAAAGCCTGAAAAAAAGCTATACCATTGTTCTGGTCAGTAATAATACCTGGCAGGTAGCCAGAACCTCTGACAATGTGGCCTTCCTCCTCATGGGTGAACTGGTAGAATATGGGAGCACACATGAAATCTTTACCATCCCTAAAGATAAGCGCACCGATGACTATATATCAGGAAGATTCGGCTAATTCGGAGATAGCCCTTTGAGTAAGGTTACCATAGAGAGCCTGAATCTTTTTTATGGAGATTTCCATTGCTTAAAGAATAATAATCTTTCTATAGAAGAAAAGAAAATCACTGCCCTAATCGGACCTTCAGGATGTGGGAAGTCAACCCTTTTGAGGTGTTTGAACCGTATGAATGACTTCATTGAAAGTGTGAGAATTACCGGAAAGGTGTTAATTGATGACAGGGATATTTACAGTCGAGATATCAATCTCATCCAACTAAGAAAAGAAGTTGGCATGGTTTTCCAGAGGCCAAATCCCTTTCCACTTTCTGTCTACGACAATGTAGCCTACGGGCCGCGGGTTCATGGCTTATTTAAGACACCAAAAGATACATTAAAAGCTGTGGTAGTCAAATCACTTTCCGCTGTTGGTCTCTGGGAAGAACTGAAAGATAGGCTTGATGTATCAGCCACTAATTTGACCCTTGAGCAGCAACAGCGCCTTTGTATTGCCAGGCTTCTGGCTGTAGAGCCAATCATCCTGCTTATGGATGAACCCTGTTCAGCCTTAGACCCTTATGCTACCCTAAAGATTGAAGAACTTTTTTTAAATTTGAAAAAAAGTTATACAATCGTTATTGTGACACACAACATGCAGCAGGCAGCAAGGGTGTCTGACTATACTGCATATATGTATCTAGGGGAACTGGTAGAGTTTGGAGATACCAATACAATATTTGTTAATCCCAAGAACAAACTCACTGAGGAATACATCACGGGAAGGTTCGGATAATGGCTATTTTTGATGAAGAATTAAATGCTTTAAAAGAAAAGGTCTTAAAACTCGGCTGTATGGTTGAGGCAGTTATTCGCGATTCTGTAAATTCCTTAATCGAGAGAAATAATGACCTCGCAAAAGAGGTAATTAAGAGAGACCACCTGATCAATACCCTCGAGGTAAAGATAGATGAAGAGTGCATAAGATTGATTGCCATCAGGCAACCCATGGCAACGGACCTGAGATTCATAACTACAGCCATGAAAATTACCACAGACCTTGAAAGGATGGGAGACCTCGCCGTCAATATTGCTGAAAGGGCAATAGAGTTAATCGAAGAGCCTCTGCTAAAGCCCTACGTTAACATACCGAAGATGGCCGAGATTGTGCAGGGAATGGTGAGAGACACCATCGATGCCTTTCTGAAAGGATGTACGAAACTGCCTTATGAGGTTATAAATAGGGACGATGAGGTGGATGATCTCACAGTAAGGAACTTCAATGAGCTAACGGCCATCATGATTAAGAATCCGAAGATTATACCGATAGCGGTAAAGAGGACTTATATTGCAAAATATCTTGAAAGGATTGCTGATCATGCAACTAACATTGCAGAGATGGTTATTTACATGTGCAAGGGGAAGATAATCAGGCACATGGAGATTCCGGAAGGAGAATAGCAAAAGAAATTCTAAATACGAAATCCTAAACAATATCTAATGACCAAAATCCAAAATTTAAAACAATATGATTTAATCGAACTGATGTTTTTGTACTTGAATATTGAGATTTTGAATTTGTTTAGAATTTAGACTTCGTCGTGAGCTCAGTCGAACGATATTAGAATTTCGGATTTTTAACAGTGAGGTTTTGTAATGGCCATTTTTGATGAGGAATTAGGGGCATTAAAGGAGAAGGTTCTGAAGCTCGGTTCTATGGTCGAAACGGCCATACGCGATTCTGTGAGATCCCTCGTGGAGAGGGATAGTGACCTTGCAAGAAAAGTTATTGAAAGGGACCGCCAGATCAATGCCTTGGATGTAGAGATAGATGAAGAATGTATAAGGCTTATTGCCCTCAGGCAGCCAAAAGCTCGTGATTTGAGATTCATAACCACTGCCATGAAGATAACGACAGACCTTGAAAGGATGGGAGACCTTGCTGAAAATATTGCTGAAAGGGCGATCGAACTGAATGAAGAACCACAGTTAAAACCTTATATAGATATACCAAGGATGGCTGAGATTACACAGGAAATGGTGAGAGACTCGCTCGATGCATTTGTAACAGGATGCTCGACACTACCCTTTGAAGTAATAAAGAAGGATGACGAGGTAGACAATTTAAATGCCCAGGTCTTTAATGAACTCCTTTTTTATATGATCCAGGATCCGAGCGCAGTGCCACGAGCAATGAGGATTAGCTATGTCTCGAAATACCTTGAACGTATTGCAGACCATGCAACAAATATTGCCGAGATGGTCATCTACATGTGTGAAGGAAAGATCATAAGGCATATGAAAATTCCAGAGGAGTAAGTATTTTTAGCTCTTGACTTTCCCATCCCATGTTGTAAAATACTCTAAAAAACCTTTCAGGAGGTGTGAGTTATGGCAAAGGCAAAAAAATCAAGGCAACTTAGTTTCACCATGCCGAATAGGGTTGGATTGCTTTCAGAGATCAGCACAGCAATCGCAGACGCAAAGGTCAATATCAACGCCGTCCATGCATATGAGGCGGAAGACAAGGCATGCTTCATGCTAATCACTGATAGAAATGCAAAGGCAAAGAGGGCCCTTGGTCCATTAGGGCTTGAGATCAAGGAAGAGGATATTATTTCTGTAGAGATGCCTAATAAGCCAGGGGAATTGCAGAAGGTTGCAAAAAAGATTGCTGATGCAGGGATTAACATCAACTACATGTATGGAACTGCGGGTACTGGCAAATCCTCAATCTGTGTCTTCAAAACAGCGGATGATAGAAAGGCGATCAGGGTAATAAATAAATAGAGGCCCTTTTCTCTCTATGGTTTTCCACCTCTTTTTTCTTTTCCTCAAAGCCTCTCCTTCCCATCATGCCATAAGTGAGGTTCTTGCCCTCTTCAACCCCTGGCTGGTTAAAGGGGTTAACACCATAGAGAAATCCTGTAAAGGCTGTAGCGAGCTCGAGGAAATGGAATAACTGTCCCATATGATAGGCGTCAATCTTTGGAACTGTGATAGTCATGTTCGGTCTTCCAGCCTTTGCTAAGGCTATCTCCGTAGCCTCTTCTTCCGCCTTCATAAGTTCTGATAATGTATGGCCTGAAAGGTAGCTAAGACCTTCCATATCCTTAAATACATTGGGTATTTTTATGTCAACACCATAATCATTTATCCTGATAAATATCACAACCTTATCCTGGGGCCCTTCAATCCATAGCTGTAGCTGTGAGTGTTGATCTGTGACACCAACAGAGGGATAGGGCGTAAGACCGACCTCCTGTTTTCCGAGACTTTCTGCCCACAACTGACAGAACCACTCAGATAATGGTTTGAGCCCGTCTGCATATGCCACCATTACATTTATGGTCCTGCCTTCTTTTTTATCCATAAGATAAAGGAGTGTCCCGAAGAGATAAACGGGGTTTTTCCATAGCTCAGAGTTGGAACATCTTTTCTGGATATCCTTTGCACCTATGAGCAGTTCATCTGAATCAATCCTTATGACCTCTGCGAGCAAAAGCCCGACAGGGCTCAGCACAGAGTATCTCCCAACAACCCCCGGGGGTATTGGGAGGGATTTCAGGCTCTCCCTACCAACAATGGTCCTGAGGTTCCCTTTTTCGGGATCTGTTGTGGCAATAAATCTCTTCGATGCATTATTTCCGAGCACCCTTTTCATCTCATCCCAAAGGAACATAAAGGACGCCACTGTCTCGGCAGTGCTACCTGACTTTGATATCGCATTGACGGAGGTCTTTTTTAAATCTATCAGGGAGAGAATGTGTTTTAATGTCTTCGGGTCAACATTATCATAGATAAACACCTTAGGACTTTTTGTGAAGTTATGGAATGGACTCAATGCCTCTAAGAGTGCCCTTGGACCAAGGGCAGAGCCACCGATACCGAGGATGAGGAAATTTTCTGATTCTTCCCTGACCTCCTGTGCAATCTTTTTTATCTCAGAGGTATCCTGAGAAGGAAGGTCTATGAATGCAAGCTGAGGCCAGAGCCTGTCCCGTATCTGTTCGTGTGCCTCTTCTACTTTTTCCTTGAAATTTTCTAATATCTTTTTTGAAAGCCCTCTAACACCGATTACCTCTTCCATTATATTCGAGAAATTAAGCTCTATCATGCTTTCCACCTCTCACGTACCTCAGCCCCTCTATCATTAGCGAGATAAAAACAATGGTGAAGCCTATGAGTATGCCTAAGATGTTTACCAGCCTGTAGATGACAAGGATGGTCAGAATAAGGGCGAGCATAGACAGCCTCAGAAGACTCAGGAAGAGGAGCTTTCCTGTCGGCCTGTGTGTCCCGACTAGGCCTTCGACCCCCCTTGCAAGGCCCTTGAGATTCAGGAGTCCGAGAATACCCCCAAGGAGAATACTTAGGGGAAGCCTCTTCCACTCGATAAATGCTGAAAGGATTGACAAGGGCAGGAGAATGATGATTACTTGCCTATAAGTCCTTTTTATCAGATTCATTTTCTTTTCTGGTTGCCATCTTGAAAAGCTCTCTAAAGCCTGCTATGATACCGAGTATCAGGAAGATAAGGAAGAGGAAGGGGAAGGTGCGTATACCAAACCACTTATCCATGGCAGAATCAAGTCCGTATCCTATTGCACCTCCGATGATGGTTGAGACCACGAGTTGGATCCCTACCATGCTTGCCTGAAGGAGCTGTTTCGGTATTTTTACCATCTCTTTTTCTCCTAACACTCCTTAAACGCCTCATATGCGGCCTTTATCGTTTTTTCCACATCCCTTCCTGTATGTGCCAGGGATAGAAAATTTGCCTCGAACTGAGAAGGGGCGATGTTTATTCCCCTCTTAAGCATTCCTGAAAAGAATTTCGAGAATCTCGGTGTATCGGATGTCCTTGCTGTCTTATAGTCAACAACATCAGCTTCTGTAAAATAGGTACAGAACATCGTACCGGCCCTGTAGCATTTTATCTTCACCCTGGCCCTCTTTGCTGCTTCGGTGAGTCCTTTTTCTAAAAGACCTGCTAACTGTTCAAGCTTCTCATACGTGCCCTCTCTCGAAATAATCTTGAGGGTTTCTATCCCAGCTGTCATTGCGAGGGGGTTGCCCGATAAGGTACCTGCCTGGTAAACAGACCCTTCTGGCGAAACCATAGACATGATTTCCTTTTTCCCACCATAGGCACCAACGGGAAGCCCGCCGCCAATAACCTTACCGAGGCAGGTCATATCAGGCTTGATACCGTAGTATGCCTGTGCGCCACCGTAGGCCACTCTGAAGCCTGTCATCACCTCATCAAAGATAAGGACAATTCCATGCTTCTCTGTGAGTTCTCTCAGTGTTTTAAGAAATGGTGGCCTCGGGAGGACACAGCCTATATTTCCAACTACTGGTTCGATTATTACACATGCAATGTTTTTCCACTCAGTAGTAATTACTTTCTTCAGTGCTGCTCCGTCATTAAAGGGAAGGGTTATGGTATTTCTGGCATAGGACTTTGGTACCCCAAGGCTATCAGGAACTCCAAAGGTGGTAGCACCTGATCCAGCCTTGACAAGCAGTCCATCAGCATGGCCATGATAGCATCCCTCGAACTTGATAACCTTATCCCTTCCGGTAAATCCTCTCGCAACCCTGATGGCGCTCATTGTTGCCTCAGTGCCTGAATTTACCATTCTTACCTTTTCCATCGACGGATAGGCTTCAAGGATGAGCTCTGCGAGTTCAATCTCTAAGGGGGTAGGGGCACCATAGCTGGTACCCCTCTCTATAGCCTTTTTCAATGCTCCTACAACCTTTGGATGGGAATGTCCGAGTATCAGGGGGCCCCATGAGAGGACATAGTCTATATAAATATTCCCATCAACATCATAAATCTTTGAACCCTTAGCCCTGTCAATAAATATCGGGTTTCTTCCGACTGCCCTGAATGCCCGGACCGGACTGTTGACTCCTCCCGGGATAAGCTCACATGCTCTTTTAAATAGCCTATCCGATTTTTCCATTTCATCAAAAGACCTTAAAAGCTGTGGTAGTTTATCATAAAAATTTTTACGTGTCAAAAAACTCTCACGTTAATATATAATCTCTTATGAACAATAAAAATGTGACAGTGTGGAGTGGCAGTTAATAGAAGGAGGCAGAGGCAGTCAATATCATAATAAAAACAGGAGGATTTAATGAAAAAAGTTGCGGTTTTAATTTTAATACTGACTATTCCTCTACTTTTTGTATTTGTTACATGTGCAAAAAAAGAAGAACAGAAGAGGCCATACCTTGCAAAGGTTGGCAATGTAAAAATAACACAGACCGATCTTGAAAAAGAACTCAAGAACCTGCCTGATTTTGCACAGAAGATGTTTGAGGGTAGTGAAGGAAAGGAAAGGTTTCTCAATGAACTCGTAAAGAAAGAGCTTCTCTATCAGGAGGCATCAAAAAAGGGTCTTGATAAGGATGCTGAGTACTTTAAAAAGGTCGAAGAGTTTAAAAAAATCACACTCATAGGTCTACTCCTCGAAAAGGAGATAGAGTCAAAGGCGAAGGTCTCGGACCAGGAGGTCAAAGATTACTATGAAAAGCACAGGGAGGATTTTACTCCCGTCAGCCAGCTTAGGGCAAGCCATATAGTCGTGAAGACAGAAAAAGAGGCAAAAAAGATATTAGAGAGGCTGAAGAAGGGTGAAGACTTTGCCCAAATTGCGAAGAAAAGCTCTATTGATACTGTTTCGGCAAAAAACGGTGGAGACCTGGGATTTCTCTCGAGAGGCCAGACGGTCCCCGAGTTTGAGGCAGCGGCGGTCAGGCTGAAGCCTGGTGAAATAAGCGAACCCGTAAAGACGAAGTTTGGATACCATATTATAAAGGTCACCGATAAGAAAGTGGGTCAGGTAATCGAATTTGAAAAGATAAAGGACCACATCTCACAAAACCTTTCAGCACAAAAACAGAAAGAGGTATTTGATTCTTATATAGAGGGGCTGAAGAAAAGCTATAAGGTAGAAATAAATAGAGAAGCGCTCTCTAAACTTGCCGCTGGAGAAGAGAAGAAAGAAGGGATGCAGGAAAAATCAGAAGCCAAGGAAGAGCCGAAAAAAACACCAAAAAAATAAAAATACGAAATTCGAAATACGAAATTCGAAACAATATCAAATGACAGAAATCAAAATTTCAAAACAACACAAAACAAATGTTTTTGAACATTTGAATTCTGAATTTGTTTAGGATTTCGAGATTAGAATTTCGAATTTTGAGAATATGCAGAAGTTTGAAGTCCTTGATATATCAGGTGATATAGGCCTCAGGGCCTATGGAGAAAGCCTGGAGGAAGCATTCATAAGTGCTGCAATCGGGATGTACAGCTTCATTACCAATCTCGATGCGTTTAAAGAGGAGAAAACAATTGATGTCTTTACCGAAAGTGATTCAATGGAGGGACTCCTTGTCTCATGGCTTAATGAGCTCATTTTTCATTTTGATGCCTACGGTTTTATAGGTAAAAAAATTATCATTGATGAGTTGGTCCCCCCGGCTGCCCAGCTTAACAGCTTGCAGGCCTGTAAGCTTAAAGCCACTATATCTGGAGAGGACTTTGATCCTGAGAGGCATGAAAGAAAATTACTGGTAAAGGCAGCAACATATCACAGACTGAGGGTGGAAAAGAAGGATGATAAGTGGGAGATTGATGTTATCTTTGATATATAATAGAAACTATAGTGAACGATATAAGTAAATAGTCACCCTTCGACAAGCCTTCGGCCCGAGCTCAGGCCGAGGGCTCAGGGTGACTTGTCATGGTGAGCTTGTTGAACCATGACAACTTTTAAATGTCGTTTACTATAAATACCAAATTCCAAAATCCAAGTTTTTGGCATTTGAAATTTGTAATTTGACATTCTACAAAGGGCAAAATGGCCTTAGAGAAACTCAGAAGGATTGATGATACAAAGATAGAGGTCCCTCTGGATTACAAGCCGGGGATGGGGGTTAAGGGTATTATCTATGTTGATGACCTTCTTGAGAAGGAACTCGAGACCCAGTCCATAGACCAGGTGGCAAATGTTGCTATCCTTCCAGGAATTGTAGGGGCCTCTCTCGCAATGCCGGATATACATACAGGATATGGATTTGCCATAGGCGGTGTGGCAGCCTTTAATCTAAAAGACGGAATCGTCTCACCGGGTGGTGTTGGCTACGATATTAATTGTGGAGTCCGCCTCTTAAGGAGCAATTTAAAAAAGGAAATTGTCTTGCCGAGAATTAAGGAGCTTGTTAACATCCTTTACAATGAAATCCCATCAGGAGTCGGCTCAAAAGGGAAAATCCGTCTCAGCCCAGAAGATGAAGGAAGGCTCCTTATTCACGGTGCACGCTGGGCTGTTGAACAAGGCCTTGGTGATGCTGGAGATCTTGAGAGAATAGAATCAGGAGGGTGTATTGATGGAGCAGACCCCTCCCTGATAAGTCGAAAGGCATATGAGAGGGGGAGGGCGCAGCAGGGCACGTTAGGCTCTGGCAATCACTTCCTCGAAGTTCAGTATGTTGATGAGATCTATGATGAAAAGGCTGCTGCGGGCCTTGGCCTTTTTAATGATCTGATTACTGTGATGATACATACAGGTTCCCGTGGGTTTGGACATCAGGTATGCACTGATTTTCTTGAGATCATGGAGAGGGCTGTTAGTAAATACAAGATAGAATTGCCTGATAAAGAGCTTGCATGCGCACCCTATGAGAGCTCTGAGGCACAGGATTATCTGTCCGCAATGAGGGCTGCTGCCAACTATGCCTGGGCAAACAGGCAGTGTATCATGCATTGGGCAAAAGAGGTCTTTATGAGGGTATTCAATATCTCGCCGAAAGAACTGGGTATGACCCTGATATACGATGTTGCACATAATATCGCAAAGATAGAAGAGCACGTGGTTAATAGCAAGAAGATGAAGCTTATAGTTCATAGAAAAGGTGCAACGAGGGCCTTTCCTCCAGGCCATCCAGAGCTGCCAGAGATTTATAGAGCCCTTGGCCAGCCTGTCTTAATCCCTGGTGATATGGGAAGGGTATCCTTTTTACTTCTCGGAACAGAAAAGGCTATGAAGGAGACCTTTGGTTCAACATGTCATGGTGCCGGGAGAGTAATGTCGAGACATCAGGCGATCAGAAAGGCGAAGGGGCGCGCCATATGGCGGGAGATGGAGGATAAGGGGATTATAGTCAGGTCTGCTGGAAGGGAGACCCTCGCAGAGGAGATGTCTGAGGCATATAAGGATATATCAAATGTTGTTGATGTTGTTCACAATGCAGGTATTTCAAAAAAGGTTGCAAGGCTCAGGCCAATCGGGGTTATCAAAGGATAATAGGGAAAATACCCAATAACTAAATCACAATAACCAAATAATAACCAATAATTCAACAACCAATAACCAAACATAATATAAACGCATTAAATGAATGTCATTGCGAGGCTGACAAAGTCAGCCGAAGCAATCCCAAGAGAACCGAGATTGCCACGCCTTCGGCTCGCAATGACAATGTAAATAGTTTGTTTATTGATGATTGGTTATTTAAGTATCATATACTCCACGATCGCTCCGCAGAAGACAATGATAACAGCAGGTATCATCATTTTATAGATTCCCCATAAGTCAGCCTTAAAATATTCCTTCGTTAGTATAAGACATATGTGAACTGGCGAAAGGAGAACTCCTAAAAATCCGGAGGCAAAAGCAAAGGATATTGCACTTAGGGATGTATTACCCAGGCTCAGCAAGAGAGGAAAAGTACTTCCTACAAACCCTATGGTCAGGCCTGTAAGCAGGCCTGTAATAAAGGGGAGGAGGAAAAGGATGGGGAAGACAGGAATCCCTTCCTTCATGAAAGACTGACTCACGTTCTTTACTGCTCCTGAGGCCTCCATAGCCTCCTTAAAGAGCATCACGCTGAGTATAAGGATAATTACATCGAGAGAAAAACCATGTTTCAGGCAGGGAAGGATAGTCCTTAGATTGTATCGATAAAAGAAGAGAAGAACAACGACGACAGCAATCAATGCATAGTGAAGTTCTATATGTAATATGAAAACAAGCATAAGGACAGATGTTATGGGTGCAAAGCTCCACAGCCCCTTTTTTGATAGCCTCTCTTTTGTCTCTACCACTCCCCTGATGCCATGCATGCCGAAGATAACCGCAGTTATCAGTATAAAGACTGTATACACGATGTTCACGGTAATCAGTTTATGGAGCTCAATCTTCGAAACGGCTGATGCGAGGAGAATACCTGGATATAAGGGAAGTATATATTCCCAGGGATGTCTCATCCAGTAGTTAATAAAACCTTTTTCCTCAGGGCTCATCTTAGTATCTCGGGTAGCCTCATCCACCATGGGAGCAGAAAAATAGGCACCTCCGACAGAAGGGAGTAGTCCTATGAGAAGGGGCATGCTTGCGGTGACAACCTTTCTGTTTTTGAAGATTGCTTTTACTGCGTCCATCATCTGGGAAAGGACAGCGTGTTCTCTTAGTATCTTCTCGAAGATTCGGATAAAAGACAGGGCGAGGATTAGTTTTATAGTCACACTATTCAGGGCAGCATCCTTACAGGTCTTCCATATCGAGGGGAGGGACATCTGATAGAGCAGAAACAACAGGGATGCAGCAATGAGCATGACATAACCGATATCCAGCCTTTTTCTGAGGAGAAATAAAATGATTACGAAGATAAGAGATATCTTGAGTATGTCGGACATTCGACATTTTAGCACATCTTTCTATTTAGCCCACTTAATTCATAAATTTTTAACGGTTAAACCACAAGAATGAGACAGGTATAGTATTGGAGCGGATTCTTTTGCCGATAGTTTCAGACAGGATGTCTGAAAAGGCAAAAGCCCTGCTATGTAGATTGTCAATACCTGCCGAATACTCCTCCTTTTTCTTCTGAGGTTGTCAGGGTTTTTGTCTCAGCCTGCTATTCGTGTCAATACACATGATTCTTATTAGATCAACAAGCAGGATTACCGCATTCTCGGAGACATAACTATATCCTGTCTTTGTAACAATAGTTTATGAATAATATCGGTTAGATAGGGGGCGCTGATTTTAAGCATTATACTCCAAAAAGTTCTGATTTCTTACCCTGTACAATGTCCGCAAGATAGTCAGCTTTTAAATCATCTATCGTGTAGTAATCTGCTCCAATTTCCAATGCTACCTGTAGAGCAAGGTCTGTTTTTATAAATTTGCTCTTATCCTCGGTATCGATGACAATAAAGTCTGTACATTTTAATTCACCGAGAAGTTGTGCCATCTTTTTTATCTCTTCCCCGACAGAGTCTTCTGTAATAGGCTGATTAGCTCTGCCGTCAGTAATAAGTAATAGAAGGAATCTTGTTTCAGGTGATTTGATGGAAACATGTCTGATAAGTTTATATGCCTCAAGAAGTCCTGCTGTCAAAGGGGTTTTACCTCCAACTGGAATTTCCCTCAATCTTCTTGAAGCCATTTCGACACTTGATGTTGGAGGAAGTATGACCTCGGCCTTATCTTTCCTGAAAACAATCATAGAGACCCTGTCGCGTTTTTGATAACAGTCCATAAGTAAAGATTTTATGGCTCCCTTTGCCTCTATCATCCTTTTCTGTGCGCCCATCGAGCCTGAGCCATCAACGATAAAGATAACAAGATGGCCCATCTTCTTTTCCCTTTGTTTAAACCTCAAGTCCTCATCGTGTATTAAAAGCATCTCTTTCCTGCCCCTTAACTTCTGAAAGGGTGCTGCAGCCCTTAGAGTAGCATCAATTGCTATGTCTTGATTTGCCTTCAGAATACTCTTCACGTATCTTCCACCACCATCCTTTGATTTTGTTTTTGTCCTCCGGCCTGAAGCAGCCCTATTTAACCTGTCCTTTCTAAAGAAAAATCTCCTTGCTTTAAAAGGATTGCCGGGTTCAAAGACCTCCTCTTTTGGACTTGATTCCTTATTCTGACCATTCAAATTGTTTAATCCTTCTGAATAGCCCTTTTGCTCTCTCAAGGGTGGGGGATTATCGGTCTGTGAATTTCTATCATTCTGGTCTTGATTATCCGGTTTTTCATCACGCTCTGTATGATGTTTTTCTTGCTGATGTTCTCTTTGCCCTTCTAACTGTTGAAGAATCCTTCTTCTGTGCATGAGAATAAGAGGCAATACCTCATCTACATGTTTTTGTATTACCTCCTTATCATTGCAAAACGCTGCATATGCACGTGATGCATAGAATAAGAAGATATCCCCCCGATGGCTGGAAATAAGGTTTTCAATACAACAAGTGGCAATATAATCCTTAATCTCTTCTGGGACAGCTATATCATCAATACGAGAGTGGCAGTCGGCAATCTTATTCCTCAGATGACTATCTTTCTCGAGATCGAAGTTATCAGATAT
Organism: Nitrospirota bacterium; assembly: GCA_040753955.1. Taxonomy (GTDB): domain Bacteria; phylum Nitrospirota; class Thermodesulfovibrionia; order Thermodesulfovibrionales; family SM23-35; genus JASEEX01. The sequence goes on along the minus strand of JBFMDQ010000001.1, from coordinate 6,972 downwards.
CGCTTTTTTTATAATCTCGATCCTATGAGATTTCTCCTTCAGGCCTTCCCATAAAACGCACATGCCAAACCTATCAAGCAGATGTGATGATAAAGTCCCTTCTTCAGGGTTCATACTTGTAATGAGAATAAACCTCGATGGGTGCCTCAATGTAAGACCCTCCCTCTCGATTATATTTTCTCCACGACTCTGTACCTCTAAAACTAGCGAAACTATCTCGGGAGGGAGTAAATTGACATCATCAATATATATAACGCCTCCGTCAGAACGGCAAAGGATACCTTTCTCGAAAACCCTTCTCCCTTTCCTTATCGTTTCTTCAATATTTATACTTCCGAGAAGGACGTCCTCGGTAACATTCAGGGGGAGCTCTACAAATGGCATTTCCTCTGGCAGCAGGTTTCTGAAAAGCCTTGAAAGTGTTGATTTGCCACAACCCTTTTCACCAACAAATAATACTCCGCCACACATCGGGTCAATGGCATTTAATATTAATGCCAGTTTTGCATCTTCATGTCCGACAAAATTGGTGAAGGACAGTTGTTTCATAAATTATATCTCCGACAGTATGGCATAAAGTTTTTCCCTCTCCCTGCCAATCTCCTCAAAAGGTAACCTCTTCAACCTGTGGCTTAATGCAAATTGTGCAACATGCCTGATATCTTCAATCTCTACAGAATCTTCACCTCCAAATGCTGATAAAGCCCTTGCAGCTTTCATGATTACAATGTCAGCCCTGTGACCATCGATATTAAGAGATGATGTTATCTCGACGATCTTCTCCAGGACATCATCCAAAACCTTAATATCATTGAGACAGTTTTTTGCTTTTATGATCTTTCCCGAAAGTTCTTTTTGCTCAGAAGCCCATTCTGCTGAAAACCCCGCAGGATCTGAATCAAAAGCTGCCCTTCGTCTCAATATTTCCATCCTCAACTCCTTATCATGTATAGATGTTACGTGAACACAGAGGCCAAATCTATCTAATAACTGTGGTCTCAGCTCGCCCTCTTCAGGATTCATCGTCCCCACAAGGATGAATCTTGCAGGGTGTGTGAAAGATATGCCTTCCCGTTCAACAGTGTTGACACCCATTGCAGCAGAATCAAGCAGTAGATCCACAATATGGTCTTCAAGCAGATTTACTTCATCTACATAGAGGAAATTCCTGTTTGCATCAGCAAGTATCCCAGGTTCAAATCTCTTCTCACCTCTTTTCAGGGCATGTTCTATATCGAGTGTGCCGACCAATCTGTCTTCCGTGATGCCGAGGGGAAGTTCCACTACCTTCATGTTTTTGTTTTCTCGATGGAGATGCTCTTCGTTTTTCAAAATCTCTCTGCATTCACTGCAGAGAAAGCCATCAGGATCACAATTAAATGGACAGCCTTTTACCACCTCTATCTCTGGCAAAAGATCAGCAAGTGCCCTCACAGCAGTGCTCTTTGCAGTCCCTTTTTCTCCCATTATCAGAAGGCCACCGATAGAAGGGTCTATTACATTGAGAATTAACCCCATCTTCATCTCATCCTGCTTGACTATTGCTGTAAAAGGGAATATCATTTCAGAACCTCCTCCATCTTTTTCTTCCATGCCTCTATCTCTTCTTTTGTAACAACATCGATGCTGCCACCCTGGAAATCGCCTTTCACGTCTCCTATCTTCTCTTCAATCCAGCCTTCTATCTCGACATATATCTGTTTCAGTGCTTCTTTGACATCAGGAGAAGGATTCCACAAACCACGTTCTACCGCTTCTATCAATCTCCTTGCTATTTCTTCCAGTGCCCATGGATTATTTTCTTCAAAGAACTTCTTATTCTCTTCACTCATCATAAACGTCCGTGCGACATCATCAAATATCGAACCATCAACAGCCTTTGCCGTAGCCTGCCAGCCGTATAACCTTCCAACCCTCTTGCTTATCTCGCCAGCACCTTTATAACCGTGTTCCTTCATCCCTTCAATCCATTTCGGGTTCAATATCTTTGCCCTCGATATACGCCTTATCTCCTCTGAGAGGGTTCTGACAGATATCCTGTCTTGTTCCCTCGTATCTCCGTAATAGTTTTGAATATCCTTGCCAGATACAACCTTAGCGGCATTTATCATTCCACCGTGTGTACCGAAGTAACAACAACATCCAGTGAGGTCATATTCATCAGTAACTGTCTTGTTGAAAGTAACTTCTACGGTCTTCAGACTCTCCTTCAGACTCTGATGTGCAGGTTCACCGAATGACCCTTTTCCATAGGCATAGCCGTTCCAGTAAAGGAACACATCGGAAAGGTCTTGTTCTGTCTTCCATGCCGAGGCATACACAGCAAGCTGGGTGCCTGCCTGGTATGTACCGGGCATGCTCGCAAATATCCTGTAGGTTGCCTTCCTGAGTTCATCTTTGTCAGAAGCGGACTTACCATCGAGCTTTTCTAAGGTATGTTTTTTAATAAAGTTCCATTCCAGAGGTTCATCGAGAATTGCAACTGCCTGAACTATCTCATCCAACAACTCTATAGAAGAAGGGAAATTATCTCGGGTAATGCCTGAAACTCTTACTGTGATATCTATCCGTGGCTGCTTCAGTTCTTTAAGGGGGATGATTTCAAATCCCTTAAGCCTCCCATTATTTTGCCAGACAGGTCTTGTACCCAGAAGATACATCATCTGTGCCATACCTTCTCCATCTGACCACATAATATCGGTGCACTGCCAGTAAAAGGCGATATTCTCCGGATACCTGCCTTCTTCCTCCAGATATTTCTCAATCGTCTTCTCTGCAAGGCTTTTCCCTATTTCCCATGCAGCAGGCGTGGGTATCCTTTGAGGGTCAAGTGAATAGAAGTTTCTACCCGTGGGAAGTATATCACTTCTTCCCCTTGTGATGAGCCCTGAGGGCCCGGGCTCAATATATCCGCTGTTGAATCCGTTTAAAAGTGATGCCGTTTCATCGGAAGCCAGAACGCCTTGCATAACATCATGAATCTTTTTTTCGACATCTTTGATTATCGATAATTCATCAGGTTGTAACGTGAATAAATCCCCGATATTTTTATCGAGAAGTACCCCGTTCATTACATAATCTTTACAAGCGCCTTTTGCAACTTCCTCAACCTTTTCGCTCAGTTCATCTCCTGTTAATCCGGCCTCTCTGCTGATAATTTGTGATACTATGCCTCTCAATGAATTAGGGGCAGTTTCATATCTCACTATCGCATATATAAAATCAGACAGCTTCTCTCCTTCGGGCAGTCTCCCAAAAATATGCATTCCTTTCGGGATGTAAGTATCTTTCAAAACAGTAAGCCTATCATGGATATCTCTTACTTTATCTTTGAAATTATCGTGCGTTAATTCAAGATCACCGTCTAACAGATTCAGACTTTTTACCTTATCCATAACCATATGGGAGATGGTGTGTGCCTTTGCTGGCTCTGTATTTTTATATCTTTCATACTCTTCAAGGAGTCTATCTATCTGCTCCAGATCGCCATAAAGTTCGCCCTTGACCATGACCGTCTGCATATGGTCAATAAGCACTGCATTGCTTCTCCTCTTTGCTGTAGTGCCTTCAGGCGGGTTATCTGCATTATAGATGTAAAGATGTGGCATTGTATCGACGCCTATGTCAGGGAAACATCCTGATGACAGACCTGTTGATTTACCCGGAAGGAACTCAAGATTTCCATGTGTTCCAACATGAACTATGGCATCAACACCAAACTCCTTCGAAAGCCACTTGTAAGTTGCAATATATTGGTGGGGCGGCGGGACATCAGGGTCGTGAAGTATCTTGCAGACTTGACCGTCACACCTTGCTCCTGCGCAACCCCTCTTGGGTTGAACACATACCACTGCATTGCCGTAATTTACACCTGTTATGACAATCTTATCATTATAAACCATGGCAGCGGGAATGCCGTCCTTTTCTTCTCCAGGAGGTTCTCCCCATGCCTCGTTCATCCGCTGCCGTGTATTCTCGGGCAGCTCATTAAACCATTGCATATATTTTTCCTTTTCAACGAAATCAAGCACCCCGCCTTTATCCACAATCTCCTCAACTGTAGTCCAGCGGAATTCCGATATCGCCTTTTTGTCCATAATCTCATCAATCAATGCCTTGCCATTCTCAGGAGGGTTCACTTGATACCCTTCTTTCTTCATTCTTTTCAAAATGTCAGCAACACTTTCAATCGTGTCAAGATGTGCGCCGGCTCCAACAGTTGCCTCGACTGATGCGCATGGATTGTTATGGAGTATAAAGGCCACTTTCTTTTCGCTGTTTGGCTTTTTCCTGAGATTAATCCACCTGATAATCCTTTCTGCAAGCTTATCAACCCTGTCGCAGATTGCCTCATAAGATTCCTCTTCTGGTCTTGTCGTTCCTCTGGTAGCTCCAATTATCATAGGCTCGATAACACCTTCAAATTCAGGCATTGCCATGCTCCACGCCACCTGTGTACCGAGCCCTTTCGGATCGTCAAGCCACTGTTTCTTGTCTTTGTAATATGAAATCACCGGACAGAAAAGGGGTATATTGAGCATCTTCATAAGCTCTACGCCCAATGGCGCATCGGATGCCTTTAAATCGCCTTTTGAATTCCCAAGGAAAAACATAGTGAGTTTTATAACTCCATCAATAATCGGCTTCCCGTCTTTTAATAAAAACTTCTCTGTAACCTCAACGCCGCTGAGATTTCCGATACTTTCATCCTTCAGGGAATAAAGGAAAACCGGTATTATTCCTACCTTCCTGTTTTCAAACGATGATATGAGTGACCTTTCAATTTCCAGATTTCCTGTTACCCAGTTGGAACGGAAATAAAGAATCCCTATGTATGACATGGGGGTAAAAGACAACAAACGATGATATTCATAAAGATACTCATCAGTGGAATTGAACACTCTGTCCATACCTGGATGGAATATGCCTTGCCAGGATACTTCGAAGGGCTCTTTAAAGGTTATTGACCCATCAAAAAGATTGTGGAGCAGATACCTAAACATATTAGTGAGATTCTCAGTTCCGTTAAAAAGGATATATTTATAAACCGTCGCAACGACTTCAGGGCTTACCGTGGATAATGCCCAGTGTGAAGGGTCGCTTCCGACAACCACGATAGGGGCTCGCCCTTTTAATCCTTTCAAATCCTGCTCGATCTCTTCCCAGAATGCATCGTTCGTCCTGTATAAAATTATTAAATCCGCTCTGTGCATGTCTGAGCCGACTTTTTTGATTATGTCGAGATGGCTGTTTATCTGTTTGTTTGAATAAGCCATAAGTTCAATATTCAGGGTATCTGCAGCCTCTTTGATCAGAGGCAGATAGCTTGACCACATAATAGTTAATACCTTCATCGTTACCTCCTATTCACTGTATTTTTTAATAAGTCTTGAGCCATACACAAAAAACACCCCTGTATAGGCAATTAGTGTTAGAAGAGAGATTAATCCCTCTGCATCAAGGTAAGCCTTTCTTATCACAATATTTGTGTGCGTGAGAGGTAAAATGTAAATAATTGATTTAATGAAAGCAGGTATCTTATCCACAGGGAAAAAAGTCCCACTGAAGAATGCCATTGGCATTATAAAGAAATTCGAATATGTGGCGGTATCTTCATGAGATTTAGCGAGCATCCCTGTAATCACCCCTAAATTCGCAAAGAGAAAACAGTTAAGTAATAAAGTAATCATAAAAATAGGTGTAATGGAAAAACCCGGAGATGTTAAAAAGCCGACAATGATAATCAGTAAAGATGCAAAGAGTCCTTTCACCATCCCTGCCAGCACCTCCCCGATCATTATGGATGAAGGGCTGATTGGCGCCTGCACAAACACCTGAAAGGTCTTAAAATAAAGTCTGTTCAGGTTCAAAGCACTTGCCACCCATGTATATGAATTATTCATAGAACTCATAGCGACCAGGCCCGGGATAAGAAAGGTGAGATAATCAGTCCCCTGAATCCGGACACTTCTTCCAAGACCAAGTCCAAAGGCTATCAGGTAGATTATCGGCACAACCATTGCTGAAAAGAGATACCCTAACCGCAGGAGTTTTCTTCTAAAAAGTAGCATCTCCCTTAGAAATATTGGATACCATGGAAAATTTTGTCTCATCCTATAAGTTCTCCTGTTTCTATATATTCTTCACGTTCTCTTGTTTCTATACGCTCTCCGGTGAGCTTGATAAATACATCCTCAAGATTAGACCTCCTTATAGTTACGCCATCGCTCTTTTGTCTTACTGTTTTTGCTGTTTCGTGGGCATCATCACGGTTTTTGCATATGTGTTGTATAAGTTTTCCGTCTCCATCAAGAAACTCAACCACATATTCACCAACCGTTGCCTTGAGGTTTTGAGGATTATCGAGGGCAATAAGTCTCCCCCTTGAAAGGATGCCGACCCTGTCACACAGCGCCTCTGCCTCTTCAATATAGTGTGTGGTAATAACGACTGTCCGTCCATCTATCCTCATCTTTCTAATAACATCCCACATCTGCCGCCTGATCTGTGGATCAAGACCAATGGATGGTTCATCTAAAAACAAAACAGAAGGTTCTGTCAGCAGGGCCCTTGAAAGGAGAAGCCTTCTCTGCATCCCTCCGGAAAAATTAGAAACGACTGAATCTCTTCTATCCCATAGATTAACCATCTCTAATGCTTCTCGAATCTTCTTCTTGATATTCCTCACGCCGTGGAGCATCCCGTAAATAAGCAGATTCTCATAGGCGGTGAGCTCCCTGTCTAAATTATTCTCCTGTGGAACAACACCTATACGCCTTTTTATCTCAAAGGGATTTTTAATGACATCAAAGCCATCGATCATGCATCCTCCTGAATCAGGCCTGCTCAATGTAGTGAGCATCTTTATAATGGTGGTTTTGCCTGCACCATTGGGGCCGAGGAGTCCGAAAACCTCTCCTTTGTTTATCACAAAGGAAACATTATCCACAGCCTTTATACTTCCGTAGTCCT